>JABWBG010000325.1 GCA_013360575.1 Caldilineales bacterium
GGGGCCAGCGTCGCCATCTGCGGGCGAGACGCCGGGCGCATCGCGGCGGCGGCCGGCGATATCCAGGCCGAAACCGGGCGCGACATCCTGCCGGTGGTGGCCGATCTGACCAGCCAAACCGGCTGCGAGCACTTCATCGCCGCCGCGGCCGCGCACTTTGGCCGCCTGGATATCCTTGTCACCAATGCCGGCGGGCCTCCCTCCGGCCCGGCAGAAAGCTTCGACGACGCGCAGTGGCAATACGCGCTGCAACTCAACTTCCTCTCCACCGTGCGCATGGTCTACGCCGCCCTCCCCCACCTGCGCCAATCGGATCAGGGCCGGGTGATCGCCATCACCTCTGTCTCGGCCAAGCAGCCGCTGGAAAATCTGATCCTCTCCAACGCCACCCGCGCCGGGGTGCTGGGCTTCATCAAGTCCCTGGCCAACGAGTTGGGACACACCGGCGTCACCTTCAACAGCATTCTGCCCGGATGGACGCGCACCGCCCGTGTGGAAGAGCTGCTGCACAGCCTCTCCCAGACCCGTCAGGTCGATCCCGCGGTCGTGGCCGAGGGCATCACCCGCAACATCCCCGCCCGGCGCATGGCCGAGCCGGCAGAATTTGCCGCGGCCGTGGCGTTTCTGGCCTCGGGCCGGGCCAGCTTTGTCAATGGCGTGGCCCTGCAAGTGGACGGCGGCCACACCCAAGGCCTTTACTAACGCCCTGCCCCCTGCTCCCTGCCCCATGCTCACCTGGTATCCCCCGGAAATGACCATGCCGCTGCTGGCCGTGGCGGGGCTGGCGGTGCTGCGCTTGAGCCGCGGGCGCTCGATCTGGCTGCGCAACCTGGGCGGATTCTTGCTGTTGATCCTGATCTTGCACCTTCTCTTCATCCCCAACATCGGCCTGCGCCTGCGCAGCGGCTACACCAGCAACGTGGCCGAGACCAGCGCCAGCGCCCAACTGCCGGAACTGCTGCCCCGCACCCTGCCCGCCAGCCCAGATCAGGCCTTTGCCGCCGCGGTGCAGGCGGCGGAGCGGCTCAAGCACTTTGACATCGTCGCCGCCGATGCCGGCGCCTTGCGCCTGACCCTGACTGTGGGCGTCCCGGCCTGGGGATGGTGGCCGCGCTGGCCCCTGTTCAGGGATGACATGACGGTGCAGGTGGTGATGGTGCGCGGCGGCAGCCAACTGCACATCCGCTCCGCCTCCCGCCTGGGCCGCGCGGACCTGGGCGAAAACCGCCGCCACATCGCCCAATTCCTCCAAGCCGTGGAGGGGATGATGGACGATAGACGATAGACGATAGACGAAGGACGATATCGCGCCTCATCACCAACCAACTAACCAACCAACTAACCAACTAACCAACCAACCAACTCCCCCCCCATGACTCTCGAAACCCTCCACCGCCTGGAAGCGATTGTGCGTGCAGCCGGGCCGATCGTGCGTGAATACCACGACCTGCCCAACGATATCACATGGAAAGGCGCGAATGACCCTGTCACCGCCGCGGATCACGCGGTCAATGAATTCTTGGTGGCAGAACTGCGCCGCGCCTTCCCGGGCGATGCCATCCTGGCCGAAGAATCGCAAGATGACCTTAGCCGGCTGGACAAAGAACGCGTGTGGTGCGTCGATCCCCTCGACGGCACCAAAGAATTCATCGCCCGCAACGGCGAATTCAGCATCATGGTCGGCCTGGCCGTGCAGGGCGTCGCCGTCCTGGGCGTGGTCTACCAGCCGATCCTCGATCTGATGTACAGCGGCCTGCGCCAGGGCGGCGCGTGGCGGATCGAGGGGGGCCAGCGCCGGCCTTTACAGGTCAGCGCCATCGATCGCCCGGCCGACCTGGCCCTGGTGGTCAGCCGCTCGCACCGCAACCCCATCACCGACGCCATCAAAGCGGCGATCGGCATCAGCCGCGAGCGCATTTCCGGCTCGGTGGGGCTGAAATGCGGCCTGATCGCCCGGCAGGAGGCGGATCTCTACCTGCATCCCGCGCCCGGCGTCAAAGAATGGGACACCTGCGCGCCGGAAGCGATCCTCTGCGGCGCCGGCGGCAAGATCAGCGACTGCTGGGGCCGGCCCTTGCGCTACAACCAGCCTGATGTGCGCCGCCGCGGGGGTCTGGTGGCCAGCAACGGCCACTGCCACAGCCGCATCATCACCCTCATGGCCCCGGTTCTGGCCGCGGCCGGCATCGATCCTGACCAGGGGTGGTAAGCCATGCTGCAGGACAGACCCAAATCAGGCCGCCACATCCCGCAGACCAGGCCGCTGGACACAGCCCCGGCGCAGCCGCAGGTCGTCTATCTGCACCAGTTGCACGAGAAAAGCGGCGATTTCCGCCACCTGCTCATGCACATCCTGCTGCCGGTCGATCTGCTCAGCGCATTCGACATCGACCCCATCACCCTGCGCAACGCTGCCGGCGAGGTGATGGTGGAGGTGGCGCAGGCGCAGGAGGGGCATGTATGGGGCGTGCGGGTGCTGAACGACATCGACCGCCGCGACCCGCTGCTGGAGATCGAACTGACCGACACCGTGTTCGGGCGCATTTCGGTGACGTGGGTGGGGATGAATGACCCGCGGGCGCCGCGGTTCGACATCGACCTCACCCCGGAGGGCGAGCCGACGCTGCGGGGCACGGCGCGGCGCCATGTGCAGGCAGAGGCAGCGGCCCTGCTGGCTGGTCTGGCGCCGGGCCAGGTGCGGGCGGGCCTGGGCATGTTCCATCGCTTGCTCTGGGATCTGGATCAGCTCATGGCCGCGCTGCACCATCGCGAATACGAGGTCGAGCCTCTTTATTATCACAATGCCATCCTGTTCGAGCGGGCCGGTTTCGTCTACGCTCAGGGCCGCGATCGCATGAAGCATTTGCACGAGGCTTTTGCTGCCGGCGGCGAATTGGCGCGGCGATTGGACGGCTCCACCCCATTTCGCGATCCGATCCTGGCCGAAAGTGTGCGCGGCCGCTCCTGGGCCTTGCACGATGGCCTGTGGGAGGAGCCGTGGGATGGCATCAAATTGGTGAAGCGGATCGGTGTGCAAGCGCGGGATCTGACGGCTGGTGATCTCTTGTGGTGAATTGTCCCAGCTGTAAAAATATAGGCAATGACTATGCGAAACAATGATTTTTTACCCCTGCATCGCCTGCGGGTGATCAACACCGGGCTGAATTTGCCCGCTCCACTGGCCGCGGCGCAGCTTGCCAGCCTCGGCGCCCAGGTGATCAAGGTGGAGCCGCCGGCGGGCGACCCCCTGGCTCAGTACTGCCGGCCCTGGTATGAGGCGCTGCACGCCGGCGTCGAGATACGGCGCCTGGACTTGAAGAGCACGGCGGGACGGGACGAGATGGCCCGTTTGCTGGCCAAGGCCGACATCCTCATCACCGCGCAGCGCCCCCCTGCCCTGGCGCGCATGGGCCTCGACCCTGAAATCATAATCAATGACTATGCGAAATTAGCCATTGTCAACATCGTCGGCGCGTCCGGCGCGCAGGCCGGC
>JABWBG010000326.1 GCA_013360575.1 Caldilineales bacterium
GCGGCCACGGCCGCTGCCGGCCCGCCGGAACTGCCGCCGGGCACGCGGCTGAGGTCGTAGGGGTTGCGGGTGGGGCCAAAGGCGGAGGTTTCGGTGCTCCAGCCCATGGCGAATTCGTCGGTGTTGGCCTTGCCCAGGAAGACCGCGCCCTGCGCGCGCAGCCGCTCGCTGACGGTGGCTTCGTAGGGGGGCATGAAGCCGGCGAGCATGCGGGAGGCGGCGGTGGTGGGCATGCCGCGCACGGTGATCACATCCTTGACGGCCAGGGGCACGCCCAAGAGGGGCGCATCTTCCCCCGCGGCGCGGCGCGCGTCTGCCGCCGCGGCCTGGGCCAGGGCCAGATCCGCATCCACGTGCAGGTAGGCATGCACCTGCGGGTCGAGGAGCGCAATACGGTCGAGATAGGCTTGGGTCAATTCCACGGATGAAATCTCGCCTCGCCGCAGCAGCACCCGTGATTCGTGGATGGTGAGAGTGGGCATGGTTAGTTTGTTTGTTGGTTGGTTAGTTTGTTGGTTGGTTAGTTTGTTGGTTAGTTAGTTTGTTGGTTAGTTAGTTGGTTAGTTAGTTGGTTAGTAAGAATTCACATTATTTTGTCATTGCGAGGGGCGATAGCCCCGAAGCAATCCCCAACGCTGTTTGAACCCCCAAAATTGACGAGCCACCTTGGAGATTGCTTCGCTTGCGACCTGCGGTCGCCCTACCTAGGAACGCCCACGCCGGGATGCTTCGGCGGACCTCAGCATGACGGGAGTTCGTCGCTATGGCGCATCCCGCTGCGGCGGGATGGGTCACTTGCAATGACACATCAGGTTAACTATTACCAACCAACCAACCAACCAACCAACTAACCAACCAACTAACCAACCAACCAACCAACCAACTAACCAACCAACCAACTAATCCACCAACACCGCATGCACGCGGAAGGCGTGGCCATCGTGGTCGGGGGCGTTGGCGAGGACGTCGGCAAGCGGCAGGCTGGGCTGCACCTCGTCCGCACGCATGACGTTGTACAAGGGCGCGGCCGCGGTCACGGGGATGTGGTCGGTATCGATCTCCTGCAATTGATCGGCGTAGGCCAGCACCGCCGAGAGCTGATCGGCGAAACGCTCGATCTCCGCGGCGGTCAGGTGGATTTTGGTCAGTTCGGCCACGTGGCGAACCACGTCGGCGCTGAGTGCAGTCATGGGGGCTGAGGGTGTGCGAAGGAATGGGGCTGGATTGGCAAAAGCGCGGGCATTATAGCACAATACCCGCACGCGGTGTGACGGTTTTCTCATCTTCCGAGGTTTTTTTTCATGCGTAGAGTTGTGCGATCCGGTGTGCTTGCGATCCTGTTGCTGGGCATCCTGGCCCTGAGCGGCCGCGCCCAGTCTCCGCCGCCACCGCGTCTGGCGCTGCTGCCCTTGCACACGGCAGCGGAGCAGGCGCAGGCGCAGCGGCCTGACATCCTGCCGCTGGCGGTGATCACGCGGGCGGGGAGGCCATGGCTGGTGGCGTGGATCAGCGCGCCCGCAGCCGCGGCAGCCGCGGTGGATCTGGGGCCGGTGCGCGGGGACGCGGGCTTGCTCTTCCTGGTGGATGAGGAGAAAACCCTGGCCAGCGGCCAGCCCTTCGCGGATCTGCAGGCGGTGGCGCCGCCTCTGTGGCAGGAGGCGCCCTACGCGCTGGTGCAACTCCCACCGCAAGAGGTCGCGATCCTGGCCCGGCGCGGCGTCCGCCTCCTGCCCCTGAACGAGCCGATCCGGCCCTTTGCCCGGCCCGAGGCCCTGCCGCCGCCCCCCGTGGCCGCGGATCCTGAGATCGCCGCTCTGGTCGCAGCCCTTTCCGCTCCCGCGATCCAGACCTGGGATCGCCGGCTCAGCGGCGAGGAGACGGTGACCATTGGCGGCGTGGCCCGCACCCTGCCCTCGCGCTATTCCTGGTCGACCCATGGCCGCCGCAGCGAGCAGTACGTGTACGAGCGCCTGCAGGCGATGGGCTACAGCCCGCACTATCACAGCTACAGCAACCCGCCCGACGGCGCCACCTGGCGCAACATCATCATCGACATCCCCGGCCAGATCGAGCCGCAGCGGCTGGTGCTGCTGGTGGGACATCTCGACAGCATCTCGGACAGATCCCCCAGCACCACTGCGCCCGGCGCCGATGACAATGGCAGCGGCAGCGCCGCCCTGTTGGCCATGGCCGATCTGTTGCGGGGCCAGCGCTTTCGCTACTCCCTGCGGCTGGTCTGGTTCACCGGCGAGGAGTTCGGCTACTGGGGATCCAGGCCCTACGTGGCCCAGCTTGCCGCCCAGCAGGCCAACATCATCGCCGCCATCAATTTGGATATGATCGGCTACGATGGCAATGGCGATCGCGTATCGGAAGTGCACACCGGCACGCGGGCGCAGGATATTTTGCTGGGGGATCACCTGGCCGCGGCCAATCAACTCTATCAACTGGGCCTGACGCTGGAACGCAAGGCCGCCACCGCCGCCCGGTTCAGCGATCATCGCAGCTTCTGGGACAACGGCTACACCTCGGTGCTGGTGATAGAGAACTTCTTCGACGGCACCGCCGAGGACCCGCGGCCCCGCGACCGCAATCCGCAGTATCACAAGCCGGGCGACAAGGTCGGTCTGGTCGATTTCGCCTACGTCACTGCCATTGCCCGCATGGGCCTGGCTGCGGCCCTGCACCTGGCCCAGCCGCTGGCCGGGACAGAGACGCCGACGGCGACGCCGACGATCACGCCCACGGCTACGGCCACCCCCACGCCAACGATCACGCCCACGGCTACGATCACGCCCACGCCGACGCCAACGAGCACGCCTTTGCCCAGCGCCTGCGTCGAGTTGATCAGCAACGGCGGGTTCGAGCAGAATCAGGGTTGGACCTTCCCGGCCACGGCCACGACCGCGGGCTATACCACCCAGGCAGCGCACAGCGGCGCCCGCGCGGCCCGCTTGGGCGTGGTGGGGCAGATGGCGGGGCCGCGCCCGCGCGCGCAGGCCCTGGAGGGCCGGTTCGCGCCCGCGGCCGCTTCCTATTCCACCGCTTTGCAGAGCTTCAGCCTGCCGGGGGATGCGGTCAGCCTCACCCTGCGCCTCTGGTACAATCCGGGCACAGAAGACAGCAGCGGCGACAATCAGGCGGTGTGGCTGCTGAATGCAACCTCCTCTTATCCCCCGCGCGCCCGTTTGCTGACGGTGCTGGAGAATGACCGTGTGTGGAAGGAGCGGGTGTTCGACCTGACAGCCTACGCCGGCGAGAGCCTGCGGCTTTATTTCCAGGTCTACAACGATGATGTGGCCAGTCACCGCACCTGGATGTTCGTGGACGATGTCAGCCTGATTGCCTGCCATCCGGCCACACCCACGCCCACGCCGACGATCACGCCCACGCCGACGCCGACAGCCACGGCGACGGCCACACCGACAGACACGGCCACGCCGACGATCGCATCGACGGAAACGGCCACGGCGACGGC
>JABWBG010000043.1 GCA_013360575.1 Caldilineales bacterium
CTGCTCATGGCTGCGGTCATCGCCCGCGTGGCCGGCGTGCCGCGGGTGATCGCCTGCGCGCCCCCCGACCGCGGCAGCGGCCAGGTGGCCGACGTCATCCTCGCTGCCGCCGAGATTGCGGGCGTGGATGAACTCTACGCGTTGGGCGGCGCCCAGGCCATCGGCGCCCTGGCCTTTGGCAGCGAAACGGTGCCCGCGGTCGATAAAATCGTAGGCCCGGGCGGGCTGTTCGTCACCCTGGCCAAACGCCAGGTGTTCGGGATCGTGGGCATCGACGGCCAGCCCGGCCCCACCGAAACCCTGATCATCGCCGACGCCGGCGCCGACCCTGCCTGGGTGGCGGCCGATCTGCTGGCCCAGGCCGAGCATGACATCCTCGCCGCGGCCATTTTGCTCACCCCCAGCCGGGAACTGGCCGAAGCCGTGCAGGCCGAGATCGGCCAACGGCTGGAGCAGCTCAGCCGGGCGGAGATCATCGCCCAGAGCCTGGCCGCGTACGGCGGCGCGGTCATCACCCCCGACCTGACCGCGGCGGTGCAAGCAGCCAACGCCTTCGCGGCGGAGCATCTCTGCCTGTGCGTGCGCGACCCCTGGGCGCTGGTACCCCAGATCAGGCACGCCGGCGGCATCTTCGTGGGCGAGCACAGTTTCGAGGTCTTGGGCGATTACGTGGCCGGCCCCTCGCACATCATGCCCACCGCGGGCACGGCCCGTTTCGCCTCCCCCCTGACGGTGGAAGATTTCATCAAGCGCACCAGCCTGATCGGGCTGAACGCGGCCACAGCCGCGGCGCTCAGCCCGGTGGCCGCCCGCATCGCCGCGGCCGAAGGCCTCGACGCCCACGCCGCCGCGGCGCGGGAACGATCAAAGATTGGAGATTAGCGATTGAAAAGGGCGTTATTCACTGTCGGGGACTGAAGCCTGCCAGGATGGACGGCTTTCTGCCAGCGATGCAGCGATGACCTCATCGCTCACCCCATGTTTGCGCAAGTTTTCGACCAGCGCCGGCAGCGTTGATTCCGCCTCCAGCCGTTCCAGGTCGGCGCGCAGGCCCTGACCGATATACGCCCGGATCAGCGGTTGATAGCCAGAAAAGCCCAGCAGCGGCGCAATCCGCTTGATATCTACGAGCACATCCTCCGGCACCCGCAGGCTGATCATCGTCATGGGCCGGTCTTTGTGCAGCCGCACCGTCAAATCATTGGTTTTCATACATTCTTCTCTCGGCGCTCGTGGCCGGTCGTGCAGAAATGAGTCGAAATGTGTCGTTACGTAAGGCATAGACGACGTACAGCAGGCGCCATGCCTTGGTCAAACCCAACAGTGCCCCGCGCAGTTCATCATCAACGATTTCATTATCAAGTACCACAAGGAATGGATCGAAGAACGCTTCGCACGCCGTCGCGAGATCGATGCCGTGTTTCCGCCGGTTGCTGTGCGCCTTATCCGTGTGCCATGCGAAGACAATTCCTTGCAGGATACGTCGCTCATCCATGACGGCATTCTAATTAAACGTATATACAATGTCAAGATCGTGACATGACGCCCACCCCCCAATCCCCAATCAACCCATCTCCAATCTCTTCGCTCCTCCGTCCCGACATCGCCGCGATGGAGGCTTACACGCCTGTCAAGCCCTTCGAGGTGCTGAGCCGGGAACTGGGCCGCGCGCCCCACGAAATCATCAAACTGGACGCCAACGAGAACCCCTACGGGCCTTCCCCACGCGTGTTGGACGCGCTCAGCCGCTTTCCCTGGTACCACATCTACCCCGACCCGCAGCAGGGCGAGTTGCGCCAGGCCCTCGCCGGCTACACCGGCCTGCCCGCCGAGCACATCCTGCCCGGTCACGGCGCGGATGAACTGCTCGATTACCTTTGTCGCCTCTTCCTGGCGCCGGGCGATAGCATCCTCAACTGCCCCCCCACCTTCGGCATGTACAGTTTCGACGCCAAACTGAGCGGCGCCCGCGTGATCGAGGTGTGGCGTGACGATCACTTCCGGTTGGATGTGGCGGGCATCGAGCGGGCGGTAAAGGAACATCGCCCCAAACTGCTGTTCCTCACCTCCCCCAACAACCCCGACGGCAGCCTGATCCCGCACGACGCCTTGCGCCGCCTGCTGCGCCTGCCGCTGATCGTGGTCGTGGACGAGGCGTACATCGAATTCGCCGAGGATCCGGCGGCGAATTCGGTGGCCTCGTGGGTGCCGCACACACCGAACCTGATCGTGTTGCGCACCTTCAGCAAATGGGCGGGCCTGGCCGGATTACGCCTCGGCTACGGCATCTTTCCCCTGCAGATCCTGGCGCATCTGTGGACGTTCAAACAGCCCTACAACGTCAACGTCGCCGCCACGGTGGCCGGCCTTGCCAGCCTGAACGACCTGCCCTTTCTGCAAACCCGCATCGCGGTGCTGAAAGCAGAGCGAGACCGGCTGTATTCTGCACTCGGCCAGATTCCCTGGCTGCACCCCTATCCCAGCCAGGCCAATTTCGTGCTCTGCCGAGTCGAAGGCAGAGCCGCGGCGGAACTGCACCGCCAGTTGGCAGCGCAAGGCATTCTCGTGCGATACTATGACAAGCCCGGCCTGCAGAACTGCATCCGCATCAGCGCCGGCCGGCCAGAAGACACGGAGAGGTTGCTGCAAACGCTTACCGAGTACAAGGAGGCTGCGTGAACAGACGCCGACTTCTACAAAAACTTGCTGCTGGATCGATGAATGTCGGTTTCGATGACATGATAAACCTGGTGGAAGGCTTTGGTTTTCGTTTGTGCCGGGTTCGGGGCAGTCATCACATTTTCATACACCCAGAGGTGCCAGAACTCATCAATCTGCAACGTGTTGGCGGTCAGGCGAAACCCTATCAAATCCGGCAATTCTTGAAACTGGTTGAGCGCTACAACCTCATTTTGGAGGATAACTAATGCGTGACTATCACATCAACATCTTCTATTCTGAAGAAGATGGCGGCTATATCGCCGATATTCCTGATCTCGAAGCATGTTCGGCCTTCGGTGAAACACCCCTGGATGCACTACAAGAGGTAGCAATTGCCAGGCAGGTCTGGCTGGAAGCGGCGCGCCAGGCTGGCAGGGACATCCCAGAGCCAAAGTATCGTCCGGTGATCTATCAAATTGCGGCCTAACCTGGCCCGGTTAAATACTTGGCGCCGAACCTAAGCAGCGAAAGCAGCCCCTTCTTACGCCGCTGGCCACAATCTCGCCCGATCAATCAGAACTGACATGCCCATCACCGTCACTCGCACCACCCGCGAAACCGACATCACCCTCACGCTCGACCTGCACGGCAGCGGCCAGGCCGATGTGCACACCGGCATCGGCTTCTTCGATCACATGCTCACTCTCTTCGCCAGCCACGGCCTGTTCGATCTCACGGTCGCGGCCCACGGCGACTTGCACATCGACGAGCATCATACAGTCGAGGATGTGGGCATCTGCCTGGGCCGGGCGATCAGCCAGGGCTTGGGCGAGCGGGCCGGCATCGTGCGCACGGCGCACAGTTACGTGCCCATGGATGAGGCCCTGGCCTTCGTCGCGGTCGATCTGTCGGGCCGGGCCTATTGCGTGTTCGAGGCGGCCTGGCATACGCCCCGCATCGGCGGCCTGGGCACCGACCTGATCGGCCATTTCTTCGAGTCGGTGGCCGGCCACGCGGCCATGAACCTGCACGCCCGCGTGCTCTACGGCCACAACGACCATCACCAATGCGAGGCGCTGTTCAAAGCCTTCGCGCGGGCGCTGGACGCGGCCACGCGCAGCGATCCCCGCCGCCAGGGCGTGCCCTCCACCAAAGGCACGCTGACCTTATGATCGCCATCATCGATTACGCCATCGGCAATGTGCGCAGCGTGCAAAAGGCGGTGGAACAGGCCAGCGCCGAGGCCGGCAGTGCCCAAACCGTGATCTTGACCGCGCAGCCGCGGCAGATCCTGGACGCGGCCGGCGTGATCCTGCCCGGCGTGGGCGCGTTCGGGGCCTGCGTGACGAATCTGCGGCAGCGGCGCCTCTCTTCGGTGCTGCGCGAGGTGGTGGTGGAGGGCATCCCCCTGCTGGGCATTTGCGTGGGCATGCAGATGCTGTTCGAGGCGAGTGAGGAGATGGGCGACTGGCCGGGGCTGGGCTTCCTGCCCGGCCGAGTGCGGCGCTTCGGCCCAGAACTGCGCATCCCGCAGATCGGCTGGAACCAACTGCACCCCACCCGCCCCGACCCCCTGCTGGCCGGCATCGCCGATGGCGCCTACGCCTACTTCGTCCATTCCTATTTCTGCGACGCCGCCGACCCCGCGGATGTGCTGGCAACGACGGAATACGGCATCACCTATCCCTCGGTGGTGCAGCGCGACCGTATCTGGGGCATCCAATGCCACCCGGAAAAGAGCCAACAGGTAGGATTGCACATTCTGCGCAATTTCATCAGCATCTGCACCGCCGCCTGACCCCCCTGCCCCCTGCCCCCTCATGCTCATTTTTCCTGCCATCGACCTCCGCCGGGGGCGCTGCGTGCGTCTGCGCCAGGGCGATCCCACCGCCGAGACGCTGTACAGCGAAGACCCGGCCGCAGCGGCCCGGCAGTGGGCCGCGCAGGGCGCGCAATGGCTGCATGTGGTCAATCTGGATGGCGCGTTTGGGGATGAGGCCGGGCCGGCAGGGGCGCCGCTGCCGATCAACTTGCAGCGGCTGGCCGAGATCCGGCAGGCGGTGGATCTGCCGATCCAGTTCGGCGGGGGCCTGCGGCGGCTGGAGGAGATGGCCCAAGCCCTGGCGTTGGGCGCCACGCGGGTGGTGCTGGGCACAGTGGCCGTGCAGCAGCCGCAGATCGTGCGGGCGGCGCTGGCCCGTTTCGGTTCTGAACGCATCGTCATCGGCATCGACGCCCGCGAGGGGCGGGTGGCCACGCACGGCTGGGCCCAGACCAGCAGCCTGGAGGCCGTGACGCTGGCCATCGCCATGCGTGCCGCCGGGGTGCAACGCATGATCTACACCGACATCAGCCGCGATGGCATGCTGACCGGCGTCAACGTGGCGGCCACGGCAGCCCTGGCGCGGGCCAGCGGCCTGGCCGTCATCGCCTCCGGCGGGGTGCGGGATGCGACAGATATCGCCCTGCTGGCCGGGCAGGCGCAGGCCGGCATCGAAGGGGTGATCATCGGTCAGGCCCTGTACACAGGCGCGCTCTCGCTGGCCGCGGCGCTGCAAGCGGCAACGCCGAAAACCACATGATGAATCTGACCTTCCGGCCGGCGGTGGCAGCCGATGTGCGCCGCCTGAGCAAACTGGTAGACATGGCCTACGCGCCGGTGGTGCGGCGGCTCTACGGCGACAGCCCACGCGGACGCTGGGTGCATTACGAGGAGGAGAAGGTGCTGCAGTACCTCGACCGGGAGGGGGAAGGCGTTCGAGTGGGGGAGTGGCAGGGGCACACGCTGACCTTCTGCGTCTGCCGGGCCTATGGTCATTTTGGCTGGTTTCACAGCCTGGCGGTGCATCCCGACTATCAGCGCCGGGGGCTGGGCCGGCAAGCCGTGGCCGACGCCGAAGCCTATCTCTGGCGCCAGGGCGTGCAACGCATTCATCTGATGACCTGGCCGGAGGCGACGCAAAATCTGGGTTTTTATCAGGCGCTGGGCTATGCCGCGGCAGGGATTTCCCTGTTTGCCTACCGCCGCACCGACTCGCCCCTGCCAGACGCGCCCCCGCAGATGACGGCGCACACCTTTGCCCGGCTGGATGCCAGGGCGCAAGACGCGGCGCTGGCCGCAATCGATGCGCTGGGCCAGGACGTGGGCGCAGGCGCGGCCTATGCTCCCTGGGTGGCCTGGACGCAGCGCCAGCAGCAGGGGGATACGCTGCTGGTGTGGCGGCAGGAGCGGCTGCTGGGTATGGCGCTGACCTATTGGCGGCGGCAGGCGAATTGGTTGGAAGGCAAAGCGCTGCTGATCTCACCCGCGGCCACGGCTGCCGAGCAGGCAGGCGTGCTGGAGGCGGCGCGCGCCTGGGCCGCGGCCAAAGGTCGGGGCAGTTTGGGGTTTCCCATCGATCTGATGGACGCGCGAGCGATGGCGCTGCTGCACCGTTACGGTTTTCGCCTGTTTGGTGATAGTATGATCACGCTGGCCCGCGGCGCCGATGCCGCCCCTCACGGCATTCATCTTGTGCGGTTTGGGGGGTAGGTGGGTTAGTTGGTTGGTTGGTTGGTTGGCTGGTTGGTTGGTTGGTTGGCTGGTTGGTTGGTTGGTTGGTTGGTTGGTTACGGTTCGTTTTTTTCATTTCTATTCTATTGTGCTTGCGAAACGTATTATTCCTTGTCTCGATGTAAAAGCGGGCCGTGTGGTCAAAGGCGTGCAGTTCGTTGATCTGCGCGATGCCGGCGACCCGGTGGAACAGGCCCGCATCTATGACGCGGCCGGCGCGGATGAATTGGTGTTTCTCGACATCACCGCCACGCACGAGGGCCGCGGCATCATGCTGGATGTGGCGCGGGCTGTGGCCGATACCGTTTTCATCCCCTTCACCGTGGGCGGGGGCCTGCGCACAGTCGCGGAGATGCGGGCAATGCTGCAAGCCGGGGCCGATAAGATCAGCATCAACTCCGCCGCGGTGCGCGACCCAGACCTGATCACACGCGGGGCCGAGCAGTTCGGCAGCCAGTGCATCGTCGTAGCCATCGACGCCAAACGCCGGGCCGGCGGCTGGGAGGTGGTCACCCATGGCGGGCGCCGCCCCACCGGCCTGGATGTGGTGGCCTGGGCGCAGGAGGCCACGGCGCGAGGGGCCGGCGAGCTGCTGTTGACCAGCATGGATGCCGACGGCGCGGCCGCGGGCTACGATCTGGAGCTGCTGCAAGCAGTCTCCACGGCTGTGTCGGCGCCGGTCATCGCCAGCGGCGGCGCCGGCGCGGCCGAGCATTTCTGGCAGGCCCTGACTCTTGGCGGCGCGGATGCCGCGCTGGCCGCCACCCTCTTTCACTTCGATCACCTGCGCATCCCCGACCTGAAGCGCTATCTGCTGGCGCGGGGCGTGCCTGTGCGCCCGCCAGAGGCAGATCATGCCTGATCGTCCCCGTTTCAGCGCGGCCGCTGCCGGCATGGCCCTGGCCGCAGCCGGCAGCGAGGAGACCCCGGAATGGCTGGAGCGTGTGCGTTTCGATGACCGCGGGCTTGTCCCTGCCATTGTCCAGGACGCGGCCAGCGGCGCGGTGCTGACCCTGGCCTACATGAACCGGGAGGCGCTGCTCCTCACCCTGCGCAGCGGCCAGACCCATTTCTGGAGCCGCAGCCGGGGGGAACTGTGGCACAAAGGGGCTACCAGCGGCCACTTTCAGCAGGTGGTGGAGCTGCGGCTCGATTGCGATGGCGACGCCATCCTGGCGCGAGTGCATCCCTATGGCCCCGCCTGCCACACCGGCCATTTCTCCTGCTTTTTCCAGATACTGGATCCCACAGAGCCGCCGCTGGCCGCCCTGGCTGCCTGGCTGGGCGACGGCGCGGACGCGGCGGGGGATCAGTGATCAGTGATCAGTGTTCAGTGTTCAGTATTCAGTGTTCAGTGTTCAGTATTCAGTGTTCAGTGTTCAGTGGAGGAGGTATGTCTGAGTCGGTTTTGCAGCAGTTGATGGAGAGGATCGCGGCGCGGCGGCGGGAGATGCCGGAAGGCAGCTACACCGCGCAGCTGTTCGCGGCGGGGGAGCAAGAGATCGCCAAAAAGGTGGGGGAAGAGGGGGTGGAGGTGGTGGTGGCGGCGCTGGCGCAGGATGACGCCCGCCTCCTTTCCGAAAGCGCCGACCTTATCTACCACTTGCTGGTGCTGCTGGCGCAGCGGGGGCTGGCCTGGGCGCAGGTGGAAGAGGAATTGGCGCGGCGCTTTCGCTGACGTGCGGCAGCGATCGGAGGGACGCGATTGCGCGCCCCCTGCCGGGGTGCTACAATCCGGCCATCGGTTCCCCTGCACACTCATTCGGAGGGTCCCATGTTCACAGCCCAGCGCCCGCGCACAGCCCTGGTCTGGCTGCTTGCGCTTCTCATCCTGCTGATCGGCGTGCTGCCGGCCGCCGCCAACGACGATGACTGCCGCTATTATCGCGTCCGCCCCGGGGATACGCTCAGCGCCATCGCCCGCCGTTTCGGCGTCAGCGCCAAGACGCTGCAACAGGCCAACCCCACCATCCGCAATCGCAATCTCATCTACGCCGGCCAACGCCTCTGCATTCCTCGCGCGGGCGCGCCCGTCACCCCGCCCACGCCCCCGCCCACGCCGGCCACTCCCTGGACCGCGCCTGCCGCCGCCATCGAAGTGTATTCGCCGGTGTCATTCACCACCTACCACAGCCCCATCGAGGTCATCGGCTACTCCCTCACCTTCGAGGGCATGGTCAATATCCGCCTGCGCGATGCCGCCGGGGAAGTGATCGCCGAGCGCTATGTCATGGGCGGCGGCGTCGAACATGCCTTTTTCCACACCTATCTGCGCTTCGAGACCCAGACCGAGCAAGCCGCGCTGCTGGAAGTGTTCGAGATCAGCGCCAGAGATGGCGCGGAGATCAACAAAATCGAGACGCGGATCACGATCCTGCCCGGCCAGCGCACTGTGGATCTGCTCAGACCGGGCGTGGGCGATGTCGTCTGCGGCGCGATCGAGGTCAGCGGCTATTCTGACACCTTCGAGGCCAACGTCGTCATCACCGCCTGGCCGCGGGATGTGGCGATCAGCACCGAAACGCCGACCATGGGCGGCAGCATCGGTTTGTATCGCGAATTCGGCGAATCGATCCCGCCCTTCGGCCCCGACAGCGGCTTTGCCCCCAGCGCGCCCGTGGCCATGTTCATCAGCGCCTACGAAGGCGGGGCCATCCATGGCAGTATCGACTGGACCGTGCTTCCCATCACCTCGTATGCCGACGCCAACCACCCCGCCTGCCGACCCTGATCCACCATGAACGCCATCCCCGAAGCCCTCACCTTCGATGATGTCCTTCTCACGCCCGGCTACGCCGAGCTGCTGCCGGCGGAGGTGGACATCTCGGTGACTCTGCACCCGCGGCTGCGGCTCCACATCCCCCTGCTCTCGGCGGCGATGGACACCGTCACGGAAGCGAATCTGGCCATGGCTCTGGCCCGGCAGGGCGGGATCGGTGTCATCCATCGCAACCTCGACATCGCAGCCCAGGCGGCGGAGGTGGACAAGGTCAAGCGCTCGCAAGCGGGGATGATCGTGGAGCCGGTCACGCTCGGCCCCGACGCTTCCCTGGCCGAAGCGGAAGCGATCATGTCCCGCTATCGCATCTCCGGCGTGCCCATCGTCGACGCGGCCGGGCGGTTGGTGGGGATTTTGACCAACCGCGACATCCGTTTTGCCCGCCACCACGATCAGCCGGTGGCTGAGTTCATGACGCACGAACGCCTGATCACAGCGCCCCTGGGCACCACGCTGGCGCAGGCGCAGGAGATCCTGCACCGCTATCGCATCGAAAAGCTGCCGCTGGTGGATGAGCATGGCTTTTTGAAGGGCTTGATCACCTACAAAGACATCCTCAAACGTTCCGATTATCCCCACACCGCCCAGGATGAGCAGGGCCGGCTGCTGGTGGCCGCGGCGGTGGGCGTGGGCGAGCGGGCCATGCTGCGGGCCGAGGCGCTGATCGCCGAGGAGGTGGACGCGGTGGCCATCGACACGGCCCACGGCCACACTGCCGGGGTGCTGGCCACCGTGCGGCAACTGCGCCAGACCTGGCCGGATCTGGTGATTTTGGCCGGGAATGTGGTCACTGCGGCAGGGGCCAGGGCCTTGTTCGAGGCCGGGGCCGACGTCGTGAAAGTGGGCGTGGGCGCGGGGTCGATCTGCACCACCCGCATCGTGGCCGGCGCGGGCATGCCGCAAGTGTCGGCGATCATGGCCTGCGTCCAGGCGGCAAAGGAGTTCGGCAAACCGATCATCGCCGATGGCGGCATCAAATATTCGGGCGACATCGTCAAGGCGCTGGCCGCGGGCGCCCACGCCGTGATGCTGGGCAGTCTGCTGGCCGGGCTGGAGGAAGCGCCGGGCGATGTGGTCATGTATGAGGGCCGGCGCTTCAAGGAATACCGGGGCATGGGCAGCATCGGGGCCATGAAGGGCCGCGCTGCGGACCGTTATCAAACCTCGCAAAATGCGGGCGAGCCGGGCAATCTCGGCGGCAAGCTTGTGCCGGAGGGGATCGAGGGGCAGGTGCCGTACAAAGGCACGCTCAAGGAGTATGTGTTCCAGTTGATGGGCGGATTGCGCAGCGGCATGGGCTATGTGGGCGCGGCCTCCCTGCCCGACCTGCACGCCAAAGCCCAGTTCGTGCGCATCACCTCGTCAGGATTGATCGAAAGCCACCCACACAGCATCATTGTCACCAAAGAAGCGCCCAATTATCAGGCGCGGCGGTGAGGTTGGTTGGTTGGTTGGTAAATTGGTAGATTGGTAAATTGGTAGATTGGTAGATTGGTGGGGATCGCTCAAAAAACAACGAAACCCACCAATCTACCAACCAATCTACCAATCTACCAATCTACCAATCTACCAATTTACCAATTTACCAATCTACCAACCAACAAACAAACCAACAAACAAACCAACAAACCAATTTACCAATCTACCAACCAACCAATCAAACGAGCATGAAGCGATGACGAACGACTCTCAGTCCCTGACCCGCGCGGCCCACGTCAGCTTGCGCCCGATCACCGCGGCCAACGTGCGCGCCATCCTGCGCCTGAAAGTGGCGCCCGATCAAGAGCAGTTTGTAGCTACCAACGCGGTATCATTGGCGCAGGCGCACTTCAACCGAAAGGCCTGGTACCGGGCCATCTACGCCGACGAGACGCCGGTGGGGTTCATCATGCTGTTCGATGATGGAGAGGCGGCGGAGTATTTTCTGTGGCGGCTGATGATCGACGGGGCCTATCAAGGCCTGGGATTTGGCCGCCAGGCAGTGCTACACCTGATCGAGTATGTGCGCACCCGGCCCGGGGCCGCCGAGCTGCTGGTGAGCCATGTGCCGGGGGAGGGCAGCCCCGGCCTCTTCTACCAACGACTGGGCTTCCTCTATACCGGCGAGGAGGAAGATGGGGAGTTGCTGATGCGGCTGCCGCTGGCGCCCGTTCCAGCCTCATCCCCACCCCCAACCCAGCCCCTGACCCATGTGGTGCTGTTCAAATTGCAGGATCGCAGCCCTCAGCAGGTCGCGCGCGCTGTCGAGGTGGTGCGCAGCATGGCCGGCAAGATCAGCACCCTGCGCGACCTGGAGGTGGGCGCCAATGTGACCTCCTCGCCCCGCGCCTACGATCTGGCCCTGGTCGCTCGTTTCGACAGTCAGGCCGACCTGCAGGCCTATCAAACCCACCCGATCCATCAGGAGGTTTTGGAGTATCTGCACGGCGTGATGGCAGAGACAGTTTCGGTAGATTACATCTCCCCCGCTCCTGCCGGGGAGGTCTAGATGGACAAAGGACGAAGGACGGATCACACGTGATCTTTCGTCTTTCGTCTTTCGTCTTTAGAAGATCTCCACACCCCGCCGCCGCCAGTGTGCGCGCAGATCGGGCGGGGCCAGGGCCAGCACCACCTCCGCCCGCGCGATCACCTCGACCAGCCAATGATTCTCCGGCAGCAGCACCGTCGCCTCGGCTGCGGTCAGCCAGCGGTATTCCGAATGCTCCTCACTCACGCGCACTGCGTCCCGGTCGGCCAGGGAAAAGCAGGCCAGCAGGCCCAGCAGCTCGGTTTCGGGCATGGCTGCGCCGCGATAAAAATGCGTGGCGCCGATCAAAAACTCAAACTGCGCCGCCGCCGCGGCCTCGCCGATCTCCTCCCGCAGCTCGCGGGCAAAGGCCACGGCAAAACCCTCCCCCTGATCCACCCGTCCCGTCACACACTCCCACTGCCCGGCCTGGAAATCGCGCTGCCCGCCGCGGCGCAGCAGCAGATAAGTCTGCGTGGGCGGATGCCACACCAGCGCCCCAATTCCGGCCAAAAAACGTCCGATACTCATTGCCAGATTATACATCACCTCCTCTCTCTACCTCTCATCTCTCTCTGAACCATGACCGTTACCGCAATTGTAGGCGCCCAATGGGGCGACGAAGGCAAAGGCCGCATCATCGACTATCTGGCCCAGCAGGCCGATGTCGTCATCCGCTTCCAGGGCGGCGACAACGCCGGCCACACCGTCATCAACGCATTCGGCAAGCACGCCCTGCACCTCATCCCCTCCGGCATCTTCAACCCCGCCACCCAGAACATCATCGGCGCCGGCTGCGTGGTCAATCCGCAGTCGTTGCTGGCCGAGATGGCAGGCCTGGCCGCGGCAGGCGTCAATCTCGACAATCTCTGGATCAGCGCCCGCGCCCAGATGCTGCTGCCCTACCATCGCACCCTCGACGAATTAGAGGAGAAAGCGCGGGGCAAAGACACCATCGGCACCACCAAGCGCGGCATCGGCCCCGCCTACGCCGACAAATCCGCCCGCTCTGGCCTGCGCATCGGCGACTTGCTGCACCCGGAATGGCTGGAAGCCCGGCTCGATAACGCCCTGCGCACCGTCAACCGCAAGCTCGAACTGCTGGGCGGCGAGCCGGTGGATGGCCAGGCGCTGGCCGCACTGGTGCACGAATTCCGGCAAAAGCTGGGCGGGCGCATCGTCGACACCGTGCCCATGTTGCGCCGCGCCCTCGAAATTGATGCCGACATCCTCCTGGAAGGGCAACTGGGCGTGATGCGCGACCTCGATTGGGGCATCTATCCCTACGTCACCAGCAGCAACCCCACCGCCTCCTACGCGGCCAGCGGCGCCGGCCTGCCTGCCCGCGCCATCGACCACGTGATCGGCGTGGTCAAAGCCTACAGCACCGCCGTGGGCGACGGCCCCTTGCCCACCGAATTGTTCGATGCCGATGGCCAGAAATTGCGCGACATCGGCCAGGAATTTGGGGCCACCACCGGCCGGCCCCGGCGCTGCGGCTGGTTCGACGGCGTGGCCATCGGCTACGCCGCCTGGCTGAATGGCATGACCGGCCTCGCCATCACCAAACTCGACGTGCTCGACCACTTCGAAACGCTCAAAATCTGCACCGGCTACCGCCTGCCTTCCGGCGAGATCATCACCGACTCCATGCCCGACACCCCGCGGCTGTACGAAGTCACGCCGGTGTACGAAGCGTGGGAGGGCTGGCTGACCTCGACCGAGCATTGCCGCTCGTGGGACGACCTGCCCAGGCCAGCGCGGGCCTACATCCACCGCCTCAGCGAACTGGCCGGGATCAAGGTCGATTACGTCTCCGTCGGCCCGGAGCGGGAGCAGATGTTTGCGGTGTAGACAGCGGATTGCTGTTATGGTATGATGGCGATTATCGGAATTTCGGAAAATTGGAGGTCAATCATGGCAACAGCCACCTTGCAGATGCGCGCCAAAGGCAGCGTCACCATCCCGGCGGAACTGCGCAAAAAATATATGTTTGACGATGGCGACGTTTTCACCCTCATCGATCTAGGCGACGGCAGTTTCTTTCTGTCCCCGCGTGTCTCGGTCGTGCCTAAACTCGTGGCCGAGATGGAGGCGATTCGGGAGGAAGCCGGTGTGACCGTCGCAGAAATGCTGGCCGACGTGCCCGAAATCCGCCGCCAGTTGTACGAGGAGCGCTACCGTGAGCGGATCGAAGCGGCCACGACTGCGGGTATTTCTTGATTCTTCTGTTCTCATCGCCGGCGCGATGTCCAGCAGGGGCGCAAGCTATGCGTTGTTGCGCTTGGCGGAAGTCGATCTGATCGACGCCCGCATCTCGCCGGAGGTCAGGGAAGAAACGATTCGCAATCTGCGCGCAAAAGCCCCGGCTGCCTTGCCATTTCTCAACGTTCTGCTTTCGGAAGCCTTCCCCGGCGTTGCAGAAGTGCCGGATGAGGCGATTCGGGCGGCGGCGCAAAGCGCGCATCCCAAAGATGTGCTCATTCTCGCCGCGGCAACTGCGCAAGCATGCCGCTATCTGGTCACGCTCAACGAGCGGGATTTCTGGCCTGACTCCGACCTCATTCAGGTCATTCGCCCCGGAGAAATGATCAAGGTCATCCGGGAACAGGTGGATCGGGCGGGACAAGCATGACCGGCCACCCTGTGTCCCCATCCCATTCATCTGGCACGGCGTCATCGCTTGCCGTCCGCCGCTTGCCGTGCTATGCTTGGCTGTGCTTACGTTGTAAGTATGCGATCTGTCACAGGAGCCACGTCAATCATGGTGCGTAAAATTTTCCGAACCGGCAACAGCATGGTTGTATCTCTGCCCAAAGAGATACTCAATCCGCTTCATCTCGGCGAAGGCGCCGAAGTGGATGTACAGTTCGATCAAACGCGCGGCGTCATCACCATCGCCCCGGCGGCAGTGTTGGCCAGGAGTGTGGATGCGGACTTCGTCCGGCAAGTGAATGAATTCATCGACCACTACCGCCCGGCGCTGGAAGCGCTGGCGCGAGCATGAACTACCTTTCCGTCGAGCAGACGCTATTCATCCACATGCGTTTGATCGTCGAGACAGGTGGCGGCGGGGGCGTCCGTGATCTGGGACTGCTGGCTTCGGCTGTCGCTCGTCCGCAGGCTACCTTTGACGGCAATGATCTGTATCCCGACCTGTTTTCGAAGGCAGCGGCGTTGCTTGATTCGTTGGTGCGCAATCATCCTTTTGTAGACGGAAACAAGCGTGTGGGGATCACGGCGGCGGGTTTGTTTCTGCAAATGAATGGGCGCAGGCTGTCCGCTTCTAATGCCGAAATCGAAGCTTTCACCATGCAAGTTGCCCGCTCCGAACTCACAGTCGTGCAGATGAGCGATTGGCTGCGCGCTCACACCATGATTCCATGACCGACCACACCCTCTACCAATCCCCCTTCACCTGGCGCTACGGCTGCGATGAGATGCGCCAGATTTTCTCCGAAGAACACCGGCGGCGGCTGTGGCGGCGGGTGTGGGTGGCGCTGGCGCGGGCGCAGGCGGGGGCCGGGCTGGTCTCGCCGGCGCAATTGGCCGATATCGAGGCCCACGCCGGGCAAATCGATATCGAGCGGGCGCTGGAGATCGAGCGGGTGACGCGGCACGATGTCATGGCCGAGATCATGACCTTCGCCGAGCAATGCGCAGTGGGCGGGGGCGTGATCCACCTGGGCGCCACCAGCATGGATGTGGTGGACAACGCCGAGGCGCTGCGGCAGCGAGAGGCGCTGGATCTGCTGCTGGCAAAGCTGCGGGGGCTGATCGAGCGCTTCGCCGACCTGACCGCGCAGCACGCCGACACCCCGACCCTGGCCTACACCCACCTGCAACCGGCCGAGCCGACCACCCTGGGCTATCGTTTCGCCCAAACCCTGCAAGATCTGCTGATCGACTGGGAGGAGATCGCCCGCGTGCGGGCCCACCTGCGGGGCAAGGGCTTGAAGGGGGCGGTGGGCACGCTGGCTGCATTCAGCCAACTGCTTGAGGGAACAGGCGTCAGCGCCGGCGAGTTGGAGCGCCGGGCGCTGGCCGATCTCGGCCTCGACGCGTTCCCCGCGACCACGCAAACCTACCCGCGCAAGCAAGATTGGCTGCTGCTCAACGCTCTGGCCGGGCTGGCAGGCACGCTCTACCGCTTTGCCTTCGATCTGCGCCTGCTGCAATCCCCGCCCTTCGGCGAGCTTTCCGAGCCATTCGGCGCGGGGCAGGTCGGTTCCTCGGCCATGCCCTTCAAACGCAATCCCATCACCGCCGAAAAGATCGACAGCCTCGCCCGCCACATCGCCGCCCTGCCCCACGTGGCCTGGCAAAACGCCGCCCATACCTTGCTGGAGCGCACGCTCGACGACTCGGCCAACCGCCGCAGCCTCATCCCCGAAGCCTTCCTGGCCGCCGACGAACTGCTGATCTCGGCCACCCGCATCCTCGGCGACCTCCATATCTGGCCCGGCGCCATCGCGCGCAACTTACGGGCCTACGGCATCTTCGCCGCCAGCGAGCGCCTGCTGATGGAGGCGGTGAAAGCGGGCGGCGACCGCCAGCACCTGCACGAAGTGATCCGCCGGCACTCGCTGGCCGCCTGGGCCGCGGTGCAAGCCGGCGCCGCCAACCCCCTGGCCGATCTCCTGGCCGCCGAACCTGCCTTCACCCGCCTGCTCGCCCCCGACCGCATCCTCGCCCTGCTCGACGCCTCGGCCTACGTGGGCGAAGCCCCGCAGCGGGCGCGGGCCGTGGCCGCACAAGCGAAAGAAGCCTTATATTTGCTTTCTATTCCC
The DNA here is from genome assembly GCA_013360575.1 of Caldilineales bacterium. Taxonomy (GTDB): domain Bacteria; phylum Chloroflexota; class Anaerolineae; order J102; family J102; genus JABWBG01. The sequence continues at coordinate 16,293 of JABWBG010000043.1, forward strand.
GGTATGGCCGAATCTATCCGAAAAGGTATGGCAACGCCTGTCGATGAATGTCATCAAGAACCGGATTGGTAAATATGATCCGCCTGCTCAGCGCCGCTGACCACCCTCTGATCCACGAATTCTGCAGTCAGAACCTCGCCCACAGCCTCTACTTCCTCGGCAACCTGGAATCCTTGGGCGTCGAGTCGGACATCTGCCAGTTTTGGGGCAGTTTCGATGGCCGGGGCGAGTTGAACGGCGTGCTCATGCGCTATATGAATGGCTGGGACATCGCCGACGCGCCCGGCTGCGACTACGCCGCCTTCGGCCAGATCGTGGACGCGCACCCCGCCGGCGCAACGCGGCTGCAAGACAACACGCAGCACACGCAGAGTTTCCTGCCTTTTCTGCGCCGGTATGAAGCCGAAACCATCCAAACCGAATATTTGTGCGATCTCGCCCGCGCAAACTTCAACCCGATCGCTACGCCCTGGCCTGTCCGCCGGGCCACACTCGCAGATTACCCTGCGCTCTGCCGGTTTTACGCTGACGCCGGGCAGATGACCCGTACCCCGCGCGGGGTCGAACGGCCTCTGACCACAGGCCGCGTCTTCGTCGTCGAGATCGCAGGCGAGATCGTCAGTGCGGTGCTCACCAACGCCGAGACGCGCGCCGCGGCCATGATTGGGGGCGTCTACACCCCGCCCCCGCGTCGGGGCCAGAAATTTGCCGCCGCGGCCATGACGGCGCTGTGCCAATCCTTAATCGCTGATGGCCTGCGCCCGGTGCTGTATTACGACAATCCCGCCGCCGGCGCCATCTATCAGCGGCTGGGCTTCCGCCGCATCGGCCTGTGGCGGGGCGTGCGCCTGCAACCCACTCTCACAGGCAGTGTAACATAGACTACCCGCTGCGATCGCTCCATTTGACAAATGCCAGACTCTCATTATACTTGCCCCATCCTGGCCGGCTTCGCTTCTGAAATCATTCATCACCGCGGGTTGGAAATGGCGGATCTTTCCAGGATCCTGGTACAGCGCAGCACAACCTTCAGCGATGCAGGTTGTTCTGTTATATACATCCTCACCACAACTCAACAAGGAGAAGACGTACCATGAGACAAACCAAATGGTTTACCCTGGTGGCGTTGGCGCTAATTGCCCTGATGCTCGCTGCTTGCGGCGGCGGCGCCACCCCCACCACAGCGCCAGTGGCGACAGAGGCGCCGGCGGCCACCACGGCGCCGGCAGCAACCGAAGCGCCCACCGCC
>JABWBG010000327.1 GCA_013360575.1 Caldilineales bacterium
CGGACGGCACCGGCGAGGTGCGGGGCCGCGCCAGCACCGCGGCCGCGGCCACCCCCTATTTCTACGAGGCCGATCTGCGCCTGCCCACGCCCGGCCTCTGGCAGATCACTGTGGAAGTGGCGGGCGCGGGCCCTGTTTCCTTCCCCCTCGAGGTGCAGCCGCGCCCCCCCTCCCTGTTGCTCCCCCTCGCGGCCACGCTCCTGCTCCTGCTGCTGGCGGGGCTGGGGTGGCTGCGGTTGCGCAGGTGAGGCGCGCCGCTGCCCGTCAGCGCCATGCCGGTGGAGGGCGTCTACTCCCAACGCGCCGACCGCGACAATCGCTAGTTCAGCCGGGCCAAGCCCTCATAGGTTTCCGTATCGCCTCATCGCTATATTCAAGCTGGTAGAGCACCCTGCGCCTCTAGTTCGACCATTCTGACCCATACTTCGTCATGGCTGTGCGTCGCCGCGCCCGCTTTGATGCGGGCCAGGATGGCATCGGTTTCATGGATGTCTTCCATCTCTTCCAATGCATCCTGGATGTATTTCGTCATCGCCGCTCGCACCACGTCCGAGATGGTTTCGCCGCGCAGGGCCGCAATGGCGCGCGCTTGCTTGCGCATTTCCGGGGAGACCTTGATCACCAGATTGACCGTCATGTGGATGTACCTCGGTGTAAAGATAGCTTGATGTCAAGATAGTATCTCGATCTGGATGGGCTGTCAAATCAAGGCGATGGCAGCCGCGGCAGCGCGATGGAGCAATGAACGGTTGCAAGACGCGGGTTGCCATGCGTCGCACCTACTTGCCTGCGGCCAATCGCTGTGTCATAATGACGCCCGCTGCAACGATACTTGTACCATCCCTGCCAAACAGTTCACGCTAACCGATCTGCCACCCACGAAAACCAGCCAGGCCGTATGAGCAAAGCATCGATTCGACGAGCAGTCCGCTTGGGGCGTTACGAATACACGGCCCACGCCCTCGACGAAATGGAGGAAGACAACTTGAGCGATGCGGATGTCATGTCGGTTCTGCAAAATGGACAGTTGGTGGCAACGCTGACCGACGATCCTCGAGGGGAGCGGTACGTAATACGACAGATAGCAGTGCCCAATGACATCGAAGTCATCTGTCGTTTGCTACCATCGGGTTTGCTCCGGATTATCACCGTATACATTGTCCAATGACTATGCCTGATTTCTGCGAATATTGCCACACCCCCCTGGGGACAACCGAAAAACGTGTCACGGTCTACCGGCGCCGTCACGGCCAGCACATCATCTTCGAACATGTCCCTGCGCGGGTGTGTTCCCGCTGCGGAGAGCGCTATTTCGCGGCAGCAGTGGTGCGCGAGATGGAGCGGCTGATGCAGGCGCCGCCGCTGACAGCGCCGCGGCTATCGGTACCGGTGTTGGAGTTCGCCTGACTTTCAGGCGCATCGCTCCTGCCGCGCGCGGCCGAATTTGACGCCCCTGGGGTGGCTGCGATTGCGCAGGTGAGGCGCGAATCGTCTCACCCGACTATTTCCACTTGATCGTACAGCCAACCGGCGGGGTTTGGGAGATGGCAGGACGCTCGCCCGCCAGCACTGCATCCAAGGCCGCGATCAGATAGTGCTCGCGCACCGCGGCCGGGTCGTCGTACTCATCGTCGATGGCGCCGTGGTAGCGCAGGACGCGATCCGCGTCGAAGAGATAGATTTCCGGGGTGCGCACCGCGCCGTACGCACGGGCGATCGCCTGCGATTCGTCGTGCAGATAGGGGAAATTGAAGCCCTTGGCCGCGGCGTGGCGTTTCATCGCCTCGAAACTGTCCGCAGGATAGCGCACAGCATCGTTGCTGTTGATGGCGATCAGTTGTACGCCGCGGTCGGCGTAATCGGCCTGGATCTGGATCATGCGATCCTCCCAGGCGAGCACATAGGGGCAGTGGTTGCAGCTGAAGATCACCGCCACCGCGGCCTTGGCCGCGTAATCGGCAAACGCATAGGCGCGATCATCGACACCGGGCAGGACGAAGGGGATGGCGGGATCGCCAGGCTTGAGGTTGGACATGGATGTGTGTTCCAGGAGTGGGTATTGGGTACTGGGTACTGGGTACTGAGATGATCATCGTCTTCGCAATGCCCGGTATCCACTATCCACTATCCACTATCCACTATCAAACAGCGGCAGCGCGCAACGCCTGCCGTATCGTCTCCGCCGCGGGCAGGGGCGAGTAGCGGCCATCTTCCAGGCGATAGACGCGGCAGGTGAGGGCAGATTGGGCTTCGACCGGCGGCGGGTCGATGTCCTGACCCTCGATGAGGATGGTGGGGGAGCCGGTGAAATGCCAGGCTGCGGCCTGTTCGTCGGTCTCGACCTGGATGATGGCGATGGGGACGCTGACGCCCTCCGCCGCCATGACCTGGCGCAGCCGGGCCAACGCTTTCTCGTGCGAAGGGCAGCCGTCGAAGTAGAGGAATTGGATGTGCATGGCCCGATTCTACCGCAGCCGCGGGCGCGGGCCAAGTGGGCGACGTCACAAAGCGCCGGTTTCTGGCGGCCTATCCAGGTCGAACAGCACCTCTGGCCCCGCCTCGACCCAGGCCACCTGCCCGGCATAGCGTTGGAACAGGTCGCGGCCGCCGCTGTCCCCGCGGATCGCCATCAGTTCGGGGAAGCAAGCGCGGTCGAAGAGCACGGGATTGCCGCGGCGGCCCTGATGTCGGGGGGCGACGATGGGCGCGAGGGTGCGGCGGTGCGTGGCGAGGATCTCGTGCAGCAGGGCCGGGGGCAGATGGGGCTGATCGCCCAGGAGGAAGAGCGCGGCTTCGACGCCGGGCGCGCAGGCGCGCAAGCCCGCCTGCATGCTCGTACTCTGGCCCGCGGCCCAGTGCTCGTTGTACACCAGGGTGATTGGCAGGCCGTGCAGGGCCGGGGCGATGGCCGCGAAATGGGCGCCGAGCACGACGATCACCTCCTCCACCGCCGCGGCCAGGGCCTGCAAGACCACATGCCGCAGCAGGGGCTGGCCGTGCCAGTCGTACAATTGCTTGGCCGCGCCAAAACGGGTGGACGCGCCCGCGGCCAGGATGATGGCGGTGCTGTGGCTGGAGCGGGCCAGGATGGGCGGGTCGTGCGCGGTTTGGCCGAGCAGCACGGCCCGAAAACGACGATCCGCAGCCAGCCGGGAGGTCAGGGATCCGATTTCGGGTATGGGCCGGCGATCTACACGCTCCCATACCCCATTGTCCTCTCCGCCGCCGTTCAGCAGCAGATAGCGTTCCGCCCCCGGCGGCGCGCCGCGGGCAGGGCCGGCGGGGTGCAACAGCAGCCGCGCCAGGGCCGCGGGCGTGATGATCTGGCCCGGATGCAGGCCGCTGAGCCGGGCGACGATCTCCGGCCGGTGCGCGATCTGCGGGCCAAGCGGCTGGCCCAAGGCCCACAGCCCGGCCAGGGTGACGACGTGGGTGCTGTGCGGGGGGATGACCGGCTCGTGCG
>JABWBG010000044.1 GCA_013360575.1 Caldilineales bacterium
AGGCGACAACGTCACCTTCGAGGTGGAGTTGTTGGTGCCAGTGGCGATGGAAGCGGGCCGTCGTTTTGCCGTGCGCGAGGGTGGCCGCACCGTCGGCGCTGGCGTCATTACCAAGATCCTCGACTGACGAACATCCGCTGGGGCGTGGCTACACACCATGTCCCAGCCTCTTTTTCACCCTCTGGAAGGTTTCGTGAATGGCTAAGCAGCGGATACGCATCAAGCTCAAAGCATATGACCATCGCGTGCTCGATAATTCGGTGCGCGAGATCGTCGAGGCCGCGGAACGCACCGGCGCGCAGGTGGTGGGGCCTGTACCTTTGCCCACCAAGATCGAGCGGTTTACCGTGATGCGCGCGACTTTTATCGACAAAGATTCACGCGAGCAATTCGAGATTCGCACCCACAAACGCCTGATCGATGTGGTGCCTTCTGGCAGCAAAACCATTGACAATCTGATGCGCTTGAATCTGCCGGCTGGCGTGGACATCGAGATCAAGCTCTAGGATACGCAGCCGCTTCACACTCTGCCCCCCCAACAGCAGGAGGTGGGCGCCGGAATGATGCAGCGCTAACTGCGCTGGCAGTTCCGTCCCCAAGGATTCGTATGAAAGGTCTAATCGGACGCAAACTGGGCATGACCCAGATCTTCAATGAAAAAGGCGTGATGATTCCGGTGACTGTGCTGGAAGTCGGGCCTTGTTTCGTCACACAAATCAAAACCCCCGTCAATGAGGGCTATGCTGCCATCCAACTCGGTTTCGAGACGGTGCGCGAGCGTCGCCTGACCCGCGGTGAGCGCGGCCATCTGGATAAAACCCACACGTCGCCGTTGCGCATCCTGCGCGAGTTCCGCATCGACGAAGCGGAGGTCAGCGACTATCGCCCCGGCCAGAAGCTGCTGGCCGATCTCTTCAGCGAAGGCGATCTGGTCGATGTGGTTGGCATTTCCAAGGGCAAGGGCTTTCAGGGCGGTGTGAAGCGGCATGGTTTCAACCGCCAGCCCAAGACCCACGGTGCTTCGGATCGCACCCGCGCTCCGGGTTCAGCCGGCGCCGGCTCTACGCCCGGACGCGTGTACAAAGGCAAGCGTGGGCCAGGCCACATGGGCCATGAACGCGTGACTGTGCAGAACCTGCGCGTGGCTTTGGTCGATCCTACCCGCAATTTGCTGGCTGTGCGGGGCGCTGTGCCTGGCCCCAAGAATGGCCTGATCACCGTGGCAGCCGCCCGCAAGAAGGCAAGGTAGGTGGAGCGATGCAATTTCCTCTGATGAATATGGACGGCGAGACCGTCGGCGCCATTGAACTGGCGGATGCTGTGTTTGCAGCCGAGATCAACCCGACGGTGATGCATCAGGCGCTGGTGCGGCAATTGGCCAACCGCCGCCTGGGCACCCACAAGACCAAGGGCCGCAGCGATGTCAGCGGCGGCGGGCGCAAACCCTGGCGGCAAAAAGGCACCGGCCGCGCCCGGCAAGGCTCGATCCGCGCCCCGCATTGGCGAGGCGGCGGCGTCGTGTTTGGCCCCACCCCCCGCACCTACACGCAGCGCATGCCGCGCAAGATGCGGCGGCTGGCTTTGCGTTCGGCCTTGAGCAGCAAGGTCGAGCAGGAGCAGCTCATTGTTCTGGATGCGCTGAACGTGGAGGCCCCGCGCACCCGCGTCATCGCTGCCATGCTCAAATCCTTGGGCATCGAGCGCAGCGCTTTGCTGCTCTTGCCCGCGGCGAACGAGAACGTCGAGCTGTCGGCCCGCAACTTGCCCAATGTCAAGACCTTACACGCCGCGTACCTCAATGTGCGCGATCTGTTGGGTTATGAGACTATCATCCTGCCCCAGCAAGCGGTTGCCTTCATCGAGTCCTTCTTGAATGATGGCGCCGCCGTTTTCGAGGCAGAGGAGTAGCGCCATGCATCCCTACGAAGTTTTGAAGCGCCCCATCGTTACCGAGAAATCGGGACGCACGCAGGATGAAGCCAACCAATACGCTTTCGAGGTTGACAAGCGCGCCAACAAGCTCATGGTCAAACAGGCTGTGGAAGAGCGGTTCGCGGTCGAAGTGGCGGGCGTCAACATCATCAACGTCAAGGCCAAGACGCGGCGCCGCAGCCGCCGCGGCACGGTGCAGCGCGTGGCGCCCTGGAAAAAGGCTGTCGTCACCCTGGCGCCCGGCGAATCGATCACACTGTTCGAGGGAGTCTAGCCCGGCGCTGACAGGCCATTCTCTCTTCCTCTGTAGACGGCAAAGCAAGCACACGAATCGTCTACTTCGTCCTGACTCGGACGATCGCTTACCGAAGGAGTCCTACCCCTCATGGGTATCAAAGTCTACAAACCCACATCCCCAGGCCGGCGGGGCATGACCGTCTCCACCTTCGAGGAGATCACCCGCACGACCCCGGAAAAATCCTTGCTGCGGCCGCTGAAGAAGCGGGCCGGGCGCAATCATCAGGGCCGGTTGACCGTACGCCATCAGGGCGGCGGGCACAAGCGCCGTTACCGGGTGATCGATTTCAAGCGCGACAAAGTGGACGTGCCTGCCCGTGTTGCTGCCATTGAGTATGATCCCAACCGTTCGGCCCGCATCGCCCTGCTGGTGTATGCTGATGGCGAGAAGCGCTACATCATCGCCCCCTTGGGCCTGCAAGTTGGCGACGCCCTTCTTTCCGGGCCGCAGGCCGAGATCCGGCCCGGCAACGCCCTGCCCCTGCTGAACATCCCCTTGGGCACCCTGGTGCACAATGTGGAATTGCAGCCAGGACGGGGCGGCCAGCTGGTGCGTTCGGCCGGCGCCTTTGCCCAGTTGATGGCCAAGGAGGGCGCGTACGCCCAGTTGCGTCTGCCTAGCGGCGAGGCGCGGCGGGTGTTGCTGGAATGCATGGCCACCATCGGCCAGGTGGGCAACACCGATCACCAGAACATCAGCCTGGGCAAGGCCGGGCGCAAGCGCTGGCTGGGCCGGCGACCCGAAGTGCGCGGTGTGGCCATGGATCCCAACTCGCATCCGCATGGCGGCGGTGAAGGCCGTTCGCCCATCGGCATGCCTGGCCCGAAGACCCCGTGGGGCCAGCCCGCGCTGGGATACCGCACCCGCCGCAACAAGAGAACTGATCAATACATCGTCCGCCGTCGCGGCAAGAAGCGACGCTAAGAGGTAAGAGCATGTCCAGGTCCCTGAAGAAAGGCCCGTATGTCGACCGCAAACTATTGCGCAAGGTCGAAGAAATGAACCGTCGAGGCGAGAAGCGCGTGTTGCGCACCTGGTCTCGCACATCCACCATCTTTCCGCAGATGGTGGGACACACTCTGGCCGTCCACAATGGCCGCCGTCATGTCCCGATCTATGTGACCGAGAACATGGTGGGCCACAAATTGGGTGAGTTTGCGCCCACCCGGTTTTTCCGCAGCCACATGACCAAGGAAAAGGTCAGCAAGCCGCGGCGCTAGCCCTGGCCGCGCCCCCTCCTTTCTGACCCTGAACGAGGTAACAAGCATGACCGATTATTTGGTTCGTTCGCAACGTAAATATGTGGGCATCTCCGCCCAGAAAGTGCGGTTGATCGCCGACAGTGTGCGCCACATGCGCGCCCTGGAAGCATTGGATGCCCTCAGCCAGATGCCGCAGATGGCAGCGCGCGAAGTACGCAAGACCTTGCAGTCTGCCATCGCCAATGCCGAGGAAAATGAGAGCATGGCCCCGGAGGATATGTGGATCGCCCAGATCTACGCCGACGAAGGCCCGCGCGCCAAGCGGTTCCGCCCTGGCGCCCGCGGACGGGTCAAGCCCATCATGCGCCGTTCCTCTCACATCACTGTCAAGCTCGAAGAGCGCTAAACCTTAGGAGGCCAACTTTGGGTCGTAAAGTTCATCCCACCGGATTCCGGCTTGGCATCATTCGTGATCATCTCTCGCGTTGGTACGCCGAGGGCGAAGAGTACAGCCAACTTCTGATCGAGGATCGGCAGATCCGCGGCAAAGTCACGGCCGATTTGGCTCGCGCCGGCGTTTCCAAGATCGAGATCGAGCGCGCCCCCAAGCAAGTCCATCTCACCATCCATGCTGCCAAACCGGGCATCATCATCGGCCGCAAGGGCGCTACCGTCAACGAACTGCGCACTTCGCTGCAAGCCATGACTGACAAGCGCGTCAAGGTCGACGTCGAGGAGATCAAACGCCCCGATCTAGATGCCAAACTGGTGGCCGACAGCATCTCCGAGCAACTGACGCGGCGCGTATCGCACAAACGGGCGATGCGCCAGGCGGCACAGCGCACCATGCGCGCCGGCGCCAAAGGCGTCATGATCCGTGTGGGCGGACGTCTGGGCGGGTCGGAAATGGCCCGTGTGGATTCCGTGCGAGATGGCCGCATCCCCCGCCACACCCTGCGCGCGGATATCGATTACGCCGACACCATCGCTGAAACCACCTACGGGGTGATCGGCATCAAAGTTTGGATTTATCGCGGCGAGGTTCTGCCCGGCGAACCCCTGGTTGTCTGAGCGCTCGCGTAAGAGAGGTTAGTTATCATGTTGATGCCCAAACGCGTCAAGTATCGCAAACAACACCGTGGCCGCATGACCGGCAAAGCCCTGCGCGGGGGCAGCGTCGCCTTTGGCGACTATGCCCTGCAAGCGTTGGAGCCGTGCTGGATGTCGAGCCGCCAGATCGAAGCGGCCCGCCGCGCCATTGTGCGCTATGTGCGCCGCGGCGGCAAGCTGTGGATTCGCGTCTTCCCCGATAAACCGGTGACGCAGCGCGCGGCCGAGACCCGCATGGGCAGCGGCAAGGGCGCGGTCGACCGCTATGTGGCGGTGGTGCGCCCCGGCTTGATCTTGTTCGAGATCTCGGGCGTGCCCGAAGAAACCGCGCGCGAGGCCATGCGCCTGGCCGCGCACAAATTGCCCATCGCCACCCAATTCGTGGCCCGCGCCGAGGAGACTGTCTGATGAGTCCGCAAGAATTACGTGCGCTTACCGATGGTGAATTGACCACCAAGTTGGATGAATCCTACGAAGAACTGATGAACCTGCGGTTCAATATGTCGATCGGCCAGCAGCGCGATGTCAATCGGCTGACCAGCGTCAAACGCGACATCGCCCGCATCAAGACAATCCTGCGAGAACGCCAGTTGGCGGCGGAGATGAACTAAGATGGCTCAAGAACAACGCAAAGTCCTGACCGGCACGGTCGTCAGCACAGCCATGGATAAGACGGTGGTGGTGCGCGTGGAGCGCACAACCCGCCACCCCCTCTATGGCAAGGTGATGCGCACCCACAAAAAATATGCCGCGCACGACGAACACAATCAATATGAGGTGGGCGATGTGGTGCGCATTCGCGAATCACGGCCCCTGAGCAAGACCAAACAGTGGGTGGTGATCGAAGCGATCGCGCATACCACTGCCGAGACGCCGGAGGTGGCGCTATGATTCAGCAAGAAAGCCGCTTGAATGTAGCCGACAACACCGGCGCCAAGGAATTGCTCTGCATCCGTGTGATGGGCGGCTCGCGGCGTCGCTATGCCTCGCTGGGCGATATCATCGTCGCCGCCGTCAAACAGGCCGCCCCTGGCGGAGCTGTGAAGAAGGGCGACGTGGTCAAGGCCGTGATCGTGCGCACTTCCAAAGAAGTGGGCCGCGCCGATGGCAGTTTCATCCGTTTCGATGACAACGCCGCTGTGATCATCGACGCCAACAACAACCCCCGTGGCACCCGCATCTTCGGCCCTGTGGCCCGTGAACTGCGCGATGCCAAATTTATGAAGATCGTCAGTCTGGCGCCGGAGGTCTTGTAACCATGAAGCAGAAGATACGCAAAGGCGATACGGTCGAAGTCATCGCCGGCAACCATCTCGGTGAGCGAGGCGAGGTGCAATCGGTCCTGCGCAAGAAGGACAAAGAGGGCGCCTACGATCCCAACGAGGTGTATGTGGTGGTGGCTGGCGTCAACCTGATCAAAAAACATCAGCGCCGCACCGGCAACGTCCGCACCCAGGTGGGGATCATGGAACGCGAAGGCCCCATCCACATCTCGAATGTGCAGTTGGTGGCCCCCCGCGCCAACAAACCCACCCGCGTGCAGTGGCGTCTCATGCCTGATGGCACCCGGCAGCGCTACAGTCCCCAATACGACGAATTCATCGATTAAACCGGGTTCTGGGGCCTTTTGGGCCCCGGCCCTGCGCCAGGAGTTGATGCAGAATGCCAGCTAGTTTGAAAGAACGTTATCAGCAAGAGGTCGTCGCGGCCTTGATGCAGCGTTTTCAATACAAAAACGTGATGCAGGTTCCCCGCGTCACCAAAATCTCGGTCAATATCGGCCTGGGCGAGGCGTTGCAGAACCCCAAAGCCCTGGAGGCAGCGACCCATGACCTGACCATTGTCACCGGTCAGAAACCGGTCACACGGCGAGCGCGCAAATCGATTGCCGCGTTCAAGCTGCGCGAAGGCAACCCCATCGGCGTCAGCGTCACCCTGCGGGGCGAGCGGATGTGGGCCTTCCTGGACCGGTTGGTCAATGTGGCCTTGCCCCGTGTGCGCGACTTCCAGGGCGTGCCCGCCGATGCCTTCGATGGCCACGGCAACTACAGCCTGGGGCTGCGCGAGCAGTTGGCCTTCCCCGAGATCAACTACGACGCCGTGGACAAACTGCGGGGCATGAGCGTCACCATCGTCACCACTGCCCAAACCGATGAAGAGGGCCGCGAATTGCTCCGGCAGATCGGCATGCCCTTCAAGCGCTAGTTGTTGAGGAGAAGAGAGCACATGGCTAAGACTTGTATGCCCATCCGCGAAGAACGCCGCAAATACAAGGTGCGCGTACGCAACCGTTGTCGTGTCTGCGGGCGTTCCCGCGGCTACATGCGCCGGTTCGATCTCTGTCGCATCTGTTTCCGTCACGAAGCGCTGCGCGGCACACTGCCCGGCGTCGTCAAATCGAGCTGGTAAAGGCAAAAAGAGGCAAATTTCTATGATGACCGATCCCATTGCGGATATGTTGACCCGTATCCGCAACGCCCAACAGGTAAAACAAAAGCAGGTGACCCTGCCCAGCTCCAAGACGAAATTGGAGATCGCCCGCATTCTCAAAGAAGAAGGCTACGTGCGCGCGTATGACGTGGTCAGCGATGCGCCGCAGGCCACGTTGCGCATCCAACTGCGCTACGATGAGGAGCGCCGCCCCATCATCACCGGTTTGCGCCGCGTGAGCAAGCCCGGTCGCCGCATCTTCAAATCCCGCCAGGATATTCCCTGGGTGCAGAGCGGCCTGGGCATTGCCATCCTCTCCACCCCCAAGGGCCTGATGACCGGCCGCGATGCTCGCCGCGCTGGCGTGGGCGGCGAAGTCATCTGTTTTGTCTGGTAACCCGCCCCGGAGGTTTGCGATCATGTCCCGTATCGGAAAGAAGCCGGTAATTATCCCCAAGGGTGTTACCGTTGATATTGCCAAAAACAACAAAGTCACCGTCAAAGGCCCCAAAGGAGAGTTGAATCGCTCCTTTGTGCCGGCGATGGCCCTGGAAGTGCAGGATGGCGCCGTGCATGTGCAGCGCCCTACCGACCAGCAACACCACCGCGCCTTGCATGGCCTCACCCGCGCCCTGTTGCAGAACATGGTCACCGGCGTCAGCGAAGGGTTTCAGAAGAACCTGGAACTGGTGGGCGTTGGCTATCGGGCGGCGATGCAGGGGCAGGCGCTGGAACTCAGTTTGGGCTTTTCCCATCCTGTGATCATCCCCCCGCCCGCCACCATCAGCTTCGAGATCGACAAGAGCGGCCGCTTGATCACCGTGCGCGGGACAGACAAGGAATTGGTGGGCGAAGTCGCCGCCAAGATCCGGGCGCTGCGTCCGCCGGAGCCGTACAAGGGCAAGGGCGTGCGCTACCAGGGCGAATTCGTGCGCAGCAAGGCCGGTAAGAGCGCCAAGCGCTAAACCTATCCCCCAGCATCCAGCACCCTCGCAAAAGGCTTATGAAGACCCATCCCCGCACCCTGGCGCGCATCCGCCGCCACCAACGTGTCCGCAAGCAGATTGCCGGCACCGCCCAACGGCCCCGCCTGGCGGTGTATCGCAGCCTGCACCACATCTACGCTCAACTGATCGACGATGACGCCGGCCATACCCTGGCCGCTGCCTCTTCGATGGAAGCAGCCGTGAGCGCCGTCAACAAGACCCAGGCCGCCACCGCGGTGGGCGATCTCATCGGCCAGCGCGCCCTTGCTGTTGGCATCAAGAACGTGATCTTCGACCGCGGCGGCTTTCCCTACCATGGCCGGGTCAAGGCCCTGGCCGAGGCAGCGCGCGCGGCCGGACTCCACTTCTAACCCCCTTTGCATCCCATTGTTGACTGCTGAACGCAGGAGAGATTTGCATGGCTGAGAAACAAGATCGCCGCCGAACCAAAGAGATCAGCGAAGAATTCGACGAACGCGTCGTCGATCTGGCCCGCACGGCCAAGGTCGTCAAGGGTGGACGTCGCTTTGCTTTCCGCGCCGTGGTTGTGGTTGGCGATGGCAACGGTCGCGTGGGCATTGGCGTGGGCAAGGCCCGCGAGGTGCCGGAGGCGATCCGCAAAGGCGCCGATCAGGCGCGCAAGACGATGATCGAGGTGCCCATGGTGGGCAGCACGATCCCATACGAGATCACCACCCGTTTCAGCGCGGCCAAGGTCATGCTGCGGCCCGCTTCACCTGGCACCGGCGTCATCGCCGGCGGCGGCGTGCGCGCCGTGGTAGAGGCCGCAGGCATCCGCGACATCCTCACCAAGTCGATGGGCAGCGACAACATCCTGAATGTGGTCAAGGCCACGCATCAGGCCCTGGTCGAGCTGCGCGCGCCGGCAGAGATTGCCAAGCGCCGGGGATTCTCCCCCAACCGCGTCCAGCCCTATTGGGCGCAGGATCAAACAGGAGGGGAAGCATGACCGCCATCACCCTGGTGATCACCTACACCAAAAGCGTCATCGGCTATGGCCAGAAGCAGCGCGGCACCCTGCGCGCCCTGGGCCTGCGCCGGCTCGGCGATGTCGTCGAGCACCGAGACACCCCGATGATCCGGGGTATGATCGACAAAGTCAGCCACCTCGTGCAAGTAGAGGAGCGCTCCGCATGAAACAACATGATCTTCGCCCCGCGTCCGGCGCGCGTAAACCGCGCAAACGTGTGGGCCGCGGTATCTCTTCCGGCCACGGCAAGACCTCCGGCCGCGGCGCCATGGGCCAGAACAAACGCTCTGGCGGCAGCAAGGGCCCCTATTTCGAGGGCGGCCAGTTGCCCCTGGTGCGGCGGTTGCCCATCCTGCGCGGCTTCACCAACCGCAATCGCATCGCCTACCAGGCGGTGAACGTGGGCGAACTGACCCAGGGCTTCCCCCCCGGCGCCGAAGTGACGCCTGAACTGCTGGCCGACCTGCGTATGGTGCGCAGCAATGGCGGCCCGGTCGTCATCCTGGGCGATGGCGCCCTGCGCGTGCCCTTGCACGTCAAGGCCCATCGCTTTTCGGCCAGCGCCCGGGAAAAGATCGAAGCCGCCGGCGGCAGCGTCGAACTTTTGCCCCTCCTCGCCTGATCCTGCTGGAGACACCCACCATGCTTACCGCTGTCCGCAGCGCCTTCCGCCTGCCCGAACTTCGCCGCAAGCTGTTGTTCACCCTTGGCATCCTCATTCTCTACCGCATCCTCTCGCAGGTGCCGGTGCCGGGTGTGGATAAGGCCGCGCTCGATAATTTCTTCCAGGGCAGCGACCTGGCCAGCCTCTTCAACATGCTCAGCGGCGGCGCCCTGGCCAACTTCTCGGTGATGGCGATGGGGGTCTATCCCTACATCACCGCCACCATCATCATGCAGTTGCTCATCCCCATCATCCCCCGCTTGCAGGAGATCTCCAAGGATGGCGATGCCGGCCGCCAGAAGATCAACCAGATCACGACCTATCTGACCGTGCCGTTGGCCCTGTTGCAGGGCTATGGTCAGGCCGCGATCATGACCAGCGGCGCTTTCGGCGGCGCTTCGGTGCTGCCTGAGTTCGGCTTCAACAACAATGCTTTGCTCACCGTCACGGTGCTGATCTCACTGGTGGCGGGCAGCTTCCTGGCCTTGTGGCTGGGCAACCTGATCACCGAGCAAGGCATCGGCAACGGTGTATCGCTGATCATCTTCGGCGGCATCGTCGGCGGCCTGTGGGGGAACCTCAACGTCCTCCTGGCCAGCACCCGCGGCCTGTTGCTGGTGATCGTCTTCACCCTCATCACCATCGCCACCGTGTTCTTGATCGTCTACGTGCAGGAAGGCCAGCGCCGCATCCCGGTGCGCTATGGCAAGCGCGTGCGCACGATGCGCGGCAATCGCCTGATGATGGTGGGCGGGCAGAGCAGCCATGTGCCCATTCGCGTCAACAGCGCCGGCATGATCCCCCTGATCTTCGCCTCCAGCCTGCTGATCTTTCCCAGCACCATCGGCAGCCTGTTCGTCGGCTCCAGCGTCGGCTGGCTGAGCAGCGTCGGCAACTTCTTTGCCAGCTCCCTCAGCGTGGGCAGCACACTGTACTGGATCCTCTACTTCATCCTCGTCGTCGCCTTCACCTTCTTCTACACCGACGTGGTCTTCCGCCAGCAGAACCTGCCGGAGACGTTGCAGCGCCAGGGGGGCTACATCCCTGGCATCCGTCCTGGCCGCCCCACCGAATCCTATCTCAACCGGGTGCTGGCGCGGATCACCCTTGTCGGCGCCCTCTTCCTGGGCTTCGTCGCCATCCTGCCCTGGCTAGTCGGTTTGATCATCCGCGAACCGGGCCTGGGCAACTCCACCCTGCTCATTACCAGCGCTGGCCTGTTGATCGTCGTCGGCGTGGTGCTCGACACCATGAAGCAACTCGAGGCGCAGTTGATGATGCGCCATTACGAGGGCTTCATCCGCTAGGCGGACGGCATGAATCATGCGCCCCGCGGCGGCGTGGTCCTGCATGACGCCAGGGAACTGGCGTTGATGCGCCAGGCCGGGCAGATCGTGGCCCGCACGCATCAGGCCCTGCGCCCCCACATCCGCCCCGGCATCTCCACCGCCGAACTGGACGCCATCGCCTTGGATTTCATCCGCAGCCAGGACGCCACCCCTACCTTCCTCGGCTACCGTGGCTTCCCCGCCTCGATCTGCACTTCGATCAACGACGAACTCGTCCACGGCATCCCCAGCCCCACCCGTCACCTGGCTGTCGGCGACATCATCAGCATCGATGTCGGCGCCACCTACCGCGGGTGGGTCGGCGATAGCGGCTGGACGTATGCCGTCGGCCCCATCTCGGCGGCAGCGCAACAGCTGCTGGATGTGACCGAAGCGGCCCTGTGGGCTGGCATTGCCCAGGCCCGGGCCGGCAACCGCATCGGCGACATCGCCGCGGCCATGCAGGAGCTGGTCGAGCAGGCAGGCTTCAGCGTCGTGCGCGAATACACCAGCCATGGTGTAGGCCGGCAGATGCACGAGCCCCCCTCGATCCTGAATTATGGTCAGCCAGGCACCGGCCTGCGCCTGCGGCCCGGCATGACCTTTGCCCTGGAGCCGATGGTGCAGGCTGGCGACTGGCGCACCCGCGTCGACGCCGACGCCTGGACTGTCCGCACTCGCGATGGCTCCCTCAGCGCTCACTTCGAACACACCATCGCTATCACCACCGCAGATGCTGAGATTCTCACTGTTTGTTAATTATCAATCGATTAATGATTGATAATTAATGATTGACGAAAGGATTGATCCGATGAAAACACGACCTTCTATCAAACGCATGTGCGATAACTGCAAGATCATCCGCCGTCGTGGCGTGGTGCGCGTTATTTGCACCAATCCCAAACACAAACAACGGCAAGGCTAATCGAACGGAGGACTTATGGCCCGTATTGCTGGCGTTGACATCCCGCGCGACAAGCGCATCGAAACCTCACTCACCTATATCTACGGCATTGGCCCCGCCACGGCGCAGGAGATCCTCAAGATCACCGGCATCGAGAACAAACGCGTCACCGATCTGACCGGCGATGAAGTGGTGCGGCTGCGCGACGTCATCGACCGCAACTACACGGTCGAAGGGGACCTGCGCCGTGAAGTCCAGATGAACATCAAGCGCCTGGGCGAGATCGGCAGCTATCGCGGCCGCCGCCACCGCCTGAACCTACCGGTACGCGGCCAGCGCACGCGCACCAACGCCCGCACCAAACGGGGCGCCCGCAAGACCGTGCCCGGACGGAAGCGCACCCGCAAGTAAGCCCCCTGCACCCCACGGAGTTCTGCACGCATGGCCAAACAACCCACCCGCACCCGCACCCGTCGCGCTCCGGCCAAGAAGGAGAAGCGCAACGTCCCGCGTGGCCAGGCCCACATCCAGGCCACCTTCAACAACACGATCATCACCATCACCGATCCGCAGGGCAACGCCCTGTGCTGGGCCACGGCCGGCAGTTCCGGCTTCAAAGGCTCGCGCAAGAGCACGCCCTACGCCGCGCAGTGGGCCGGTCGCAACGTGGCCCGCATGGCCGAGGAATATGGCCTGCGCGAGATCGACATCTTCATCAAAGGCCCTGGCCCTGGCCGTGAATCCGCCATCCGCGCCCTGATGGCCGCGGGGTTGCAGGTCACTTCCATTACCGACAAGACGCCGCTGCCGCACAACGGCTGCCGCCCGCCCAAAAAGCGCCGCGTCTAACTTTCCCTGGCCGCATGGGCGCCCTCCCTGGCGCCCGCTGGCCTTTTTCCCTACAACTAATTCGACGAGGACGAAGAACAGAATGGCTCGTTATACTGATGCTGTTTGTAAACTCTGTCGCCGCGAGGGTACCAAGCTCTTCCTGAAGGGAGACCGCTGTTACAGCCCGAAGTGCGCCATTGAGAAACGCAACGCCCCCCCCGGCATGCACGGGGCCAACCCACGCGCTCGCCGCAAAGTCTCGGACTATGGCCGGCAGTTGCGCGAGAAACAAAAAGTGCGCCGTGTCTACGGCGTGTACGAACGGCAATTCCGCCGTTACTTCCGCCAGGCCCTGCGCACCAAAGGCCTGACCGGCGCCACCCTGCTGCAATTGCTGGAACGGCGGCTGGACAATGTCGTCTTCCGTCTCGGTTTTGCCGAATCGCGGGCGCAGGCGCGGCAATTGGTGACTCACGGCCACTTCCTGGTCAATGGCCAGAAGGTCGATGTCGCTTCCTACGCCGTCCGCGCCGGTGATGTGATCAGCGTCAGCGGCAATAGCCGCGATCTGGCCTATTTCAAGGACCTGGCTGCCTCCAAGGGCGGTCAGACGCCCCCCAGGTGGCTGAGCACCGATCTCGCCGCCCTTTCAGGCCGCGTCACCGCCCTGCCCGAACGCGGCGACATTGCTGATCTCCCCATCAACGAGCAGCTCATCGTCGAGTTCTACAGCCGTTAGGCATCCCTGCTGTGCGGCGGCCCGCCCCTCTGGGGCGCCCCCGCGTTGTCGCCAGCTTTTCCCAAACAAATCGAGGAGGCTGCTACGTGTTCAATTCCCAGGAAATGCAACCTGTTTTGCCCAAAATCGAGTGCACCGTCAGCACCCAGAAATATGCTCAGTTCGAGATCGGCCCGCTGGAAAGTGGGTTTGGCATCACCCTGGGCAATGCCCTGCGCCGTGTGCTGCTTTCGGCGCTGCCGGGCGCAGCGGTGACGTCGGTGCGCATCAACGACGTGTACCACGAGTATACGCCCATCCCCAATGCCCGCGAAGATACCACGCAGTTGATCCTC
This sequence comes from Caldilineales bacterium, assembly GCA_013360575.1. Taxonomy (GTDB): domain Bacteria; phylum Chloroflexota; class Anaerolineae; order J102; family J102; genus JABWBG01. The sequence goes on from JABWBG010000044.1 coordinate 13,751, forward strand.
AACCTCAAACAACTGCGCGTCAAGCTGCACAGCGATGAGCCGGTGCGCGCCCATGTGCAGGCCAAAGCCCCCGGCCCCATCACCGCCGCCGACCTGAATGCGCCTTCCGAGCTCGAGATCATCAACCCTGGTCTCTATCTGCTGACGATCGATAGCGCGGATACACCTTTCGACATGGAGATCACCATCTCTCCGGGCAAAGGCTATCTGCCGGCAGAGGCAGACGCCCGGCCCAAACTGGCGATCGGCGAACTGCCTATCGACGCCATCTTCAGCCCGGTGCGCCGCGTCAACTACAAGGTGGAGCCGATGCGCGTGGGCGGCCATACCGATTTCGACCGTCTCACCCTCGAGATCTGGTGCGATGGCGCCACCTCGCCCGAGGCGGCGCTGCGTTATGCCGCCCGCACCCTCGTCTCCCTCTTTTCGATGGTGGCCGGCGTGGAATTGGCAGAAGAGCCCCCGCTGGAACGCGAAGCCAGCGGCATCCCCAACCGCATCGCCGACCAGCCGATCGAGGAGCTGGAATTGAGCATGCGCGCCTACAACTGCCTGAAGCGGGCCGGCATCACCAAGGTGGGCGAGGTTCTGCTCAAGCTGGAGCAGGGCGAAAATGAGATCCTGGCCATCCGCAACTTCGGCCAGAAGTCTTTGGACGAACTGATCGAGCGCCTGACAGAGAAAGAGTACCTCTCCTTCATCGATTACGTTCCGGGCCACAGTTCCTAAGAGACATTGGAGTAGACGATCATGCGACATCAACAACATGGCCGCATCTTGGGCCGCAGCAGCGGCCAACGCAAGGCCCTTTTCCGCAATCTCATCACCGATCTGTTCCGCCACGGCCAGATCGAAACCACAGTGGCCAAGGCCAAAGCGATCCGCGCCGACGCCGAGAAGCTGATCACCATCGCCAAGCGGGGCCGCGACGGCCGCATCAGCGAGGTGCACGCCCGCCGTCTGCTGCGGGCGCGGCTGAACGACCCCGATGTGGTCTCCGTGGTCTACGACGATCTGGGCGCGCGCTTCGCGGCCCGGCCCGGCGGCTACACCCGCATCTTCCGCATCGGCCAACGCCAGGGCGATGGCGCAGACATGGCATTGATCGAATTGGTCGAGTGACAGCCCCCCTCCAGCCGCCCCCGGCCCCCCTCTACTGCGCAGTCATCGAGTATGATGGCAGCGATTTTCTGGGTTTCCAGGCGCAGGCGCAGGGCCGCACCGTGCAGGGCGAGCTGGAAGCCGCGCTGGCGCGGCTGACCCAGTCCCCCACCCGGGTGATCGGGGCAGGCCGCACCGATGCCGGCGTGCATGCCCTGGGCCAGGTCATCGCCTTCCGCAGCGAGTGGCGGCACAGCCTGAGCGACCTGCACCGGGGCCTGAATGCCCTGCTCCCCCCCGACATCAGCGCCCACACAGTGGCGCTGGCTCCCCCGCACTTTCACCCCCGTTTCAGCGCCCTCGCGCGCTGGTACCGCTATCAGATCGGCATCTGGCCTGGCCACTCCCCCCTGAAGGCGCGCTACGCCTGGGAAGTGGGGCCGCAGCTCGATTTAACAACGATGAATCAAGCGGCTGCTCACCTCATCGGCAGCCACGATTTCGCCGCTTTCGGCCAACCGCCGCAGGGCGAGATCACGATTCGCCATGTCAGCGAGGCCGCCTGGCGAGCCGCGGGGGAGTATCTCCTCTGCGACTTGCGGGCCAACGCTTTTCTGCGCCACATGGTGCGCAACATCGTCGCCACCCTCGTCTGGGTGGGGCAGGGGCGATTGGCCCCCGACGATGTCGCCGCCATCCTGGCCCAACGTCGCCGCGCCGCCTCTGCTCCTCCCGCCCCGCCCCAGGGCCTGATCCTGATGGCGGTAACTTATCCTGACGCATTCCCGATCAGCCAAGTATTTCCGGGCCAGCCGGCCCCGAGCAAGGAGTTCATCCCGTGAGAAAGACGTTCAGCGCCGCAGCCGAAAAGATCTCCCGCGATTGGTATGTCGTAGACGCCGAGGGCAAGACCCTGGGCCGTCTGGCTTCTGAGATCGCCAAGATCCTGCGCGGCAAACACAAACCTGAGTTTACCCCCCATGTCGATTGCGGCGATTTCGTCATCGTCGTCAACGCCGGCAAGATCAGCGTCACCGGCAAACGCCTGGATCAGAAGAAGTATTACCGCCACAGCGGCTACATCAGCGGCCTGACCGAGACTTCGCTGCGCCGTATGCTGGAGACGCACCCAGAGCGGGTGCTGCAATTCGCTGTGCGCGGCATGTTGCCGAAAAACCGCCTGGGCCGCAAGATGTTCAAGAAACTGAAGGTCTACGCCGAGCCTACACATCCCCATGCTGCCCAACAACCGCAGCCCCTGGAACTCTAAAGAGGTCGATTTCGCATGAGTGAACAGAGCTATTTCGAAGCTGTGGGCCGGCGCAAGACTGCCTCGGCCCGTGTGCGTCTCTATCGCGCCGCGGCTGAGACGGAATTCGTCGTCAATGGCAAGCCCCTGGCCGAATATTTCCCGCGTGTGGGCGATCGCGAGCGGGTGATGGAGCCGCTGAGCCTGACCGAGACCGGCGCCCAGTTCAATGTCTCGGTGCTGGTCAAGGGCGGCGGCGTCTCTGGTCAGGTGGACGCGGCCCGCATGGGCCTTGCCCGCGCCCTGACTGCGGCGGATGTCAATCTGCGCCTGGCGTTGAAGAAGGGCGGGATGTTGAGCCGCGATGAGCGCGCCAAAGAGCGCAAGAAGCCCGGTCTGAAGCGCGCCCGCAAGGCCCCGCAGTACACCAAGCGCTAGTTTTTTCATCCCCACCCCTTGTTTTTCCGGGCCGCCGGGCAACGCGTTACGCGTCGTCCGGCGGCCTCTTGTTTTTGTGGAGGTTGGCCATGAAGATCGGGATTCTCACCCTCAGCGACAGCGCCGCCGCGGGGCAGAGCGAGGATGGCAGCGGCCCGCTGCTGGCCGAGTTGGCGGGGGCGCTGTGGCCGCAGGCCCAGGTGTTGCGGCAGGTGCTGCCAGATGAGCCCGCCCAGATCGCGGCGCAACTGCAGCATTGGGCGGACGCGGAGGACGCGGCCCTGATCCTGACCACCGGCGGCACCGGCTTTGCCCCGCGCGATGTGACGCCGGAAGCTACGCGGGCCGTGATCGACCGGGAGGCGCCGGGCCTGACCGAGGCGATGCGGGCGGCGGGGCTGGCGGTGACGCCGCACGCCATGCTCGCGCGCAATGTGGCGGGCCTGCGCGGACGTACCTTGATCGTGAATCTGTCGGGCAGCCCCAAGGCCGTGCGCGAGCAATTCGCCGTGATCGCGCCGGTGCTGCCGCACGCATTGGAGTTGTTACGGCCAAACGAGGAAGGGATCAAGCACGCGCGGACGGGCGAACACCGCCGCGGTGTTCAGTAGTCAGTGTTCAGTGTTCAGTGTTCAGTATTCAGTATTCAGTATTCAGGGGCCAAAAACCCTAAAGGTTTTTAAAACCTTTAGGGTTTTTGGGTTTTCACCCCTAGCTATTGAGCAGGCATCTATGGTGATCACTGAACACTGATCACTGAACACTGAACACTGAACACTGAACACTGAACACTGAACACTGGAATTAATATAATGAATCAAAAAACCAGTTTTCTTATAGGAGCGGTGATAATAATATTCCTGATCACAATCGCTGCGATCGTCGCGTCTGGCGATCGTCTCGCAGCTCGTTTGGGGGCGATTGCACGGCAGGGGGCGGCGGAGGGTGATGCGATAGTGGCTGAAGTCAACGGTGAAAAGAT
>JABWBG010000045.1 GCA_013360575.1 Caldilineales bacterium
GCCCAGGCCCTCGATGCGCAGCAGGGCCAGGATGCCCAGCCCCAGCAAGGCCAGCCCGGCCACGCCCATGCCCGCGCCCAGCCCATACTCCGCCGGCAGCAGCGGCCCTTGCCGCGGGGCCTGCTGGCGCAGGCTGGTCAATCCCAGCAGCAGGAAGATGTAGCCGCCCGCGGCCAGCCCCAGCCATGGCCCCCGGCTCTGTGTGAAGAAGATGGCCGCGGCTTGCAGCAGCAAGACGAAGAGCAGCACCCCTGCGGTCAGGGCGTCGGCGGTGCTACCCTGCGCGTCCAGCAACATTTTCTGGCCGGCGCTGATCAGCCGCTCGACCGTGAGGGGCAGGGCCATGATCAGGTACGCGGCCAGGAAGATGGCGTTGCCCATGTTGCCCGCCACCCGCTGCGAGGTGTCGCCCCCCCAGGGCAGCGGGTCCAACTGGATGCCTTCCAACTGGAAGATGCCGTAGAGGGCGATGGGCACGCTGGTGAGGAGGATGGCGTATTGCAGGCGCCGCCACTGCGCGGAGGTGCGCAAGGTGTCCAGCGTCACGAAGAAGAGGATGATGTAGCTGAACATCGTGAATGTGCCCTGCAATCGTTGGTATGATCCCCAAAAACTCTGCCGCGGCGTCACCGATAGCACTGTGCTGATCAGATAGACCGCGGCCAGGGCCAACACCGGCAGGGCCAGGGGCCGCCGCCACAGGGGGATGGCGGCCTCGCCGCTGGCAGCCGGCGCCTCTTCCCCCTGGCCGAAGCGGTCGATCTGCTTGACCACCCAGGCCACAAGCGCCACCAGCGCCAACGAGCGCAGCAGCGCGATCTTGTCTGGCTCGAACACGCGCTGCGAAAAGACGTTGAAATAGAGGGGGACGACCACCAGGGCCGCCAGCCAGGCGGCTTCCATGAGGGCGTCGCACAGTTTTTGCACTTGATTAGGCATGATCGCAAGCAATAGGAGGGGTGCGGGAGGGCAGATCAGGCGGATAGCGTCTCGGCATAGAGGGCCAGGGTGCGATCCACCAGGCGGGAGAGGGCGAATTCGGTCTGGGCGCGGGCGCGACCGGCCGCGGCCATGCGCTGGCGCAGGTCGGGGTTGGCCAGCAGGCGGTTGATGGCGCCGGTCAGGGCTGCGGCATCTGCGGCAGGGACGACCAGCCCGGTGACGCCGTGCTGGTTCACCCACGAGGTGCCGGTGCCCAGTTCGGTGGAGATCAGGGGCAGGCCCGCGGCCATGGCCTCGATCAGCACGATCCCGAAGGCCTCGCTGCGCTGGCTGGAGGGGAGGACGAAGAGGTCGGCGGCCTGATAGTACGCGGGCAGCAGTTCATCGCTGACCTCGCCCAGAAAGCGCACACGGTCGGCCACGCCTTGCAGATAAGCTTCTTCGCCCAGGCTGGCGGTCTCCGGCCCGCTGCCCACGATCAGCAGCGTGGCCGCGATTTCCTTCATGGCTGTGATCAGGTAGTTGAGGCCCTTGTAATAGCGCAGACGCCCGACGAAGAGCAGGAGGGGGCCTTGGTAACGGCTGCGCACCGCCCCCGCGTGGGGATGCGGCTGCATGAAACGGGCCACATCGATGCCCAGGGGCAGGGCGGTGCAGCGTCCGGCCAGGGGCTGCAGAAAGGAGGAACTGTGGATATACGGTTCGCTGGTGGGCAGGATGCGGTCGATGCTGCCCAGGATGTGGCGCAGCAGGGGCGTGTAGAGCTTGAGAATGCCTTGCTGGCGCACCACATCGCTGTGATAGGTCATAATCGTGGCCTGTCCGCGGTGCAGCAGCCATTGCGCCACCTCGCCCAGGGGATAGGGGAAGTGCAGGTGCACGATGTCGGGGGATTGCCGGGCCAACTGCAGGGGCAGGGCCAGGCTGAGCGGGGTGGAAGCGACGGTCGCCAGCCGGGCGGCCCGGATCACGCGCACACCCTCCTCTTCTTGCTCCGTGGTCTTCGCTCCCGCCGGATTGGTGACCAGCACCGTCACCTGGTGCCCGCGCGCAGCCTGGGCGCGGGCCAGCCAGCGCAAGTGGTTCTCGATGCCGCCAAGCACGGGGTAATAATCTTTGTAGACGTGGAGGATGCGCATAGTTCGGAACCAGGAGTTTATCACCCTAGCAGTTTCCTGTACACTGGCAGGGTTGCCTTTGCGGTGCGTTCCCAACTGAATCGGCCGGCTTGCTCGCTTCCGCGCCGCGCCAGATCGGCCCGCAGGTCGCTGTCTGCGAGCAGCCGGGTGAGCGCGGCGGCGAGGGCGGCGGCATCTTCCGGATCGAAGAAGAGGGCGGCGTCGCCGGCAACTTCGGGCAGGCTGGAGGTGTGGCTGCAAGCCACCGCCGCGCCGCAGGCCATCGCCTCCAGCACGGGTAGGCCGAAGCCTTCGTACAGCGACGGGAACACGAACAACGCGGCCCCGGCATACAACGCCGGCAAATCCGCATTGGCCACCGGCCCCAGAAAACGCACTGTCCCCGCCAGATTCTGCTGCTCGACCAGCCGTTTCGCCTCCGGATAGCGCTCATCCCAGGCCCCGGCAATGATCAGCGTTGCCCCCTGCCCCCTGCCCCCTGCCCGTTGATTGTTGACTGTTGACTGTTGACTGTTGACTGTTGACTGTTCACTCCTTGCCCACGCCTCGATCAGCCGTGGCAAGTTCTTGTGCGGCTTGTTGCTGCCCAGATACAGCACATACCGTTGGGGCAGAGCCAGGCGCCGGCGCAGATCGGCGACGATCTCGACTGGCTGCGGGCGGAAAATCGGGTCGGCGGCCAGGGGCGTGACCGCGATGCGCCCGGCGGGGATGCCGTATTTCTGCCGGAAATCCTCCGCCGCGGCCTGCGAGATGGCGACGAAAGCGTGGCTGCTGCGGATGGCCAGGCGCTGGATGATCTCGATCTGCAAACGGCTGCGGCGCGGGTAATAGCCGGGGAAGCGACGGGGAATGACATCGTACAGCGTGAGGACAGAGGGCAGGCCCAGCCAGAAGGGGCGAACGTTGTAGGGGAAATGGACGAGATCGGGCTGGAGTGAGCGGATGAGGCGGGGAAGCGCGGCCTGTGCGCGCCAGTTGAAAACGGGGATATCGGTGGGGATGAGGGTGAGATTGGGGTGGCGGGCGAGGTGGTTGAGATCGTAGGGCGTGGGGCGTGATGCGTGGGGCGTGATGACGAGGAGTTCGCCCTCGAGTTGGGGGGCGAGGGCGTCGATCAGGTTATAGGTGTAGCGCCCGATGCCGGGGAAGCGATCCTGGAGGGTGCGGGCGTCGATCAGCAGTTTCATGTGCCACGTGTCAGGCGGGCGTAGAGGGACAGGGCCAGGCGCAGAAAAAGGTTGGCGGCGGGGCCGTAGTGCTTGCGATAGAAATAGCGCAGGCTTTGGCGATAGGCCGCGCCCGCGGCGGGGTTGTGCCGGGTGCTCTGCCCGCCGATGTGCGTGATCGTCACCTGCGGCTGATACCAGACCTGCCAGCCGGCCCGGCGCAGGCGCAGGCAGAGATCGTTGTCCTCGAAATACAGGAAGATAGTTTCGTCGAGGCTGCCGACCTGGGCGATGGCCTGGCGGCGGAGCAGCAGGCAGGCGCCGGAGACCCAGTCGACGGGGCGGGCAAGGTCGTTGGCCAGGGCAACAGCGTGCGGCCGGGCGAGGAGACGCTCGATCCCCATGCGGATGAGCCAGCGTGGCCGGGGATCGTGGCCGAAGGTGCGGGGTTGGGGCGCGCCATCGGGCAGCAACAGCCGCGGCCCGACCGCGCCGATGTCGGCGGCAGTCTCCAGGAGATCGACAAGCCGGGCGATGGCGCCGGAGGGGAGGAGGGTGTCGGGGTTGAGGAGCAGGAGACAGCGCCCTTGCGCTGCGGCGATGCCCTGGTTGCTGGCGCGGGCGAAGCCGACGTTTTCCCTGTTTTCGATCAGGGTCACTTCCGGGAAATCGCTTCGCACCATGCCGGCGCTGCCGTCGGCGGAGGCATTGTCGATGACGATGACTTCTGCGCGCAGGGGATGCGTGGCCGCGGACAGTTGTTGCAGCACAGCGGCCAGATAATCGCGCACATTCCAACTGACGATGATAATGGAGAGATCGGGAGGCATCGATTCAACTCCGCCCGCTCAAGATCTGTATGTAGACCTGCTCAATGTCACGCATGGTTTGGGGAGTGCTGAAATTCGGAAGGGGTCTATGAATACAGTACCGGGTCGTGAGCGCGATTCAAGCGTTTTCGGATTCTTTTTTGAAGTGTTTGAGGCAGCAGACGCAAACCGCGATGTCGCACATACCGTAGCCAATACCATATTGACCACCTACTCAAGCCATATCTTCGACTGACTGCCATGTTCTCGCGCCAATGGCGCTCTTCTTGCGAAGATGATTTCGATAATGTATGGAATCGAAAATTCGCCAATACCTGCGGTATGTACAATCCGGGAAAATTGCACCCAGCCCGTATGAAAAAATCATGATCCATGCAGAAGTGCAAATTTACATCGAATGCACCTACTTTTTCCACAACTTCGCGTCTCCAAAAGGCAGCTTGCTGCGGAATGAATTCCCCGCGCTGGATCATGCGGCTGACATCGAAAGGATGGCCGTGGATGATGCCAAAAGGGAGGCCTTCCCGGTTGATCGCCTGGCAATCGCCGTAGATCAGACCTGTGTCGGGGTGTGCCAGAAATTGGCTGACTACCAGGCTGATCGTACCGGGCAGATAGGTATCGTCGGAATTGAGATAGGCGAGGATGTCTCCGGATGCCATTCTCAGCCCTTTGTTGATGGCATCGGCCTGACCATGATCCGGTTCCGAGAGCCAACGAATCTGTCGATCGTAGCGTTGTAGGATCTCAATCGTGCCATCGTCCGATCCCCCATCGACGACAATGTGTTCGATATTGGCGTAATCCTGCCCAAGGACAGAGAGAATGGTATCCTCAATAAACTGTCCTTGATTGTATGAAGGCGTGATAATACTGACGCGTGGGCTGTTTACTGGTGTCATACTGGGTTAATCCATTTAATCACGCATCGTGATTGCCTGTTCATATACAGCAAGATAGTGATCTATTTGCATCTCTAGATCATACTTATGCACAGCTAAATCTCGACAATTTTGGCGCATACGTGCGCGCAAGTCATCCTCTGCAAGTATCGTTTCGATTCCGACGGCAAGTTCGGCCACATCACCCGGTGAAGCGAGAAAACCCGTTCTTTCAGGCTCGATCATTTCCGGGATACCTCCAACAGCGAACGCGACCACAGGCGTGCCACAGGCCAGGGATTCGAGGAGCACAAGAGGCTGATTGTCGGCCAAAGAGGGGAGGATAAAGAGATCGGCGGCGTTGTAAAGGCGAGCAAGCTGCGCTTCATCATCGACGCGTCCGAAATCTCGCCTCTGGAATCCTTGCAAGGCTGATTTGTGCATTCGGTTATGCCCGACAGTGAGAAGAACGATAGATTCAGGGGTCTTCAGTCTTTGCAAGGCCTGCAGAAGCAACGGGAAGCCTTTGCGCCGGGATTCGATGCGGTCGGCAGAGAATAGAATGACGGAAGCATTCGCCGGAAGATGCAGTTCTCGCCGGATTTGTAAGCGATCCAGTGGGCGGAAGGTATCGATATCAATGCCGTTGGGAATGCCACGAATACTCGCCGCATCGCTAAGAATGCTCATAGAGACAAGATTTCGTAGCCATTCCGACGGGGTGACAATGTGTAGTTGTGATTGATGATAAAGCGTTTGTTTGCGTTGCCAGTTTTGGGCGGAACGATCCATCCAGGTCGGCGTCGGTTCGGCCCACTGTCTGCGATCGCCCCTGATTTGCGGGCAGGTATGGCAGCCCGTTTGCCAGCGCATGCAGTCGTAGGCATAGGCGCAATGGCCTGTAAACGCCCACATATCGTGCAGTGTCCAAACAATTGGTTTGGCCGCGGCGAATTCTGAGATTATCTTGTAATTAAAAAATCCCCCATGAAGATTGTGGAATTGAATCACATCTGCCGATTTAAACAATGCGCTGTCCAATATCCTGGATGTGGCATGATAGAAACGCGTCTCTCCGATGGCCTTATCGGCAATTCGAGCAGCCACGCGTGCAATGCGATTTGCCGAACGAGATCTATCGTCAATTTGACCGATACAATAGATATTTTCTTCGTCTATCTCACGCCATTGTGCGAATATCGTTGCGTGATGTCCACGTTTGCGAAAACCGTGATGCAAGCGATACATCACCCGCGCCGCACCTCCTGTGATCGCATTGGATGAAATCTGCAATATATTCATGATAGTTAACAGTTCACCTTATTCTGTCATTGCGAGTGCAGCGAAGCAATCTCCAAGGTGGATCGTCAATTCTGTGGATGTCAATCAGCGTTGGGGATTGCTTCGGGGCTATCGCCTCTCGCAATGACAAAATAAGGTAAATTATTACCATGATAGATTTAATGAAAATCGTGTGCGCCAATGACCGTTCACGACATCGGAAAGGGTAATCAATCGGTTGATTTCATCTCTTTCTTGCATAAAACGAGTGATTTTGCCGCCATCTGTATAGTCGATGGCGATGTATGGCGCTCCCAAAGTGGCGGCAAAAAGTGTAGCGTGAAACCGCATTGTCAAACAGAACGCGCCTTCTTGCATCGAAGTGAGAATCTGTTGTACAGAATAGGGGTGATTTTCCAGGATCGGATCGAGATCTGCAAGATAGTTCGAAGCAAGACGATGGTTGAATTCCCTATCATCACCACCCACGACGAAATGGTGCATCGCCAACAAGCGCGGCCTCAGCCCGTTCTGTCGACAGAGCGCGGCAATCCAGGAAGCGATTTCTTCCTGAAACTGCGCCTTTCGAGACCTGAATGCCGCGTCAGATAGATCGCCCTGATATTCCACCGACCAATCGCGAAGATAGCAATTCAAAGTGGCAGCTCGTTGGATGGTGTGCGGGCGTGTTTTTCGCCAACGTTGCACAAAAGCCACAGCCGGATCCCCGGAATTGCTGATATCCGACCGTCCGGTTTGCGCCACTGCCCACTCCACCGACTTGTCATCTCGCAATTCGATCACATCGGCCAGTTGCAGGATGTGTTTGACTGCGGCGATGTTTTGAGCAGCGTGCAGGGGCCCGATACCGCATCCGGCAACACGAGTGCGGCGGCCGGCGCGTTTTGCCGCATCAAAAGCCCGCAGCACAAATCCCAGACCGTGAATATCCATGAAGGGCCCGCCGCCCATGATCGTCTCATCCGCTTCACGCGCCCGTTTTAGCAGGGCCCGGCTGTATGTGGATATGATTTCGACCGTGTGTTCATCAAGCTCCTGCAAAGTCCACTGTGAAAGATAGGGGTAGATACTGGCGAGGGTGATGCGTGTGAAATCGCGTTGGTGTAACTGATGGAGAATCTCTCCTAAGATTGCCTTATCTCCCGCGGTTTCGGTGCCATACCATCCTACAATCAGCGCATGTTTGGGATTGGTTCGGCGCCGGCCAGCGCCTGCTCCTGGCATGGGCCGCCGCGCCCAAATAAGCGCTGGTTTCACACGATTTGCGGCCTGCCAATAGTAGTATTTTGCCTCATCAATCAACGCGCGCGTGTTGGGAAGTGTGTGGTAATCATGAATGCAGCTATTGCAGTCTTCTGCCATGATACGCTTACGTTCGCTGATATTGCTCAAATAGATGTTTTTGGCAGAGTTATCGAGTGTATTTCCGAGAACCCGCGACTTGGGTGAGCAATAGAGCAACTGGCCACGCGAATCAAGCACTGCTGCATGAGTCTGATAAGGACAGGCAATTCTGCGCGGTGCCTCTTGCATCAGCATCTGGCGAATATTGCGATACGTTTGCTGATAAATGGGATGTGGTTCGAATGTATATTCCAGTTTCTGAAAGAATAGACCAAGGTGATACGCTTCGAGCGGGCTGAAGTTGCGAATATACTTGGTCTGATCTGCGTTGTACAGCCGCTGGATGAATTCGGCGATACGAAAACGACCGTACAAACCTTCGGCAAGGGCAAAGTCGAGTAATTCCTCCACGTGCCAGACATTGTCCTTGGTAATGGTGCAGCCGAAGAGCAGGGGAATGTCCTTTCGATTCTGAAAATGGCGGATGACTTTCAAGGCGCTTTCGAAGTTTCCCGCGCGCCCTCGTATCCGGTCATGGATTTCGCCCACGCCGTCGAGCGAAACCATGATGTTGAAGGCAAGCCCGGCCCTGGCACAGATTTCGGCAGACGCCTCGACACGTGCGATGACATCCTCTGCCCGAATAGCATTGGTGATGATGCCGGCGCCTCGCAACCGGGGTTGTTTCTGGGCGATCACGCGCACGATTTCGGGCAAATCCTTGCGCAAAGTTGGTTCGCCGCCACTGATGCCGATATAGGTCAGTTCACTGAAGAGGGGATCGCTGAGTACGCGCTGTAATTCGTCAGCCGTGATTTCATGATCGCGTTTTTGTTGCCAGATATGGCACATCTGGCATTTGGAATTACAGATGTCATTGATCAGCAGATTCAGTGTTGCAGGTTTGCGCGGCCAGCGTTGGCCCCATTTGCCTAAACGAAGATCGTTCCAGACAATGATCGGGGTTTTCCATAAAAACCAGAGGGCGCGTTGCCTTGCACGCCATTGCCGGGCCCCTGCCTGGGTCTCTTCCGCAGTTGCATTACTCATAAGGATCGGTGAAAGCTCATCTGCTGCGCAGTTGCTGCAGGCGGGGAGGAAGGGCGCCCCACACCATCTGCCAGGCGCTGCGTATTTGCTTGCGTTCGGTCAGCCATAAAATTCCAACATACATTCCCGTGATCAGCAAACCCTTGCCAAGCCATGCTGCCCAGGGTGAAAGACTACGCCACAGGGGGGTCAGCGCCAGCGTTACTGCCCCCACGCCGATGACGGCCACCAGCGGCCACAACCACAGCCTGGTTTGAGAATAGTCGACAATGTAACGGGTGGCCCCGAACAGAAAGAGGGTGCCGAGTAACATCATCAGATCGGCCACGATGGCCACGCCTTCGATGCCCCAATGCTGACTTGCGATGATCACGGCGGGAATGAAGAAGGCCGTTTGTATCGCGCGGATGCGAAGCACTTGTTGGGGATGACCGGTGGCCGTGAGCAAATGGATGGCGCTGAGCGCAATCGGATCGAGAAAAGTGTACACGATCATCAACTGAAATGCCGTCAACATGGGCAGCCATTGTTTGCCGAGGATGAGGGGGATAAATTCGGGGGCGGTCAGAACGAAGACGAGCGAGAAAAGGCCGCCGCTGCGAATCATGAGGCTGGTGGCTCGAAAAAATGCCCGCGAAAGTCTGGCTCGATCTTGTTGCAGCCGGGCATAGGTCGGGAAGAAGACGCCAAGGATGGGATTTGCCACCACGCGGCGTGAGTAACGCGCAAATTCATAGGCCCGGGCGTAAAAGCCTAGCTGCGTTGCCCCCAATGCCTGTCCAATCCAGAAATCGTCGAAACGATCGAGGACGTAGGTGAGATTGCCGCCAAACCATACAGTCCCGCTGTACCGTATCAGCCAGCGGGCTGTATCGGACTGCCAGCCAACCTGCGCTCGCCAGTGCTGTCCTCCGGTCCAAACAACCAAACTGCGTGCGATGAAGCCGCTGGCCTGTTCACCGACCAAAGCCCACACCCCCAGGCCTTGCCAGGCCATCAGCGGCGCCACCAGGGTCATGGCCAACGAACTGATGACATCGGCTGCGGCCCCGCGCCGAAAGGCCAGGCGCCGATCCATGATAACCAGCTGCACATCGTTGAGGCCGTTCAGCACTTCGGCGGCAATCAGCGCCAACATCACCGCCGCCAACAGGGGCATATCGTTGTACCAGGAACCGATCCATGGTGTGAGCAAGGCCAGCCCGCCCAGGGAGATCGTCATCAGGATGAGACGCAGGCTGAAGTATGTGGGCAGAAGGTTGCCGGCCTCGTCCTGACGGTGTACGACCGCCACATTCAAGCCGAAATTGTAGATGCGCGCGGCCAGAACCACAAAGACCATTGCCTGCGTGAAGACACCGACATCGGCAGGCAATAAAAAGCGGGTCAGTAAAACCAATCGCACCGCGCCCGACGTCCAGGTGATGAGTGAGGCGGCGATGCTGTAGACCGACCCGCGCATGGCCCGCGCTGCTACACTCGGTTCGCCATGGCCGGCGATGTCGGGCGCGGGTTCTGCAGCGGGCTGTTGCGGAGAATCGGTCATGCGCTTGTCCACAAAAAGGAGCAGCAGGCAGCCAAGCATACGTCTGGCTGCCCACTGGCGCCAAGTTTGGCCGGCGGCGTGTCAGAATAGGCTGAGCTGCTGCGCCTGCGGTTCCGATCGCTTGCGCTTGCTCCCGACCCTTTTCTGCAACTCCAACAGCGCCGTTTCGATGTCGGCGATGAAGCGGGAACGGGGGTTTTCTTTGAACTGGCCGAACAGGAAGCGGCGGCGGGCATGGCTGAGCACCAGCTTGCGTTGCGCCCGCGTCATGCCCACGTAGAACAGGCGGCGCTCCTCGGCCACATCTGGCTGCTCGCCAGCCCGTTCATATGGCAGCAAGCCTTCCTCGCAGCCGGCGATGAATACCACCGGGAATTCCAGGCCTTTGGCCGCGTGCAGGGTCATCAGCGTCACCCGGTCGGCGCGGGGGTCATAGAAATCAGCTTCGCTGCCCAGGGCGGTCATCTCTAGAAAGGCGCGCAGATCGCTCCCGAAGGGCTGCGCCCGCGCCGCCAGTTGCCGCCGCGTCTCTTCATCCAGCCCCGCTGCCTGGCCCGCCCATTCGGCGATCTCGCGCACGCTGGCGCCGGGCGCTGCGGCCAGGGGGAGTCGTTCGCCGAAGCGTTGGCGGTGGATCGTCGAGTCCGGGTTGTGCAGCAGCCACATCCCGGCCAGGGCGATCTGCACAGCGGGCCGGGCGAAGAAGGGCGTCTGGCCCACCGTTTGGTAGGGGATGCCGGAGCGTTCGAGGGCTGCGATCAGCGGTCGGGCCAGGGCGTTGAGGCGGTAGAGCACCGCGAAATCGCCGAACGCGTATTCGACCGGGCGCGTGTCGTCAGCCACCCGGCCGGAATCGAGCGAGAAATAGCTGGTGCCGCCCACCATTTGCTCGATCTGATGGACGATGAATTCGGCTTCGGCTTTGTCGGTGGGGGCGGGGTGCACGTCCAGCTTCACATCGTCGACGAACTCGGAGAACAGTTCGGCGGCGGCGCGGTCGGGGTTGCGGGCGATGACTTGCGTAGCCGCGTCCAGGATCATCTGGGTGGAGCGGTAGTTCTGGCTGAGTTGCAGGCGGGCGGCGCCGGGGAAAGCCTGGGCAAAGTGCAGGAAATAGCGGTAATCCGCCCCGCGAAAGCCGTAGATGGCCTGATCCGGGTCGCCGATCACGCAGAGGTTGGCGCCGCCGGCAGTGAGCAGGCGCAGCAGCCGGTCTTGGACGGCGTTGATGTCCTGGTATTCGTCCACCGAGATCCAGCGGTAGCGGGCCTGCACCTCGGCCCGCACATCGGGCTGGGTGTGCAGCAGTTGCACGGGCAGGGCGATGAGATCGTCGAAGTCGAGGGCGTGGGCGGCGGCGAGGGCGGCGGTGTAGATGGCCAATCGTGCCTGGTCAATGGCCGATGGCGAATCGGGGTCGTTCTTGGCGGCGGAGATGAGGTCGAGAAGGTGGCTGATCTCGCGCTGGTTGAGGTCGGGGAAGGCGGCGCGGGCGAGGGCGGCGCGCTCCTCGTCGCAGAGGAGGACGAAGGCAGGGTCGAGGGCCAGACGGTCGGCGTAGCGGCGCAGCAGGTGAGCGCCGAAGGCATGGAAGGTCTGGATGGTGATGCGGCCGGTAATCTCAGGCCCGACCATCCCGCGCAATCGTTCCGCCATCTCGCCGGCGGCCTTGTTGGTGAAGGTGATGGCCAGGATCGCTTCCGGGGCCACGCCTTTTTCGTCGATCAGGTGGGCGATGCGGGCGGTGAGGGTGCGGGTTTTGCCGGCGCCGGGGCCGGCCACGATGATCAGCGGGCGGTCGGTGGTGAGGACGGCGGCGCGCTGGGCGGGGTTGAGAGCATCAAGAATGGAGGATTGAGGATGGTTCGAAGCCGGTGGTTCCGGGACGCTGGGCAGAGGACGCTGGACGATGGTGGGGTGCGCGTCCTGCGTCTGCCCTCCCGCGTCCAGCGTCTGCTTTGCATCAGCCATTGCCATCGCAAAGAGCATCATTTGTGGATCAGCCTGATCCGGCCGGTCGAAGAGCTTGATCACGCCGTATTCGCCATCGTAGCCGGCGCTGGCACTGACCTCGCTCCGGCGCATGCGGCCAATCCCGGCTGCCAGCTTCTCCCCGCCCGTCTGAGCGATCTCGGCCAGCGGCAGTTCGAGCAGGATGGCCAATTCGGGGCCGAGGGCGGCGAGCAGGCGGTCGTATTCCTGCTCGACTTTTTTGCTGCCCGCGCCCACGCCCAGCAGTTCGCCCAGGATTTCGGGCAGGGGGATGAGGCTGTAAAAGGGCAGGGCGTTGGCTTTGGGCTGGCCTTCGGGCCGGTCGGCCAGTTCTTCCACGCGATGATACACGCCCACCGTCACCGGCTTGCCGCACACTGCGCACAGCCCGCTATGCGCCCGCGTGGTCGCCGGCTTCCAATTGACGCCGCACTTGCGATGGCCGTCATGATGGTATTTGCCTTCCTCCGGGAAGAATTCGATCGTGCCGCGGCACGCGGCCGGGTCGCCCGAACGCAACGCCGCAAAAATAGCGTCGTAGCTGAGGTCGCAGTCGAACAGGGTGGCTTCGCGGGCCAGCTTGGGCGGCGAGTGCGCGTCCGAATGACTGACCAGGGTGTAGCGATCCAGCCCGGACACGCGCCAGTTCATGGGCGGGTCGGATGAAAGCCCGGTTTCGAGGGCGAAGATGTGCGGAGTCAGATCTTCGAAGCATTCCTCGACCGAATCGTAGCCGCTTTTCGAGCCGAGCAGCGAGAACCAGGGCGTCCAGATGTGGGCGGGGATGAGGTGACAGTCCGGGGCCACTTCCAGGATGATCTCCAGCAGGTCGCGCGAGGGCAGGCCCAGGATGGGGCGGCCATCGGAGCGGATATTGCCGATGCGCTCCAGCCGGGCCTGGATGGCGGCCACGGCGGGCAGGCTGGGCGCGAAGATGACGTTGTGCACCTTGCGCGTCTGGCCCCCTTTTTTGTAGATGCTGCTGATCTCGCCGGCCAGCAGGAAGCGCACCTCCCCCCGATCTGCGGTCGACCGGCACGCCGCCGGAACCTGCGCCGCGACCGCTTTCGCCAGCTCCGGCTTCAATCTGAACAAGCCCGGCTCGGCCGGCTCCAGACAGTCGTGCATCTCGGCCAGCCAGCCGGGGTGGGCGATGTCGCCCGTGCCCACGATCTGCACGCCTTTGATCTGCGCCCATTTGGCCAGATGCGGAAAATCCAGATCCTTGCTGGTGGCGCGGGCATAATGCGAATGGATGTGCAGGTCGGCGGTGAGGCGCATGGCGGGCGGAGATCGGGGAAGGTGAATGGCAGCGGGTGCGGCGCGGTGGAGTGTATCATGGCGAGAGGGTGACTGTCACCTGACCTGCGCGTGGGGGCGCAGCCGGCGGATGTGCAGCCGGTTTAACCCAACCAAACCGGTTGTGGTACGATCGTGAGTGCATCCTGGATCACCAATGGCCGCTTTTTGGCCGCGCGTCCCTTGCTCACCCCGTCACGCATGAATCGATTACCCCTGCTCCGCCGCCACGGTTTTTTGCTTGCTGTTCTCACCGGCCTGGCCCTGCTCGCCACCTGGCCGTTGATCACCCGCGTGGGCACGCACGTGCCCGGCTCTGACACCTGGGCCTATGATGAATACACCTTCATTTGGTCGATGTGGTGGTTCAAATACAGTCTGCTCGATTTACAAAGCTCCATTTTCTTCAGCCAGTACATTTTCTATCCGCTGGGCATGGAGCTGATCCTCTATTCCTACAACCTTCTGGCCGCCATTCTGGCCCTGCCCCTGGGCCTGGCCGCCAACTGGCCCCTGGCTGCCAATGGCACGCTGTACTTCAGCATCATCGCCTCCGGCTACGGCGCGTATTTGCTGGCGGTGTGGGCGCTGCGCACAGATAGTGGATATCGGATATTAGATATTGGCCGGCGCAAACCCAATACCCAATACCTGATATCCACTATCCAATACTCCGCCCTCCTCGCCGCCCTGATCTATGCCTTCGCCTCCAACCGCCTGATTTACCTGGCGATGGGCCATTACAACATCCAGAGTTGGCAGTTTTTGCCCTTTTTCGTGCTCTACATCCTGCGGCTGATGCAGCGCTCGACGCGCAAAAACGCGCTCATGGCCGGCCTGTTCGGCGCGCTGAATCTGCTGGTGGACATGCAATTCGGCGTGTTCATGGCTTTTCTGGGCGGCTGTCTGCTGCTGACGAAACCGCTGCGCGGGCTGTTGGCCGGCGGCGGCGCGGCCCGGCGCTGGGCCGCGCTGGCCGGGGCCGGGATCACAGCCATCCTGCTGACGCTGCCCTATTTTGGGGAGACGGTGAAGTCCTTTCGCCATGCAGATTTCCTGCTCAGCGGCTGGGGCGACGCGCTCAAACTCTCCGCCGACCTGTTGGGCTGGCTCACGCCCACGGCCCTGCACCCGATCTGGGGCGTGGCCGACTGGCCCGCGCACCTGCGGGCAGTGCAGGAGGGAACCGCGCCCTTCCGCGATGTCAACACCGTTTTCCTCGGCTACGCCACCCTGGCCCTGGCCCTGATCGGGGCCGCGGCTGCCTGGCAGCGGGTCAAAGGCTGGATCTGGGCCGCGGGCCTCTCCGCCCTCTTCACCCTCGGCCCCCTGCTGCAAATCGGCGGGCGCATCAGCTACAACTTCGACGGCCTGGAAACGGGCGTGCCCCTGCCTTTCCTGCTCTTGCACTATTTGCCATTCGTGCAGGGCAACCGCACCGCCAACCGCTGGAGCATCGTGCTGATGCTGGCGCTGGCGGTGCTGGTCGCGTATGGCGCGGCGGCGCTGTTTGGGTGGATGAGGGCACAGCGGCGGGGCGCAGCGATCCCGATCGGGACAATCCTGCTGGCCGGGGCCCTCCTTTTCGAGCACGCAGCCATCCCCCTGCCCCTCACCGACGCCCGCATCCCCCCCGCCATCGAAGAACTGGCCGCGCAGCCGCCGGGCGCGGTGCTGCAAATCCCCATGGGCTGGCGCAACAGCTTCGGCGTGCTGGGGACGGAGCGCACGCAGGCGCAATATTACATGAGCGCGCACGAAAAACCGTTCATCGGCGGCAACACCTCGCGCAATCCCGCCATCAAATTCGCTTATTTTGCCCGCCTGCCCCTCGTCGCGGCCATCACCCAGACCGAGGCGGGGCAGACGCCTGACCCGGCGCTGCTGGACGCGGCCCGCGCCCAGGCTGCCGACCTGATCACGCTCTGGGGCATCCGCTATCTGCTGACGCTGCCGCCGGTGCCGGGCCGCCTGCCCTACGCCGACACCTGGCAGGCCAGCCAGCAACTCGCCCTCGACCTGATCCCGCACAGCCCGGCGCCGATCATTGCGGCGGAGGGCATCGAGGTGTGGGCCGTGCAGCCGGGCGCGCCGCTGCCCCTCGAACTCGATTTTGGGGGCGCGGCCACCGATTTGTGGCGGGCCGAAGGCTGGGGCGACGACGAAGCCGACGTGGGCGGCGCTTCCGGCGTCTGGGCCACGGCCCGGCGGGCGCATGTGCTGTTCCGTTCCGAAGATGACCGGCCCCGCACCCTCAGCCTGCGGGCCGCGCCCTTCGATTGGCCCGGCGCGCCGCCGCAGACGATGACCCTCCTGCTCGGCGACGAAGAGATCGGCGCGGCCACGCTCGCGCCCGGCTGGGCCGAGTACACCTTCGCCATCACGCCGCAGGCTGGGATCAACCATCTGCGGCTGGAGTTCAGCCGCGCGGACAGCCCCCGCAGCATGCTGGGACAGGCCCAGATCGGCGCCACCGGCGTGCAAAGCCCGGTCAACATCGATATCCACGCCTTCGAGCAGGCCTTCATCACCCTGACCGACGCCGGCGGCAACCAGACCGACGCCTCCTTTGGCCGCCGCGGCATCAACGTCACCACCCTCGACCCCGCAACCGGCGCCGTGCTCGCCGCCGCCGGCTTCGACGCGGTCGCCAACGCTTTTGAAGTCGAATCCCTCGTCGCTTACCTCAACAAGTTGCCCGCCGGCCAGATCGTGCTCATCGCCACCCGCGAAAACGCCGGCCCCTTCATCTCACCCGACCTGATGGCTGCGCTCAACCGCCTTGGCTCCGGCCTCACAGATCCCGCCCAACTCAGCGGCCAAACCTACGCCCTCGCCGGCGTGGTGGGCGCTGCGCCCGGCTCCGCCAGCGAAACCCTCGACCCCGCCGACGCCTTCCTCCGTATCGCCGGCGACTATCGCAGCCTCGCCGCCGCTTTCGATTGGTTGAAGATCAATGATTAATGATTGATGATTAGTAACAATTCACCTTATTCTGTCATTGCGAGGGGCGATAGCCCCGAAGCAATCCCCAACGTTGCTTTAACCCCCCAAAAATTGACGAGCCACCTTGGAGATTGCTTCGCTGCACTCGCAATGACACATCAGGTGAACTGTTAAGATGATTAATCGTTAATCATCAATCATTAATCATCACTATCCACTATCTAATACCCAATACCCACCCATGCGCGCCCGCTCTATCTTTCCTGCCTTTTTGCTCGGCCTGCTGGCCTTCCTGGTTTACCGCGCTACGGCCGCGCCCGGCCTGCTGCCTGCCGATGCCGGCGAGTTCCAACTCACTTTGGCCAGGCTGGGCCTCTCGCACCCCACCGGCTACCCGTTCTATCACCTGCTGGGCTGGCTGTGGGATCGCCTGTACCTTGCCAACCCCGCCCAGGGCGCCAACCATTTCAGCGCCCTCTGGGGCGGCGTGGCCGTGGCCCTGGTCTACCTGCTGCTGGCCGAGGCCCTGGGCCAGCTCACGGCCCGGCTGAAGTGGCAGGGGGGCGCGGGCTGGCTGGCCGGGATCGGCGCGCTCTTCTTTGCCCTCAACCCCACCTTCTGGGCGCACGCCACCCACGCCGAGGTCTACACCCTGCACATCGCCCTGATCGCCGGGCTGCTGGCCGCGGCCCTGGCCGCGGGCCGGGAGGAGGAGGAATCGCCGGGCCGGCTGTGGCCCGTGGCCCTGCTGGCCGGGCTTAGCCTCACCCACCACCTCACCGCCCTGCTGCTGCTGCCCGCGGTGGGCCTGTATCTGTGGATGACCGCGAGCAACCGTCGCCGCGGCGCCCGGCCCCTGCGCCTGGCCGCGTTCGTTCTG
>JABWBG010000328.1 GCA_013360575.1 Caldilineales bacterium
CGCCAGATGCGCCATCTCGATCCCGACGCCGCGGCCGCGGCCATCCGCGGCTTCCTGGCCGGCCGCGACTGGCCCACCCTGGGGCGTGAGCACCTGACCATGTACCGCCGCGCCCTCCGCCCCTGACCGGTCACGGCCGCGGTCGTGTGGTATACTTTTTTACCCCGGTTTTTTCAGCGATCTCCAAACCCTAAAGGTTTCTAAAACCTTTAGGGTTTTTACCCTCCCCGTCCTCCTCCTAACTACCAAGAACCTTGTAAGCCATGCAAACTCCGCGAATCACCGTCATTGCTGGATAAGAGTATGAGAGAGAGAGAGAGAAAGAGAAAGAGAGAAAGAGAAAGAGAGAAAGAGAAAGAGAGAAAGAGAAAGAGAGAAAGAGGATGGTGGTGAGTATAAGTAAGAATAGGAGTAACAGTTCACCTTATTCTGTCATTGCGAGTGCAGCGAAACAATCTCCAAGATAGTTCGTCAATTCTGTGGATGCCAATCAGCGTTGGAGATTGCTTCGGGGCTATCGCCCCTCGCAATGACAAAATAAGGTGAATTGTTACGAATAGGAGTCATCTGCAAAATTTCTTAGGGTTTGGGGGAATTAGGGCTTTCGCCCCTCCCGGAAAAGCCCGCATAAAACCATGAACGATACCAAAGAGTATTTCCGCCGGCAGGACACGGTGGCCTGTTGGTGGCACCCGGAAAGCCCGGACGACCCCCTGCACCAGCACACCCTCACCCAACTGCAATGGGCCAGCGCCGTGCTGCCTTGGGCCGGCAAACAGGTGCTCGATGTGGCCACCGGCCGCGGGCGCTTTGCCATCGCCTACGCCCGCGAGGGCGCGGATGTCACCGCCATCGATCTCTCGCGGCAGATGCTCGATTTCACCCGCGCCAATGCCCAGGCCCAGCAAGTCGCCTTCCCCTGCCTCCTCGCCGACGCCGTCCACCTGCCCTTCCCCGACCGCAGTTTCGACGTCCTTTCCTGCATGGAAGCGATCATGCACGTCCCAGATGCCCAGGCCGCGCTGCGCGAGTTCCGGCGGCTGCTGCGTCCTGACGGCCGCCTCCTGATCAGCCTCACCAACCGCTACCGCATCAACGCCCTGGGCCGCCTGCCCACCGCCCTCTACCAAAAACTGGGGCTGATCGACCTCGGCGACCTGCGCATCATGTGGAGCTACAGCCTGCCGGCCTTCCGCCGCATGCTGCGCCAGGCCGGTTTTGCCATCGACGACGTGCACGGGCTGGGCCTTTTCCAGCCCAATGCTCGCGTCGTCCTCAGCCGGCGGCTCAGCTTCGCTCCCTTCCCCCCCGCCTTTGCCCACTGGTTCTTTGCCAAAGCCGAGCCTCCCCTCCGCCGCACCCCCCTCAAGAACCTGATGGGCACCCTCAACATCCTCGCCCGCCCGGTTCATCAGCAATGACTGTTGGATAGTGGATAGTAGATATTAGATATTGGATATTAGTCGCTTCTAGCAAAAAGTACCCAATACCCAATACCCAATATCTAATACCCAATACCCATTTAATCTTTAATCCTTACCATGCTCTCTGGCCACAACATCCTCTGCTTTCCCCCCAACCGCTGGGAGGGCCTGTGGCGCAACCGCCAGCAGATCATGTCGCGGCTGGCCGCGCACAACCGCATCCTCTACATCCACGCCCCTCCCGACCTGCGCCACCTGGCCGCCTACCGCCGCCGGCCCCGCGCCCTCTTCGCCGGCCCCCGCCTCAGCTCCCCCCTGCCCAACCTCTGGGTCTACGAGCCTCCCCGCTACGCCCCTCGCTCTGGCCGCGCCCCCCTGCGGCAGATCACCTTCTGGCTGCGCCTGGCCAGCCTGCGCCGCACCCTGCGCCGCCTGCAGATGGCCGATCCCATCCTCTGGCTGTTCAGCTACGAATGGCGGGACTACCTGGGCCGGCTGGGCGAGAAACTGGCCATCTACCACGCGGTCGATGACTATTCCGCCTACGAACTGGAATACGCCGGCCCCGCCGCCGCCGAACACCGCCGCCGCATCCAACAATTGGAAGCGGAAACAATAGCCGGCGTGGATCTGGTCTTCGTCACCTCCGCCCCCCTGCTGGCGGCCAAACAGCCCTTGCATCCCCACGTCATTTTGGTCGAAAATGGCGTGGATTACGCGCATTTTGCCGCGGCCGCCGCCTTTCCCCCCGCCCAGATAGCGGCCCTGCCCCGGCCCCGCATCGTCTACGCCGGCGCGGTCAACGAAAAACTGGATCTGACCCTGCTGCACACCCTGGCCGAGCGTTTCCCCCACGCCTCCTTCATCCTCATCGGCCCCGACGCCCTCCGTTACGACCGGGCGCAACTGGCGCAGGTGCAGGCCCTGCCCAACATCCACTTCCTCGGCCACAAGCCGGTCGCCGACCTGCCCGCGTACCTGCACGCCTGCGACCTCTGCCTCATCCCCTACAAACGCAACGAGTGGACGCGGCACATCAGCCCCCTCAAACTGTACGAATACCTGGCCACCGGCCTGCCCATCCTCTCCACCGACATCCCCGCCGCCCGCGCATTTGCCGGCCTGATCTGGCTGGCCGACAGCGCCGAGGCCTTCATCGCTGCCCTCCCCGCCGCCTTGCAGGCCGATTCCCCCGACCGTCGCCGGCGCCAGCAAGCCATCGCCCGCCAACACACCTGGGAGAACCGCATCGAAGCCCTCTCCGCCGCCATCTCCCACCGCCTTGACTCCTCGCCCATCCTCCCATGACCACCCACCCACCCTCCTCCTATTGGCGGATCATCGCCCGCCGCTGGTGGCTGATCCTGCTGCTGCCCCTGGTCACCGCCGCCGTGATCTACATCCTCTCCACCGCCGCCGAGGTCGAATACCAGGCCGCCACGCGCTTGCAGATCGTCGTCGTCGATTCGCAGGAAGTCGCCCTCTTCTCTCAGACCCGCTTCGCCGGCAGCGCCGAGCAGATCCAGACCGTGCACGACGAATTCTTCGACGTCCTGCGCTTGCAATCGGTGGCCCGTCGCACCATCGCCGAGGCCGGCCTCACCCTCTCCCCCACCGACTTCATCGCCCGCATCGATAGCCAGCACGCCAACGACTTCATCACCGTCAGCCTGTATTTGCCCGACCCGGCCCAGGCGCAAGAGGCGTTGATCGCGCATGTCGACAACGCCATCCGCACCTATCGCGACATCCGCTCCACCCCCGCCCAGATCGTCGCCGACTTCATCGGCGAGCAGATCACCGATCAGGCCGTGAAACTGGCCGACGCCCGCCGCGCCCTGCAAAAATTCCAGCTCGAAAATGAGATCAGCGACCTCGACCGCGAGATCCTGGCCTATCAAGACCTGCGCCGCAGCCTGCGCAGCGACCGCGCCCGCGCCACGGTGGAGGCGCAGCGGGCAGAGAGCCTCGCCGCCGAGTTCA
>JABWBG010000329.1 GCA_013360575.1 Caldilineales bacterium
CTTGCGCAGGGCAAAGACCGAGCAGCCGGCGCGCTCGGCCAGCTCCGCCTGAGTCAGATCCAGACTCTGCCGGCGGCGCTTGAGCCAGTCGCCGAAGAAAAGAGGGGAATCATCCGCGGCCATGCCATCGCTCCTGTCGAAATGGGGGGGGGCATGGTTGGAATTGTACCATAGGATGCGCCGAACACTGGCGCATTACCGCAGCAATTCCACGCGCAGCGCAGCTTCTCAGCCACAGAGCGGTTGTCTATTGGCGATTTGCTATGGTAGAATACGCCCAGTAAAGCCAGACGCCTGGAACGAAGTACTTCCATTTTCATGAGGAACTTGAGCATGGCAGACAATCACATTCCAGAGAAAACGCGCCGAGAAGCCCTGCAGGAAGCCATCCGCCACTTTTCGGAAGATGATCGCCGGCTTTTGCGCAGCATCCTTGTTGACGAGTTGGGCGGGCAGGTGGTGGAGAACCTGCCAGTCAACCCCACTTTGCGCGAAGCACGGGCTGAGTATCTCGCCTTGAAGCGAGGCTGGACGCCGCGCAGCCGGCCCGCAGCAGGACGTTCCGTAAAGATCAGTTTTCATACGCCATCTCACCTGGCCGATGACTTGCAGGCAATGGCTCAGGAGCGCCAGACCAGCATTGACAGCATTCTGACCGAACTGCTATCCACCTCGCTGGCGTTGCTGCAAATGGATTACCTGTCCGGCGAAGATATGGACAGCCTGGCGGTGCGCCGCGATCTGGCTGCGGCCAGCGTCGCTGCGTTGGGTGATTTCTGGGACAACGAGGCAGATCGCGCATGGCAGGACTTTCAGCCCTAACCGTCAACCCTGGCGATGTGGTTGTGGCCGATTTCCCAGGAGTTCGGGAGACGAAGCGCCGCCCAGCGTTGGTAGTCAGCACCGACGACTATCATCAAACCCGCCCCGACGCAATCCTCGCCGTATTGACGGGTCAGGTCGCAGCGGCCACACAACGCACGGATCATATCCTGATGGACTGGTCTGCCGCAGGGCTGCGCCGACCGACTGCCTACCGCACCTTTCTGATCACCGTACCTCGGGAAGACATCGTGGCAGTGATCGGCCGCGTCAGCGAGCGCGATTGGGCCGAGGTTCAGGCTTGTCTCCGCATATCGTTGGCGACAGACCCTGCCAGCCAGGTTTCCCAATAGCCCTCACCTTCGACAACCCCATCCTCAACTCTCCCTACTGGAAGGCCGCGGGCTGCTCGATCTTGCGCAGGGCAAAGACCGAGCAGCCGGCGCGCTCGGCCAGCTCCGCCTGAGTCATATCCAGGCCCTGCCGGCGGCGCTTGAGCCAGTCGCCGAAGAAAAGAGGGGAATCGTCCGCGGCCATGCCAACCGTTCCTGGTGGGAGATTGAGGATTGGGAATTGGGGATTGAGACGGCCACTGCCAATCTCCAATTCCCGATCTCCGATCCCCGCTATCCAGCGCAGGAATTGTACCACATCCGGGGTCAGGACGGGTGCGTTTCGTCTTGAGGGCATTCCCGCAGCCCCGCCCGCGCCTCTTCCGCCAGCGATGGCAGATTCGACGCCTCGGCCACGGCCAGGGCCTCGGTGCAGTGGGCGCGCGCCGCGTCCATCTCGCCCAACGCCCGCGCCGCCTCGGCCAGGTAGAGCAGCGTGCGGGCGATGTCCCAGCCGGCCACGAAGCCCTGGTACACGTCCAGGCTCTGGCGCAGAAGCGCCTGTGCGCGCGCCGCGTCGCCCTGGGCCAGGGCCGCCAGCCCCAGGTAGCGCAGCGCCGTGCCCACGCCCCAGCGGTCGCCCATCTCCTGGCACAGCCCCATGCCCTCCTGCAGGAACGCCTCCGCCTCCTGGTAGCGGCCCAGTTGCACGGCCGCCGGGCTGAGGTGGTTCAGGGCCAGGGAGATGGAGCGCGGGTCGCCCACGGCCCGCCAGGGGGTCAGGACGGCAACCATACGGTCGTAGCCGGCCCGATGGTCCCCGCGCAGATGGGCCAGATAGCCCAGGTTGAAATCGGCGTAAGCCTGGCACCAACCGTCGCCCGCAGCCCGCGCGCAGACCAGCGCCTCCTCCAGCGACGCCTGGGCAGCATCGAACTCCCCATCGAGAAAGAGGATGACGCCCTGAAAAAAGAGGGGGTGCGTCAGCAGATTGGGGTCGGCGAAGGGGCGCAGCAGTTCCAGGCTCTCGCCGGCGCAGGCCAGGGCCTGGGAAAAGTCGCCCCGGCGGAAAAGCAGCAGCGCCTGCTGGCCCAGCGCCTCGCCCAACATCCGCCGCCCGGCCGGATCGTCCATCGCGACGCGACCGGCCTGGATCACCGCTTCCAGCCGCGCCACGCCTTCGTCCAGCCAGCCGGAAAGCTCGAAAAGGTAGGCGAACCCGCGCAACGCCGGCGCAAGGGCTGGGAAGAGACTGCGTTGGACGGCCCAATCCCAGGCTGCGCGCAAATTGTCGCTCTCATCGGTCAGGCTGCGCCGGGCCTGGCCCTGGCCGCGGCCGCGCAGGGCGGCATCCTGATCGCGCAGCAGCGCCAGATAGAAACGGCTGTGACGGTCGCAAGTTTCGGCGTGTTCCGGCGTTCGAGACAGATGCGAAAAGGCGTACTGGCGCACCACTTCGTGCAGGTCATAGCGGCCGCTCTCGGCGCGGCGGATGAGGGATTTGGAGGCCAGGGCCAGCAGGACGGGCAGGTCGGCCCCGGCCACCTCCTGCGCCGCCCTGCGCTCGAACCCGCCCTGGAAGATGGAGAGCCGGGCCAGAACGGCCCGCTCCTCGTCGTCCAGCAGCCGCCAGGAGTGGTCGAAGACGGCGCGCAGGCTGCGCTGGCGCTCCGGCAGGTCGCGCAGGCCGGTGGCGAGGAAGTCCAGCCCGCGCTGGATCTCGGCGGCGATCTCCTGGCAGCTCAGCAGCGGCGTCCAGGCCGCGGCCAGCTCGATGCCCAACGGCATCCCCTCCACCGTGCGGCAGACCTGCGCGGCCGCGGCCAGCTCTTCGTCCTGCAATTTCAACTCGGCGCCGGCCCGCCGCGCGGCCTGGTCGAAGAGGCGGATAGCGTCGTAGTCGTGCGCCCGGTGCAGACGGTCGGGCGGGGGCGTGGGCAACCCCTGGGTGACGAAGACATACTCGCTCTGCAAATTCAGCCGCTCGCGGGAGGTGGCGATGAGCTTGACGCCCGGCGCGCGGGCCAGAATCTCGGCCAGCAGCCCGGCGACGGCCAGCAGATGCTCCAGGTTGTCCACCACCAGCAGGGCCTGCTGGTCGGCCAGATGGCTGAATAGCTGCAACCGCATCTCCACCTGACCGGCCAGGGTCAGGCCCAGGGCCTCGGCAAAGGCGGGGATGACCGCGGCGGGCGCGGCAACCGGGGCCAGGGGGATGAAGCAGACGCCGTCGGCGAAGGCGGCGGCGGC
>JABWBG010000046.1 GCA_013360575.1 Caldilineales bacterium
CCTGCGCGGGGCCGCAGCCACCGGCAACGCCGGCGCCGCGTTCCGCCGCTTCCAGCTCGATCTGCTGGCCCAGCCCGCGGACGCGGCCCTGCTGCGCCAGGGCAATCTCCTCTCCAGCCGGGAGGGCGAGCGGCCGGGATTCGCCCAACTGCGCCAGATGTGGGGCGATCAGACCATCCTCTGCCTGCCCCTGACCCTGCGCGGGCAGCCGTTGGGCGCGCTCTACCTCTCCGGAGAAGAGCCAGATTTCGACAGCGAGCGTCAGCGGCAGTGGCTCGATTCGGTCAGCTATTTCGCCGCGGCCGCGGTCGAAAACGCCCGGCTGTACCAGATCGTGGCCGACAAAAGCCGGGAACTGGAGACGATCCTCGCGGGCATCGGCGATGGCGTGCTGGTGGTCGACGCCGACCTGCAACTGGTGCTGATGAACCCCATCGCCGCCCGCATGCTGGCGCTGGAGGCGCCGCCCCCCCTGGGCCTGCCCGCCGCCGCCTTCCTGGCAAACGAGGCCTTCCTGACCCTGCTGGAAGAGGTGCGCGCCGATCCGGCCGCGGCCCTGATCCGCGAGGTGGAGCTGGCCTCCGCGCCCGACGCCCGGCCCTACACCTATCAGGCGCTGGCCGCGCCCCTGTTGGTCGGGGACAGCTTGCAGGGCATTGCCACCGTCCTGCGCGATGTCACCGGCCAGAAAGAGGTGGAGCGGATGAAATCCAACTTCCTCTCCGTGGTCTCGCACGAGCTGAAGACGCCGCTGCACTCGATCAAAGGCTTCGTCGACATCATCCTCATGAACAAGACCGGCCCGGTCACCGAGATCCAGCGCGATTTCCTGGAGACGGTGAAGCAGCAGACCGACCACTTGCAGCGGATGATCGATGATCTGCTGGAATTCTCGCGGCTGGAATCGGGCCGGGTGACCCTGCGCTTGCAGCCGGTCGATCTCCCGGTGGTGGTGGAGGCGGTGATCGACAAGCTCACCCCCCTGGCCGACTCCGCCGAGGTGCACTTGATCAACCAGGCCCCGGAGGATCTGCCCACCTTTTCCGCCGATCCCTGGCGATTGGAGCAGGTGGTCACCAATCTGGTGGACAACGCCATCAAATTCACCCCTGCCCACGGCTCGGTGACGATCCACGCCGCGGATTTGGGCGATTTCCTGCGTGTGGAAGTGACTGACACCGGCATCGGCCTGCCCGCGCACGAGCGCGACCGCATTTTCGAGCGTTTCTATCAGGTCGACAGCGGGGCCAACCGCCTGTACAAAGGCGCGGGCCTGGGCCTCACCATCTGCCGCCACATCGTCGAGCACCACGGCGGGCGCATCTGGGTGGAGAGCGAGTACGGCCGCGGCGCGGCTTTCATCTTCACCCTCTCCAAACACTTGCAGCCGGCGCAAGTGGGCCGACTCGATTTCACCACCCTGCCCGAAGCGCGGTAGGTTTTTGGACGATAGACGATAGACGATGGATCGTGCATTTTTGCTGTGTTTTTTCGTCTTAACGCTTGATTCATTCATTAATTATTAATGATTAATAATTAATCATTAATAATTAATTTTCAGCGATCTATCGTCCATCGTCTATCGTCCATCCTCCACCAAGCCCCCCCCCAACATGCCCCACCCCACCCTGATCATCATCCCCGCCTTCAACGAGGCCCAGAACCTGCCGCATGTGTTGCCGCGGCTGCGCCAGGCCATGCCCCACGCCGACATCCTCGTCGTCGATGACCATTCCACCGACGACACCGGCGCGGTGGCGCGGCGGCTGGGCGCGCGCGTCCTGCGCCTGCCCAACAACCTCGGCTACGGCGGCGCCGTGCAGACCGGTTTTCGTTACGCCAGCCAGCAGGGCTACGCCTACGGCGTGATGATCGATGCCGACGGCCAGCACGACCCCCAGAGCGCGCCCGCCCTGCTGGCGCCGATCCTGGCCGGCGCCGCGGATGTGGTGGTCGGCTCCCGTTTTACCGGCCAGATGACCTACCACGCCTCGCCGCTGCGGCGGCTGGGCATGCGCCTGTTCGCCGGCATCACCTCCGCCCTCACCGGCCGCGCCGTCACCGACGCCACCTCCGGCTTCCAGGCCATGACGGGCGAAGTCATGGCCTTCTTTGCCGAGGAAAACTATCCCAGCGATTATCCCGACGCCGACACCCTGGTGCTGCTGCACTTCGCCGGGTTCCGGGTGCAGGAAACGCCGGTGACCATGCACGAGCGCCTTTCCGGCCGCTCCATGCACAGCCACCTCAGCGCCTTCTATTACATCGTCAAAATGCTGCTCAGCATCGGCATGGTGACGCTGCGCTACCGCACCCGCGCCGGCGCCCAACGGGCATAGCCCTGCTCACAGCTTGGGCAGGGCGATGAGCGCGTCGCCATTGTTGGCCATCAGCAGGGTCAACCGCCAGCGCAGGCCCACCTGCCGGCGGCGGTAGATATCTGCCTGCCAGGCCGCGGGGGACGCGTGGCGGGCGCAAAGCTGGCGCAGGCCCGCGGGGGTGAGATAGGCGACGATGGTGTGCGGGGTGACCTCGAACGCCGGCAGGTTGAGGCGCAGCCGCGCCGCGGCCCGCGACAGATAGAAGAGCAGGGCCGCGGCCCAGGCGCGAGCGTTGACCTGCTCCTGGATCAGTACCAGGCCGCCGGGCCGGGTCACGCGCCGCAGCTCGGCCAGCGCGTGCGCCTGATTCTGCCGCGTCTGCGCCAGGCTGTCGCCGATGAGATGATGCAGCACATTGCGCATGATCACCACATCGAACGCGCCCGCGGCGAAGCCGGAATCGAGCACCGAAGCCTGCCGGAACTGGATGGCGGGGCTGGCCTGATGCTGGCGATACGCGTCCACCAGCTCGGCATTCACCAGCGTCACAGGCGGGGGCAGCCCATCCTCCAGGCGTTTGAGCAGCACCCCGCCCCCGCCGCCGAATTCGCAGAGGCGCAGGCCGCCGGCGGGGGCGAAATCGGGCCGCGCGGCCAGCCAGGAGAGCAGAAAAGGCGTGACCAGATCGGGCACCACATACGCCGCGCCCGCGGCCGCGCGGGTGTACAGATCCAACTGCTCCTCGAACTGGCGTTGAACGGTGGCTTCGTTCTGATGGATGGGGGTCATGGGGCGGCAAGCCGGTAGAGAGCGACAGCCTCTTCCCCCTGGCGCACGGTCAGCAGATAGGTGAGACCGGGCCGCGCGGCATCGGGCTGTGCGAGCAGGGGCAGGAATTGGGGGCGCAGAGACGCGGCCTCTTCCGCGGCGATGGCCCAGAAATCCACACCTTTGTGGCGGGCGTAGGCCAACACCTCCGCCAGATCGGCCGCGGGCGTGGGCACCCACTCTGCCCCGGCATGGAAGGCGATGGCAGGATAGCGGGACATCACGATATCGCCGGGAGCGACCGCGGGGGCCAGGGCCGCGCCCGCTTGCAGGTGATTGAAAGAGACGCCGCCAAAGTAGACGATGCCGAGCTGCCGCGGCGTCCACAGAGCCAGGAAGAGGAAAAGCAGGGCGATGGGCAGCCAGGCCAGGCCGCGGGTCAGGCGGGCGCGGGCGGGCGCGAGCGTGCGGGCCGTTTCTTGCAGCCAGGCCCCGCTCTCGGCCACGCCATGCCCGGCCCAGATGAGAAGGGTGGGGATGAGGGCGACGATGTAACGCTCCAGCACCAGAAAAAGAATGAAACTGAGGCCCGGCAGCAGGGTGATCAGCAGGAAGCCTTCATCCCCCAGCCGCCGGCGATCCCACGCCCGGCGGAAGAGGGCGAGGAAAAGGAAGGGCGCCAGGAACGCGGGCAGCAGCCGCGGGCCGATCAGTTGGCTAAGCAGCTTGCGGGCGTTGCTGTAGAGCACGCGGGCATAATTGCCCGGATCCGCCAGGATGTAATCCAGGGCGGAGGCGTTGGCCGTCTCCTCGCTGAAGAACCAGACTTCGCGGCCGCTGCTGTCGAGGCCCCAGGTTTCCTGATCGAAGCGGATGTGGCTGCCTTCGGACAGGCCCTGGGCGGTGGCGAAGTGCGCGCCCACCTTCTGGCTCAGCATCCACTGGCCGGTGGCCTGGCGCACCTGCCAGAGGTAAGGCGTCAGAAAGAGGAGGAAAAGCACACCGATCAGGGCGGGATGGGCCAGCCGGCGCAGGCGAGGGGGCCGCGCCAACGCCCGCAGGCCCAAGATCAGCCCGATCGCGCCCCAAAAAACGATCCCCTCCGGGCGCACGTAGTAGGCCAGGGCCAAAAAGAGCGCGGCCAGCACGCTATCGGCCCAGCGCCAGTGCTGGTAGACGCGGTGGGCGAAGAAGAGGCCGGTCACGACCAGGGCCAGATAGGGCGTCTCTGTGGCCGTGCCCCAGAAGAGGGGCATCAGGGCCGTGGCAGGGGTCAGAGCCGCCAGGCCGCCCGCGGCCAGGGCGCTGGCCGGCCCGTAGATGCGCCGGGCCAGGGCATAGAGGGCCAGGGTGAGCAGCACCCCGAAGAGGATGTGGCTCCATTCGCTGGCCCGGCCCAGATCGCCAGTCAGCCGGAAGAGGAGGGCGCTGATCAGGGGATAGCCGGGGGTGTGGTGGTAATCGAAATGGCCGGTGAAGGCGAAGCTGTAGCCGCGGCCGGCCAGCCAATTGCGCCCCAACCACAGATAAAAAGGCTCGTCGCCCCAGACAATGCGATCGTAGCCGCTGAAGCGGAAGCGGACGAGAAAGGCGACCAGCGCCAGCGCAGCGGGGGCCAGGAGGTGTTTACGTTGGGTCATGCTCGGCGGCGTCAGGGGGAGGCTCGAGTTGGTCGAGACGGTGGCGAAGGATGGCAACCTCCTGCGTCAGCACGCGGATCTGGTCGCTGAACCGGGAGATGGTGCGGGAGACCTGGAAGATCATGAGCAGGATGCCGACGAAACCGAGGCCGAAATAGAGGGCGGGGGGATATTCCACGCCCAGGGCGTAGGCGATGAGGTCGAGCTGGTCGCTGAAAATGGGCGCGGCGATGAAGGCCAGCGCCACCGCCACCCAAACCAGCGCGTATTCCTCTTTCAGCCGCCGCGAGCGCAGCAGGCTGATGATGGTTAGCAGCACGAAGATGCCGGCGAGGATGAGGATGAGACGGGCGCGCGGGGTCATGGCAAAAATGGAGGGCAGGGAACGGCAACTGGGTAGGAGAGATCATACCAGCGGGCGGGGTCTTCGACAAACCGGTACAGGGTCTCGCTCGCACGGGAAGCGATGCGCACAGACGTTCTATTCAGCCCCTGCCCCGATAGTGGGAATCGGCCCATCTGTGGTAAAATAGGGGCAATGTCAAGCACTGCCGAAACGCTGGAAACCCCTCTGGGCGTCATCGATTCTCTGCAACATGGTTTCGACCTGATCAACCGCCGGCCCTGGCTGCTGATCATCCCCCTGCTGGTCGATCTCTTGCTCTGGCGCGGGCCGCGTCTTTCCATCGCGCCTCTGTTTGCCCGCGGCGTGGATCTTTTTACCAGCCAGCCGGAGGTGGCGACCAGCCTCACCCCAGATATGCAGACGCTGCTGGAGACCTTTCGCCGCCTGGGCGACAGCTACAATCTGCTGGCTCTGCTGGCGGGGTCGATCACCGGCCTCCCCTCGCTGCTGGCGCGGGTCGATGTGGCCACGGGGCTGGCCCCCGTCTCGCCGGCGGTGACGCTGCACGATTTTCGCCAGGTCCTCCTCTACATCGTGCTGCTGATCCCGGCTGGATTGCTCATTGGCAGTGTGTGGCTGGCCTTTTTGGCCAGAGCCACGGCCCCAGAGGCGAGTGAGCGGCAACCGGCGTGGCGTCATGCCGGCTGGATTTGGTTCAACACCGGGCTGTATCTCCTCCTCCTGGCCGGCGCGGCGCTGATCATGGGCGTACTTTTCGCCCTGTTCAGCAGCATCTTGATCCTGCTGCTGGGCCCCTCCAGCCAGTATGCCCTGCTCGTCCTCTCCTTCTGGTTTACCATCTGGTTCGGCATTGGCCTGAGCTTTGTGATCAGCGCCATTGCCCTGGACGGCGTCAACGTGGCCAGGGCGGTGTGGCGGAGCATCAACGTGGTGGGCCGCAATCTCAGCAGCACCATCGGTCTGCTCCTGCTCATCCTGTTGCTCAGCGAGGGCTTCACCCGCATCTGGCTGCTGATCGGCGGCAGCACGCTGGGGCTTTCCATTGGCATCCTCGGCCATGCCTACATCGGCGTTGCCCTCACCGCCGCCACCTTGCTCTTCTACCGTGCTCGCTACGAACACTGGCAGCGCCTGCGCCAGAACGTGGCCGAAGCCCGCCGCAAACAGGCAGACACCCGCCTGTAGGTTAATGATTAAAAGACTGATGATTAAAAGATTAATGATTAAAAATACAGCGCATGTCGTGCGGTTTAATCTCTAATCTCTAATCTCTAATCTCTAATCTTCAATCTTTTCCCTCTTACTTTGTGATCGAGGCAAGTACCCGTGGTCAGAAAAAACCAAGCATCTACCGCATCCGCTTACACCGCCGACCAGATCCAGGTGCTGGAAGGCCTGGAAGCGGTGCGCCGCCGCCCCGGCATGTACATCGGCGGCACCGATATCAAAGCCCTGCACCACATGGTCTACGAAGTCGTAGACAACTCGGTGGATGAGGCAATGGCCGGACGTTGCGACACGATCCTGGTCACCCTCCACGCGGATGACAGCGTCTCCGTCGCCGACAATGGCGCCGGCATCCCCACCGGCATCCAAAAACAGACCGGCCTGCCGGCGCTGACGGTGGTGATGACCAAACTCCACGCCGGCGGCAAATTCGGCGACGGCGGCTACAAAGTCTCCGGCGGCTTGCATGGCGTGGGCGTCAGCGCGGTCAACGCCCTCAGCGATTGGATGGTGACCACCGTGCGCCGGGAGGGGCAGGTGTGGCGCCAGCGCTTCGAGCGCGGCCGCCCCGTGACCGAGGTGGAGGTGATCGGCAAGGCCGACAAGGATGAGAGCGGCACCCTGCAGCACTTCATGTTCGACCGTTCCATCTTCGATGCGGATGTGACCTATCGCTGGGAGACGCTGGTACAGCGCCTGCGCGAGATGGCCTTCCTCAACCGGGGCCTGCGCATCACCCTGGTGGACGAGCGCCCCACCGAGGCGAAGGAGATGAGCTTCTATTTCGAAGGGGGCGTCGCCTCTTTCGTCCGCTATCTCACCAAGAACCGCGCCCCCCTGCACGAGCCGATCTACGTAGAGCGCGCCTTCGATACCACCACCGTCGAGGCCGCGATCCAATACACCGACGGCTTCAGCGAAGCGATCTTTGCCTTCGCTAACACCATCAACACCCCGGATGGGGGCACCCATCTCACCGGCCTGCGCAGCGCCATCACCCGCTGCATCAACGATTATGGCCGCAAGCAAAATCTGCTCAAAGAAAAGGAAGCCAACTTCACCGGGGACGACACCCGCGAGGGCCTGACCGCCATCGTCAGCGTCAAACTGGTCGATCCGCAATTCGAGAGCCAGACCAAAGTCAAGCTGCTGAACAACGAGGTGCGCAACCAGGTAGAATCGGCAGTGGCCGAGGCGGTGAGCGAATGGATGGAGAGCAACCCGCGCGAGGCCAAGAAGATCGTCGACAAATGTATGACCAGCGCCCGCGCCCGCGACGCCGCCCGCAAGGCCCGCGACCTTGTCATCCGCAAAAGCGCGCTGGAAAGCATGACCCTGCCCGGCAAGCTGGCCGATTGCAGCGAGCGGGACGCGGCCAAAGCAGAGTTGTACATCGTCGAGGGCGATTCCGCCGGCGGCTCGGCCAAACAGGGCCGCGATCGCCGTTTTCAGGCGGTGTTGCCCCTGCGCGGCAAGATCCTGAATGTGGAAAAGGCCCGGCTGGATAAAGCCCTCAGCAACCGCGAGATCCAGGCCCTCATCTCCGCCCTGGGCACCGGCATCGGCGACCAGTTCAGCCTGGAGAACCTGCGCTACCACCGCGTCTTCATCATGACCGACGCCGACGTCGATGGCTCGCACATCCGCACCCTGCTGCTCACCTTCTTTTTCCGTTACATGGAGTCCCTGATCAGCGAGGGGCATCTGTACATCGCCCAGCCCCCCCTCTATCTGCTCTCCTCCGGCCGCGACAAACTCTACGCCTACAATGAGGCGGAAAAGGAGCGGGTGCTGCAACGCTTCAACGGCCGCAAGGTGAACGTGCAGCGTTACAAAGGCCTGGGCGAAATGAACCCAGAGCAACTGTGGGAAACGACGATGAACCCCGAGAACCGCACCATCTTGCAGGTGACGATTGACGATGTCGCCGCCACCGACCGCACCTTCGACATGTTGATGGGCAGCCTGGTGGCCCCGCGCAAACGTTTCATCACCACCCACGCCGGCCAGGTGCGTAATTTGGATGTGTAGAAAACAAATGATTAACGATTAAGGATTAAAAACACTGTAACAGTTCACCTGATGTGTCATTGCGAGTGCAGCGAAGCAATCTCCAAGGTTGTTCGTCAATTTTGCGGTTATCAATCGGCGTTGGAGATTGCTTCGGGGCCATCGCCCCTCGCAATGACAAAATAAGATGGATTGTTACAAAACACTGTCGTAGAGGCAATCTTTAATCCTTAATCTTCAATCTTCAATCTTTTCGTCAGCGGCGGTTATCGTTCATGGGCATGATCACGTGCGTGTACTCTTCGGCCCCCGCGCCCACGGGCCGGAAAAGGCCGGGCCGCGCCGCCGACACCACTTCGAAGATCACTTCCGGCGTGTCAATGACATTCAAGACATCGATCATGAACTTGGCGTTGAACGCCACCTGCAAGCCCTCCCCCTCGATCTGCGCGTCCACATCCGCCTCGTTATCCCCCATCTCCGCGCTGGTGGCCGTGAGCAGGATGCGCCCCGCGTCGCCGGGCAGGATGTTCAGACGCACGATATTCGCTCCATCTCGTGCAAAGAGATACGCCACCCGCATCGCCTTCAGAAACTCCGCCGTGTTCACCACCATGCGGGTGTTGTAGCTGGTGGGGACGATCTTGGTGTAATCGGGGAAAGAAGCCTCAATCAACTGGCTGACCAGATCGACCCCCGGCAGGTGGAACATGATCTGATTGCGGGCTTCGGTGACTGTGACCTCCACCTCCTGCTCCTCATCCAGATCGAGGGCGGCGATGATACGCCCCAGTTCGCTGAGGGCGCGGGCCGGGATGATCACTCCCAGGGCCACCGGCGCCGGCTCATCCAGCAGGGTAGAGCGCAGGGCCAGGCGAAAGCCATCGGTGGCGGCCATGGTCAGGCGGTCGCCGTCGAAACGGGTGTAGACGCCGGTGAGGGTGGGCCGC
Source organism: Caldilineales bacterium (assembly GCA_013360575.1). Classification (GTDB taxonomy): domain Bacteria; phylum Chloroflexota; class Anaerolineae; order J102; family J102; genus JABWBG01. The sequence goes on from JABWBG010000046.1 coordinate 9,284, forward strand.
GACTCATCGGTGGCCGCGGCAAAGGCCACCTGCTCGATCATACGCCGCAGCTTGTCCGGCGAGACCGCGATCGTCGGCAGCCCGGCCTGGCGGCGATGCGTGGGAATGATGGGGAATTCGGAAGCATCGATGCCCTTGATATTGGCCTCGTACCGCGCGCAACTCAGATGCATCGTCTGCGTGCGCACCTCCAGGGTCATATCGATCCGTTCCTTGGGCAGCGAATTGACGAATTCCCCCAGCAACCGCGCCGGCACCGTCGTCGCGCCTTCCTCTTCGATCATGGCGCCGATCCAGCAATTGATGCCGATCTCCATATTCATCGCCGCCAACTTCAGTTGTGATTGATCGGTCTCCAGCAGGATATTGCCCAGCACAGGCAAAGTGCTGCGTGTGGCCACCGCCCGGCCTACAATCGCCAGTCCCTTGGCCAGATTTTCTTGCAGAACAGAAACGCGCACGTCACAACCTCCGGAAAGAAGTGAAAAAGGGGAAAAGGCGCCGATCCGACGCCGCCGTTCCGAACGCAAGGCAGTATAACAGAGCACGCCCCCTTTTGCGAAAACAACATTATGGGAAGCTGCAAGCGCAGCCGGCGATCTCGGCCCGGCAGACTGGCGGGCCTCCCCCATTGTAAACAAACCTTAAATCTCCTTCTCGCAACCTGCACCCCTCGCCGTAGCGATCGAGCGATCCTGGCAGCGCTATCTTGTACCCCGCCCGCATTTGCCCTACTAGACCTAGGAACGCCCTGAGGCGACGCGCCTGGCGCGGCATTTGTGCTTGACCATAAGCTGCGCCGCGCCCCCACGCCTCGCACCCCCTCGCGGATTGCCTCCCCCCCGGGCGTTTGCTATCATCCCTGCTGCTGCAAGGCTGGACAGGGACATCGGGAGCCCCCGCCAGCGTCGGCAACCAGAGTAGTTGCGCTCCCTCTGAATGCCGCCGGGAAACGTCCCAGCCGCTTACCCTCCCGATACAGGTCCACGGCAAAACGCCCATCGCGCATCCCTCATGACGCTGGGTGGTAGTCAACTATTGCCTGCGCCCAAAACCCGCTGTCCCTGTCCCTTCATCCCCTCCCCACTCCATCCCTTCCATACCGAGGACCGCCACCGTGGATAACCCAATGGCGCCCGAAAACATCTGGCAAGCTGTTTTGGGCGAATTGCAACTTGCCCTGCCGCGGCATGTGTTCGAAACCTGGCTGCGCGACACCGCGCTGATCGCCTATGAAGATGGATGCTTTTTCATTGCCACCCCCACCGCCTTTGCCCAATCGATGCTGGAAGACCGGCTCAAAGGCATGATCAAACAGCGCCTGACACGCATCAGCCGCCGCACCGTGGATGTGCGCTTCGTGGTGCGGCCCGACGTGGTGACCGATCCCGAAAACGCCGCCCTCCCCCCCCTGCTCGACCCCACGCCCGAATCGCCGGCCCGCTTCCACCACGCCCCGGCCACGCCGCCCAGCCTCAACCCGGCCATGACCTTCGCCACCTTCATCGAAGGCGAGGGCAACCGCTTCGCCCACGCCGCGGCCCAGGCCGTGGCCCAGCAGCCGGGCGATCGCTACAACCCCCTGTTCATCTACGGCGGCGTTGGCCTGGGCAAAACACACCTTTTACACGCGGTAGGCAATCAGGCCGCGCAACAGGGCCTGAATGTGCGTTATGTCACTTCCGAAGCCTTCACCAACGATCTGATCGAAGCGATCCGCACCAAAGCCAACGTCACCTTCCGCCAGACCTACCGCGAGGTCGATATCCTGCTGATCGACGACATCCAGTTCATCGAAGGCAAAGACAGCACCCAAAACGAAGTCTTTCACACCTTCAACGCCCTCTACGCGGCCAACAAACAGATCATCATTGCCAGCGACCGCCCACCACAACAACTGACGAAACTGGAAGACCGCCTGCGCTCCCGGTTCACCGGCGGCCTCAGCGTCGACCTCCACCCCCCAGACCTGGAACATCGCATCGCCATCCTGCGGGCCAAAGCCCTGGAGATCGGCGCGCTGCCCCCCGCCGACGTGATGCGCTACATCGCCGAACACTACAGCGACAACGTGCGTGAACTGCAGGGCGCACTCACCCGCGTCACCGCCTTCGCCCGCCACCACGCCCTGCCCCCCACCCTCGAACTGGCCCAGCGCATCCTGGGCGAGCCAGAAGTCCCCTGCCGGCGCGACCCCCAAGCGATCCTCGACGCCGTGGCCGATGTGTTTCGCATCACCCCCGCCGAACTGGGCGGCCCGCGGCGCTCGCGGCGGGTGGTGGAGCCGCGCCAGGTGGCCATGTACCTGCTGCGCGAAATCGCCCAGCTCTCCTTCCCCCAGATCGGCGAATATCTCGGTGGGCGGGACCACACCACCGCCATGTACGGCCACGATAAAATGCGCAGGCAACTGCAAGAAGACGCACACCTACGCGGCCGCGTCGAACAAGTACAGATCGCCCTTCGCCTCTGAACCGGCGATCGATCGCGCCCCGCCAAAAAGGACAGGCCCCCTCCGCCTGTCCTTTTTGGCGTTCGATCTGTGGATAACCGGCCCAAAACTGGGGAAAACCGGGGTCGGTTGGGGAAAACACCCGCGGTGAATAAATCAGGCGCCGGCCCCGTTTGGTAGATAATAGGCCATGTGCTGCAGAAGCGCCACCGGATCGATATACTGCACCTTCACATGGTGCGGCGTCGTCAGCGTGATCGGCGCATAATTCAGCAGCGCCCGCACCCCATACCCGATCAGCAGATCGGCCACCTGCCGGGCGGCGGCGGCCGGCACAGCGATGATGCCCATCGCCGCCTTGTCCGCTTCGATCACCCCCTGCAAGTCTTCCATCCCCTGCACCACATACTTGCCCAGGGCCTTGCCGACCTTGGCCGGATCGTTATCGAACACGCCGACGATGTGAAAACCATGCGCCGCAAACCCCTGATAGTGCGCAATGGCATGCCCCAGATCGCCGGCGCCGATCAAGACCATGTTCCATTCCTGGTTCATGTGCAAAATGCGCTTGAGCTGATCACGCAAATAGGCCACATTGTAGCCGGTGCCCTGCTTGCCAAATTCCCCAAAATGCGAGAGATCCTTGCGAATCTGGGCGGAACTGATGCCCAACCTGTCCCCCAACTCCTGCGATGAGGTGATCTGGCGCCCCTCCTGCACCAGGAAATCGAGCATACGCAGATAGATGGGCAGGCGCCCCACGACGATATCAGGCACAATGTTTCGTGACATCTTCCACATCCTTTTGCTGAAGAGCGGCGCTGCGCCACAAGCAAAACCGGGATCGCTCGCAAAAATGGAACGCAAACGGGAATGCATGCTGCGTACTGCGCGCCTTAGATTGTGTAAAATCTCGGAAAATCTTGTACAATAGCTGTGCGATCTGCTTGAGACCTCACAACGCTGCGCTTTCTTCTCCGGCCAGACATCCATGCTTTGGCGAACGCTTGTGCAACGGTGATAGTTCATCATAGCACAATCTCCGCACAACAGGCAACCTGCCCCGCCCCGCCCACACCCCCCGATCGGCCAACCGCCATGACCTCAGACAACACAGACCCACCGGCCTCTTTACTTGTCATCCTGATCGAGATGATCGCGGCGCCGGCCCAGGCGTTGCGCCGGATCAGCGCCCACCACCGCCGCAGTTGGTGGCTGCCGGCCCTGCTGGCGGCGGCGCTGCCTGCCCTCTATCTCTGGCTCACCCGCCATCTCGCCGCGGAGTTGGCGGCGCGGCAGATTGCATTGCAGCTCGGCGCCATGCCGCCAGAGCAAGCCGAGGCCGCGCGCCCGATGATCGAGCGGTTCCAGACCCCGGAATTCATCTTTCTCAGCGGCGCCGGCGTGCTGATCATCGGCCTGTTCCTGGCCTGGCTGGTCAGCAGCATGCTGATCTATTTCGGCGCCTCGCTCACCGGCGCCCGGATGAGCATGCCGCAGGTGTGGCCGGCAGTGGTGTGGGCGTGGCTGCCCTTTGCCCTGCGCGCGGGCTTGCAAAGCCTGTGGGCCTTCCTCACCGACCGCATGATCCTCTATCCCGGGCTTTCCTATCTGACGGCCAGCGGCGATACGGTCGCGGACCAAACCCGGCCCCTGTTCACTCTGGCCGCCCAGGTGGATCTCTTCGCCCTCTGGCATCTGGTTCTGGTATTTCTGATCTTCCGTCACATCGCCCGCAGCAGCAGGGGGGCGGCGTTTATGCTCACCCTGCTGTACGCGGCCATCAATCTGGGCCTGCGGCTGCTGCCCACCCTCTTGGGCGGCGCCTTCGGCCTCGGCTAACGATCCTTCCCAAAACATACGCTTCCCCCTTCCTTTCCTATGATCCGTCGCATTTTCACCGCCCTCCTCCTGCTCGCCCTGATTGGCGGGGCCTCCTGGCTTGCTTACAGCGCCACTGCCCAGGAAAAAGAGCCGCCCCCACCCGACTACGAGATCTTCACCGTCGGCGTCGGCGATATCGCCGCCACCGTTTCCGCCACCGGCGCCATCACCCCCCTCACCGAGGTGAACCTCAGCTTCCGCGGGGTGGGCGTGGTGCGCGAGATCCTGGTCGAGGTGGGCCAGTCGGTGGCCGCGGGCCAGGTTCTGGCCCGGCTCGACAGCGCAGAACTGCAATTGGCCCGCCGCCAGGCTGTGGTGGGCTTGCAACTGGCCCAGGCCCGGCTTGCTCAAGCCGAGCGCGCCGCCGCGGCAGAGGATCTGGCAGCCGCTGCGGCCGCGGTGGAGGCAGCCAGGGCAGGTCTGGCATCCGCGCAGGCGGCCTATGAAGCCCTGTTGCGCGGGCCTACCGCGGCCCAGCGCCGCGCGGCCGAGGCCACACTCGAACGCGCCCGCGTGCTGCGCGATTCCGCCCAATCGGCCTACGATCAGGTGGCGCACCTGCCGAACGTCGGCCTGCTGCCCCAGTCCTTGCAACTGCAACAGGCCACCATCGACTACGAAGTGGCCAAAGCCAACCTCGATACCACCCTCGCCTCGGCCACCGCCGCCCAAAAAGCCGCGGCCCTGGCGCAGATCGCGCAGGCCGAGAGCGCCGTGGCCCAGGCCGAGGCCAGTCTGGCCCGCCTGACCCAGGGCCTGGCCGCGGAAGACCGCGCCATCCTGGCAGCGCAGGTGGAACAGGCGCAGATCGCGGTAGATCAGGCGGAGCTGACCCTGCAAAACGCGGAATTGACCGCGCCGGTGGCGGGCATCATCGGCGCCATCAACATCCGCCTGAACGAGCCGTACAGCCCCGGCCTGGCCGCCATGGTGCTCTCCGGTGCGGACCGTTTCCGTGTGGAGTTGAATGTGGATGAGATCGACATCGGCCAACTGCAAGTGGGACAGAGCGCCAAGGTCACGGTGGACGCGCTGGACAACGCCGAATTGGCCGGCGTGGTCAGCCAGATCGCGCCCCTGGCCCGCTCTGGCGCCAGCGGGCTGAGCAGCAGCGTCGTCACCTACCGCGTGACCGTAGACATCGCCGCCGGCCCCCACCCCCTGAAATCGGGGATGTCGGCCACCGTGGCCATCACCACCGCCGAGGCGCGGGATGTGATCGTGCTGCCCAACCGGGTGATGCGGCTGGACCGCCAGACCGGGGAAACCTATGTCGAGCGCATCGAAGCCGGCATCCCCAGCCGCGTGGACTTGCAGATCGGCCTGCGCAACGATCAGTTCAGCCAGGTGCTCTCCGGCCTGGAGGTGGGCGATCAACTGGCCGTGCGCCGCGTGGACACGGGCGAAATCATCCGCCAACAGTTCTTTGGAGGCTAAACCCATGTCCGCTCAGCCTTCCCAGCCGGTGATCGATATCCACGACGTCGCCAAAATCTATCAGATGGGGGATGTGCAGGTGCACGCCCTGCGCGGGGTCAGTCTACGCGTCTTTCCCGGCGAGTTGATGGCGATTATGGGGCCTTCCGGCTCCGGCAAATCCACGTTGATGAACATCTTGGGCGCGCTGGATGTGCCCACCTCTGGCGAATACCGGCTGGATGGCCAGGAGGTGGGACGGATGAATGATGATCAACTGGCCGAGGCCCGTAACAAAAAGATCGGGTTCGTGTTCCAGAGCTTCAACCTGCTGCCGCGCACCTCGGCCGTGGCCAATGTGGAGCTGCCCCTGGTCTACGGCGGGATCAGCAACCGCCGGCAGCGGGCCATCGCTGCGCTGGAGCAGGTGGGCCTGGGCGACCGCCTGTATCACAACCCCAACGAGCTATCGGGCGGGCAGCAGCAGCGGGTGGCGATTGCCCGCGCCCTGGTCAACACGCCCAGCATCATCCTGGCCGACGAGCCCACCGGCAACCTTGATTCCAAGTCGGGGGCGGAGATCATGCGCATTTTCCAGCAGTTGAACGAGGAGAACGGCATCACCATCATCTTCGTCACGCACGAGCCAGACATCGCCGAACACACCCGCCGCATCATCCGCCTGCAAGATGGCTACATCATCAGCGACAGCCGGGTGAAAAATCCCCGGCGGGCCACCGAGCAGGCCTATACCCGCCGCGCCCGCGACCTGACGGATGGCAACGGCGACCGCGGGACGGTCGGCGACGCCCCCGCCGGCGAAACGCAGACGGTCCCGGCCAGCGAAACGCAGACGGCCCCGGCCGGCGAAGTGGAGGAAACGGCATGAGCGTGCTCGAATCGGTGCGCATTGCCCTGCGCGCCCTCACCGTCAACAAATTGCGTAGCATCCTCACCATGTTGGGCATCATCATCGGCGTGGGCGCGGTCATCGCCCTGATGAGTGTGGGGCAGGGGGTGCAAAACCTGGTGCGCGACCAGTTGCAAAGCGCCGGCTCCAACCTGCTGATCATCGTGCCGGGGCGGCTGCAAGACCAGGCGGGCGATCCCCGGCGCACGCGGCCCAGCCAACCGCTGACCATGAGCGACTGGCGCGCCATCAACGATCCTCTGCTCGTGCCCGATGTGATCGTAGCCGTGCCCGAAGCGGGCGGCAACGCCGATGTCTCTCGGGGGCGGGTCTCCCTGCGCATCGGCGTCACCGGCACCACCGAGGCCTACACCTTCATCCGCAACTACGCCGTGGTCGAGGGGACATTCATTACCCCTGAGGATGTGGCCGGCGAGGCGCGGGTGGTGGCGCTGGGCAGCCGCGTGGCTACCGAATTGTTCGACGCCGACGAATACCCCATCGGCCAGAGCATCAAGCTCAACGGCCTGCCCTTCCGCGTGATCGGTGTGATGGAAGAGAAGGGGGGCGGCGGCTTTGGCAGCTTCGATGACCTGGTGTTCGTGCCGGTCACCACCGCCCAGCAACGGCTCTTCCCCTATCTGCGCAGTTCGCGCGGCGAGCCGACAGTCAGCCTGATCCTGGCCAAAGTGGTGAGCGAGGATCTGATGAGCGCGGCCACCGCCGAGATCGAAGATCTGCTGCGCCAGCGTCACAACATCACCTATCTGAATGAAGATGATTTCAGCGTCATCAACCAGGCCGACATCCTCGACATTTTCGGCAGCATCATCGGCGTGCTGAACACCTTCCTCGGCGGCATCGCCGCCATCAGCCTGCTGGTGGGGGGCATCGGCATCATGAACATCATGCTCGTGTCCGTCACCGAACGCACCCGCGAGATCGGGCTGCGCAAGGCGGTGGGCGCCAAACGCCATCACATCCTCACCCAATTCCTGGTGGAGGCGGTGGTGCTCAGCTTGATCGGCGGGTTCATCGGCATGCTGCTGGGGTTCGTGGGCGCGCAGGCCATTGCCAGCCTCAGCGCCGACTTGCAGGCGGTGATCACCGCGGACGCGATCCTGCTGGCCACCAGTTTCAGCACCGCCGTGGGCCTGATCTTTGGCATTTACCCGGCCCTGCGCGCGGCCCAACTCCATCCCATCGACGCGCTGCGCTATGAATAAGCTGCTGCGCAGGGGGGCGCTGCTGCTCCTCCTGATCCTGGGCAGCGGGTGCAGCGGCCAGCCGGCCACGCCCACGGCTCGCGTCAGCTTCCCCACCCCGCCCACCCTGC
>JABWBG010000330.1 GCA_013360575.1 Caldilineales bacterium
GGCGGGGGTGTCCACGCCCTGGATCTTGCCGCCGGCCAGGCGCAGGCCGGTGACCGGAGTGTTGAGAAAGAAGCGGGCGCCGGCCGCGCGGGCCGCGGCAGCGTAGGCGTTGACGGTCAGCCAGGGGTCGGCGTAGCCGCTCTCTGGCTCCCAGGCCGCGGCCACCAGCTCGGCCGCGTCCATCTGCGGGATCAGCGCGGCCAGGGCGGCGGGCGAGAGCAATTCGGTGCGGATGCCGACGCTGCGCTGCATGGCGATATTCGCCTCCAGCCCCGGCCGATCCTTCTCGGCCACCAGGACGAGGAAGCCAACCCGGGTGAACCCGCACTCGCCGCCCACCCGCTCTGCAAAATTTTGGAAGACTTCGAGGCTGTATTTGGCCATGCGGGCGGTGAGCAGGTTGGAATAGTGCTGGCGGATGATGGCGGAGGATTTGCCGGTGCCGCCGGCGCCGACCTGTTTCTTTTCCAGCACGGCTACTTTCAGGCCGCGCTGGGCCAGTTCCAGGGCAGTGCTGCAGCCCATGATGCCGGCGCCGATGATGAGGATGTCGAAGGTGGGGGGCATGCGCTCTCCAAAAAGGTGTGTGGATGGGGGTGGGCGGTGAATTTGGCTACAATTTAGCGCAGGGGCGTGGGGGCTGCCAAGTTTTGCCGCGGCAGCGAAGGGGGCGGATGCAGGCCGCGCCGCCAATTTTACAGCCGCGCTGCGCCCCGTTATCATGCGCCGATGCATACTCGACCCCCGGCAGGGCTGAACTGACCCGGCATGGACAACATCGCTGCGACTTTGACTCTCCTGCGCCCAGGAGCGGGCCTGGCGATCATCGTGATCACGCTGATCGGTGTGGCCGTGGGCCGCTATCCGGGCCTGCACATGGATCGGGCTACGATTGCCCTGGTGGGGGCCACGGCGCTGATGGTCATCGGCGCTATTTCGCTGGAGCAAGCCTACGCCGCCCTGGATCTGGACACCCTCACCCTGCTGCTGGCGATGATGGTGCTGAACACCAATCTCATGTTGGCGGGATTTTTTCGTCTGGCGGCAGGGGCGATGGTGCGTTTTGCCCGCTCCACCCGGCAATTGTTGGGGATCATCATCCTGCTCAGCGGCCTGCTCTCTGCCCTTTTTCTCAACGATACCATCGTGCTCATGTTCACGCCCCTGGTGCTGGAGCTGGCGGCGCTGCTGAAACGCCAGCCCATCCCCTATCTGATGGGGTTGGTGGCCGCGGCCAATATTGGCTCGATGGCTGCCATCACCGGCAATCCGCAGAATATGATCATCGGCGTGGCCTCTGGCATTCCCTTTCTCACTTTTAGCGGCTATCTGTTGCCTGCCGCCTTGCTAGGGCTGGGGCTGGCCTGGGCCGTGATCGTGGCGATCTATCGCCAGGAGTTCGCCGGCGGCCTCATTCAGACGCCGGCGCTGCCCCCGCCCCGCCTTTATCCGCCTTTGCTGCGCAAGAGTTTATTCGCCAGCGGGCTGATGCTGATCGCGTTTATCGGGGGCGCGCCGATTCCATTGGCCGCGCTGGCCGCGGCGGCGCTGTTGTTGATCACCCGCCGCGTCAAGCCGGAGCAGGTGTTCCGGGAGATCAACTGGTCGCTGCTGGTGTTTTTCTCCGGGTTGTTCATCGTCACGGGCGCCATCGAGACGTTGGGGTTCAGCGCCCGGCTTTTTGCGCTGATCCGGCCGATCGCGGCCCAGGGCGTGGCCGCGTTGACGTTGACCGCGGTGATCCTCAGCAACCTGGTCTCCAATGTCCCTGCGGTTTTGCTGTTCCGGCCCTTTGTCCCTGCTTTGCCCCAGCCGGAACAGGTGTGGCTGACGCTGGCCATGGCTACCACGTTGGCCGGCAACCTCACCCTGCTGGGGTCGGTGGCCAATCTGATTGTGGCCGAGCTGGCCCGTGGCCGCGGGGTGGAGTTATCCTTCCGCGAGTATCTCAAAGCCGGCGTGCCGATCACCCTGCTCAGCCTGGTTGTGGGCGTGCTGTGGCTGTTGTTCCTGTTTTAAAATCCCAAACCTTTAGGATTTTCACCCCCCACCAACCAACTAACCAACCAACCAACCAACTAACCAACCAGGCCCGGATCTGGCCGCGGCGGCGCTGGCCGGGTTGGCCGGGCGGGAAAGTGGCTAATCCAGTTCAGCCGAACAGGCGGGCAAAGATGCCGTAGCCGCCGAGCGCGAAAAGGATGGCGCGGGCAGTCTTGCCCACCCAGGTGGCCCCCAGAAAGGCCAGCACCGGGATGCGCAAGGCCCCGGCGGTGATGCCGGCCAGATCGAACAGAGGATTGGGCACAAATCCCAGCACCACGAAGATCCACAAGCCATAGCGCCGGGCCAGGGCCGAGACGCGCTCGTAGCGTTCGCGGTCTTCGAGGATGATGCGCCCGCTGGCCCCGGCCAGAAATCCGGTCAATTCACCCAAGGTTTGGCCTGTGCCGGCCACCAGGCCGACGAGCAGCGGGTTGAGGGCGCTGCCGGCGGCGATGGGGATCAGCCATCCGGGAGCGGGCAGGATGATGGTGGCGTTGGCGGCCAGGCTGAGCAGGAAGATGCCAGCGTATCCATACCTGCCCAGCTCGCGGATGCGCTGGGCGTTGAGTACGATGAGCAGGGAGATGGCGATGACCGCCAGCACCGCGATCACGCGCGCCAGGATTTGACGGCGGTGGATGGTGGGGGCGGCGCTCACGTGAAGCAGCCTGGATCAGGCTTCGGTGATGGCGATCGTGTCGATGATGTCGCCCTGCTCGATGGCGAAGAGCACAGCTTCGCCGGCGGTGAGACGGCCAAAGACGCTGTGTTTGCCGTCGAGCCAGGGGGTGGCGACATGGGTGATGAAGAATTGGCTGCCGTTGGTGCCGGGGCCGGCGTTGGCCATGCTGAGCACGCCGGGGCCGTCGTGCCGCAGGCTGGGGTCGAATTCATCCTGGAAGCGGTAGCCGGGGCCGCCGCGCCCGCTGCCAGTGGGATCGCCGCCCTGGATCATGAAATCGGGGATGACGCGATGGAAGGTGACGCCGTCGTAAAAGCCCTCGCGGGCCAGGAAGACGAAGTTGTTGACGGTGATCGGGGCCTTGTCCGCGTGTAGGGTCAGGGTCATCTCGCCTTTGTGGGTCTGGATGACCGCGGTGTAGTGTTTGGCAGGGTCGATTTGCAGGGCAGGAGGTTGCGTGTAACGGGCCATGGGGTTGGGTGGGGTGGGTGGTTGGTTGGGTGGGGTGGGTGGTTGGTTGGGTGGTTGGTAGGTTGGTAGATTGGTAAATTAGAGTCGTTGCTGAATAGCGGAGGAGGATAGAGTTCCCCTACCCCAGCGAGTTGTTATGCGGCCGCAGCCCGAAGCACTCGTTTCTGGATGCGAGG
>JABWBG010000331.1 GCA_013360575.1 Caldilineales bacterium
AAACCCGTTGAAACGGGTTGTTGATGACGTTATTCTGCCATAAAAACCTGCTTCAGCAGGTTTCCGATAGCAGACCGTGAATTCATTCACGGGGCTGCTGACCACTGACTGACCACTGACCACTGAACACTGAACACTGAATACTGAATACTGAACACTGCCCCCTGAATACTGACCTACCGAACTTGACACCCTTTTCCCCCGGCGGCTATACTCGCAAGGTTTTGCGCTTTCTACGTCTCCTCCTGCCGCCCCCCTTTCAGCCCTGCCCGCGATGAATTCACGCAATCTCGCTTCCCTCATCCTCCTTTTGCTTTTGGCTGCGTTCGCCATCTACGTGGCCCTGCCCATCGACCATCCTGACTGGTTCACCAACCTTGTGGCCCGGCACCAAAGCCCAGAACGGGCCTTGCAAACACGGTTGGGCCTGGATCTGCAAGGCGGCACGCAGGTACAACTGGAGGCCAATGTGCCCGAAGGCCGCACCGTCAGCGCCGAGGATATCGAGACCGCGCGCATCATCATCGAACGCCGCGTCAATGGCTTGGGCGTGGCCGAACCCCTGGTGCAGACCAGCGGCGAACGCATCATCGTCGCCCTGCCCGGCGTGGAAGACCCCGACGCCGCCGTGGAAACCCTGCGCAGCACCGGCCAACTCGAGTTCGTCGACATCGGCAACAACCAGTTCCTCGCCGCCGGCGATCCGATCCTCACCTCCCTGCGCGCCGGCGATATCGTCACCGATGCCGTGGTCTACGAGACCATCCTCACCGGCGATTTGCTCAGCCGGGCCGATGTCAGCCGCGACCCCACCACGCAGGAGATCTTCATCGCCTTCGAGTGGAAGCCCGACGGCGCCGACATCTTCGAACAGTTCACCAGCACCCACATCGGCCAGCGCCTGGCCATCGTCATGGACGCCACCATCCTCTCCGCCCCGGTGATCAACAGCACCATCCGCGAGAGCGGCATCATCGAAGGCCAATTCACCCTGGAAGAGGCCCGCAATCTCGCCATTCAGATGCAGTACGGCGCCTTGCCCGTGCCTTTGCAGATCGTGGATGTGCGCACCGTCGGCCCCAGCCTGGGCGAGGATTCAGTCCAATCCAGCGTCAAGGCCGGCATCATCGGCGTGATCATCGTCCTGCTGTTCATGCTCGTCTACTATCGCCTGCCCGGCTTCCTGGCCGATCTGGCGCTCATGACCTACGCCGCCCTGAACCTGATGATCTATAAACTGGTGCCGGTGGTGCTGACCCTGCCAGGGATCGCCGGGTTCCTGCTCTCCACCGGCATGGCCGTGGACGCCAACATCCTCATCTTCGAGCGCATGAAGGAGGAATTGCGGGCCGGACGTTCTCTCGGCAACGCGATCGAGGCCGGATTCTCCCGCGCCTGGACATCGATCCTCGACTCCAATCTCTCCACCCTCATCACCTGCCTGATCCTCTACTATTTCGGCTCGAATTTCGGCGCTTCCATCGTTCAGGGCTTTGCCATCACCCTGGGCATCGGCGTACTCATTTCCATGTTCACAGCCGTGATCGCCACCCGCACTTTCATGCGCTTCGTGGTCGGCCTGTTCGGCGAGCGCCTGCAAAAACGCCTGGCCCTCTTCGGCATCTGAGTTTTCCCTCATTTCTCGTTCTAGCCCCTCCGTATGAACCTGCTCAAACACCGTCGCTGGTATTATCTTTTTTCGGCCCTGGTCATCCTGCCGGGGGTGATCTCGATGATCGTCTCCCTGATCAGCTTTGGCCAGCCTTTCCGTCTTTCCATCGATTTCACCGGCGGCAGCCTGTGGGAATTGCGTTTTCAGGAGGCGATAGCCCCCGGCGAGATCGTGCGCATCTTCCAAGAAAATGGCGTGGCCGATGTCAATGTCAACACCATTGGCGACGACCGCACCTTTGCCATCCGTTCCTCCGAAATCGGGCCGGAAAAGAAGAGCGGGTTGCTCGATCTGCTTGCTGCCGCTGCTGGCGGCGAGCCGGAGGAGCTGCAATTCCGCGCGGTCGGCCCCACCATCGGCCGTGAAGTCACCCGCACAGCCGTGAGCGCTGTGGCTCTGGCCTCGCTGGCCATCCTCGGCTTCATCATCTGGGCCTTCCGCAATGTGCCCCATCCGGTGCGTTTCGGCGCCGCGGCCATCGTGGCCATGCTGCACGATGTGCTGATCACCACCGGCGTCTTCTCCATCATGGGCTGGGTCGCGGGCTGGGAGGTAGACGCACTCTTCCTCACCGCCCTGCTCACGGTGATCGGTTTCTCGGTGCAAGATACCATTGTCGTCTTCGACCGCATCCGCGAGAACACCCGGCGGCGGCGGGATGAGGATTTCGAGACGATCGTCAATCGCTCCCTGTTGGAGACGGTGCATCGCTCCCTGGCCACGCAGATCAACGCCATGTTCGTGATGATCGCCCTGATCATCTTTGGCGGCGTGACCATCCGCCAATTCATCGCCACCATGTTGATCGGCCTGCTCAGCGGCACCTATTCCTCCATCTTCAATGCCACGCCGCTGCTCGTCTCCTGGCACAACCGCGAGGGCATCTTCGGTTGGTTTGGCGGCAATGGCAAGCGCCGGCAGACGGCCACGGCTTGATTTCAACCTCTCCGCACTGCACCGACCGGGCCTCCGCGCCCGGTCTCTTTTTTTTATTGACTAACCACAAAAACATATCATTTTTTTCTTTTATACCTTTTTCATTCTCTGCGTTCTCTGCGTCTTTGCGTTTAAATTCACTTATTTACAGAAAAAATTTTTTATTGACTAACCACAAAAACATATCATTTTTTCTTTTATATCCTTTGCGCTCTCTGCGTCTTTGCGTTTACCCCCCCCCTCTTTCTATACGATGTTGGCTCTAACCTTGCAACAGGGGCAACCCCTGCTCTTGACCGATGCGCCCCGTCCCACCCCCGCCCCGGGCGAGGCGCTGCTGCGCCTGCGGCTGGCCGGCATCTGCGGCACCGATCTGGCCATGACCGCCGGCTACAAGCCCGGCTTTGGCGGCGTCCTGGGACATGAATATGTGGCCGAGGTAGCGGCGGCGCCTGATCAGCCCGATTGGGTGGGCCGCCGCGTGGTGGGAGAGATCAACACCGCCTGCGGAACCTGCGCCCACTGTCGGGCCGGCCTGACCACCCATTGCCAGCAGCGCCGTATTTTGGGCATGCACGCCTGGGATGGCGTCTTCGCCGAGTATTTCCTCAGCCCCATCGCCCTGCTGCACCCCCTGCCCGCGGACTTGCCCGACGAGATCGCGGTCTTCACCGAGCCGACCGCGGCAGCCTTTGCCATCCTGCGCGACCTGCCCGCGGACGCGGGCGAGCGGGTGGCGGTATTCGGCGATGGGCGGCTGGGCCA
>JABWBG010000332.1 GCA_013360575.1 Caldilineales bacterium
CGGTCTCGCGGCTAAAGTGAGTTGCACGACCGCCCAGCGATCCAACTCGATAGCGAACCGCTGCAGGCGGTCGTGCAACTCACTTGCGATAAGGCGGTCGTGCAACTCACTTGCGCTTGCTAGGAGGTTAACATGCCCAAACCCCGCCCCCCATTCGAGCCTGGCCGCTTCTACCACATCTACAACCGCGGCGCGCATCGGGTGTCGATCTTCCGCGAGCATAGCAACTATCTCTTCGTCCTGAGCAAAATGAAGCGCTACCTGGCGCAGTTGCACCTGACGGTCATCGTCTACTGCCTGATGCCCAACCACTACCATTACCTGCTGCGCCAGGACGGCAAGCAGCGCGCCGGGCTGTTGCCGCAGCGGGTGTTCAATAGCTACAGCAAAGCCTACAACAAGCGTTACGGGCACAGCGGCACCCTCTTCGAGGACAACTACAGGATTATCCCGGTCGAGGAGGAAGCCTACCTGCTCCACCTCTGCCGCTACATCCACGCCAACCCGGTCAAAGATGGCCTGGTCGACCGCCTGGAAGACTGGGCCTACTCCAACTACCACGAATGGGTCGGCCTGCGCAACGGCACGATGGTCGACCGCGACTTCATCAAAAGCTATTTCCCATCAGCCGACGCGTACATCGAGTTCGTTTGGAGCTATTTGCGCGGCAATTACTAAGGGCGTTGCATCGCCGCCACGATGCCTTGCTATCGCGGCGATTCGGCGATGCAACGCCCTTGAGGAAGATCATGCACCGTTCCCTCATAACCCTCTGTCTGCTGGCCGCGTGGCTGCTCGCCGGCTGCGCTGCAGAAAGTCCCCCCTTCGACAGCCCTCCCCATCTGGCCTGGACCTACGCGGCCGGCGGCGCCATCCACCAGCCCCCGCTCGTGATCGGCGATCAGGTGATCGTGGCGCCGGCCGGCGGCCCGCTGATCGCCCTGGAGGCGCAGACGGGCCGCGTGCGCTGGCAGTACGATCCGCCCACCGGCCTGTGGGAGCGGGCCGTGGCCGGCGATGACCGCCGCCTGTTCGTGGGCTTGAAGGGCGGGAGTGTGGCCGCGCTGGAGGCGGGCAGCGGCCGGGTGCTGTGGCAGCAGGCCGTGGGCATCGAATCCCAGGTCCCGGCCCTGGTCTACGACGACATCCTCTATGTCCCCACCACCTTCGTCGGGCCGGAACTGGCCGCCGATGTGCCAGGCCGGGCGCAGGTGCTGGCCCTCGACGCCCGCACTGGCAGGCGCATCTGGGCCTTCGAGACGGGGAACTACATTTTGCAGACGCCGGAACGCCGCCGGAACGTCCTCTACGTGGGCGGCAACTTTTCCGACCCCCGCCCCATCGACGAGGGCGGCCATGTCCGCATCTATGCTCTGGACGCGGCCAACGCATCCGTGCGCTGGATTTATGAAGCGGAGGATGGCTTCCCCAAGCGCCTCTATGCCACCGCTGACACGCTGGTCTTCGTCGGCTATCAAGACTTTCTCAACGGCGTCGACGCGGCCGCCGGCGCTTTGCGCTGGCGGCGGGACACGGGCAACTGGACGCCGACCTTTCTGGGCGCGGGGGATGCCATCTTCTCCAGCGCGGCCAACACCACCGTCGCCCGGCTGCACGCCGACAGCGGCGAAGCGGTCTGGCAGTTCAACATCCCCGGCGGCAGCTTCAACTATCTGCTGGGCGCGGCCGCGCTACAGGATGGCATTCTGGTTTTTCTGACCCAGCAGGGCGACATCCACGCCCTGGACGCGGCCACGGGCGAATCTCTGTGGCATCTGGCCACCGGCGTCGCCGCGGCCCGCACCGGCCTCAGCCTGGGGGATGGCTGGCTCTACTTCGGCGACGCCGAGGGCGTGGTCTACGCCTACATGTCCTCAGACCGGTAGATCGGCGGAACGCTTTGCCGCGATTCCGCCGATCTACCCGCCGCCAGACGGGCGCGCAGTCCGAACTACGCGCCTCATTTCCGCGTGCCGGCCAGGATCATCGGCCCATCGCGGTTGCCTTCGGTGATGTCGAACTCGAAGCCCGGCGGCATGCGGTTGTTGCGCAGCCGCTCCCGCAGCTTCGAGTGGCTCCAATCGAAATCGCCCTTGCCCGGCTCACTCTCGCCCAGGATGGAGACGCCCGGCGGCTCCTCCAGCGAGTCGGCCCCGGTGAGGATGCCCTGGTGCGAGGAGAGGTCCATCTCGTGGTACGAGTTCTCGGCGTTGGCGAAATGGCAGCCGGTGCAGGCCTGCGACCCCTGGAACCACATGTTGTTCTCGGTGAAGAAAGGCAACACATCCCGCTCGAAGTCCATCTCGGCCCCGCCGTAGGCGAAACCGCCCTCGGGCGCGCCCGCCTCCACCCAGGCCGCAATCAGCCCCACCGCGGTCAGCTCGCAGTCATACTCGCCCAAGGCCGCCTCCACCCCCTGCGCCGAAACAGCCAGGCACGGCCCATCGCGGTTGGCCTCGGTGATGTCGAACTCGCTGCCCGGCGGCATGCGGTTGTTGCGCAGCCGCTCGCGCAGCTTCGAGTGGCTCCAGTCGATATCGCCCTTGCCCGGCTCGCTCTCGCCCAGGATCGACACCCCCGGCGGCTCTTCCAGCGAATCGGCCCCGGTGAGGATGCCCTTGTACGAGGAAAGGTCCATCTCGTGGTACGAGTTCTCGGCGTTGGCGAAATGGCAGCCCGTGCACGCCTGCGACCCCTCGAACCAGACGTTGTTCTGCGTGAACAGCGGCAGGATGTCGGCGGCGAAGGCCGCCTGATAGGTGGCGCCGTCGACGCCGGTGTAGGCGAAGGGCGCTGTTTCGGGCGCGCCTGCCTGGGCCCAGGCCGCAATCAGATCGACGGCATTGGCCGCGGCCCCCGATTCATCTTCAGCCCCGGCAGGCGGCGCGGGTGGGGGCTGCGCGGGCGGCGGCCCGGAGACCGGTTGTATCACCTCCGTTGTCGGCGGCGGGGCGGGGGCGGGGGCCGGTTTGGATCCGCACCCACTCAACCAGGTCGCCAGCACAACCAGCATCAGGATCACTATGGCGGTGGCCACTGTTCGTCTGTTCATGATCTTCCTCCCGAGATCAGTGTTCAGTATTCAATACGTAGTACGCAGGAGGGCTTCCCCCCCTTTCTGCTACAGTACACAAAAATCTGGGGTAAATGAATCCCTCATTGGGCCGCGTTGGAAGGAGAAAAAGAACGATCTTACGCCGCCGCGCCGCCGTTGTGGGCGAACTACCGCGTGTCAGACCAAAGTGAGTTGCACGACCGCCCAGCGGTATGTGCCAACAACTTTGAGACAACTTGGCCCGAGAAATTAGTGTAGATCAGGTGGTGGTCGGCGAGGCTCACGGTTCGAAGGTGAGATGCGCC
>JABWBG010000047.1 GCA_013360575.1 Caldilineales bacterium
CGCAAGTGAGTTGCACGACCGCCTGCAGCGGTTCGCTATCGAGTTGGATCGCTGGGCGGTCGTGCAACTCACTTTAGCCGCGAGACCGCCTTATCGCAACAAGTGAGTTGCACGACCGCCTGCAGCGGTTCGCTATCGAGTTGGATCGTTGGGCGGTCGTGCAACTCACTTTAGCCGCGAGACCGCCTTATCGCAACAAGTGAGTTGCACGACCGCCTGCAGCGGCTCGCTATCGAGTTGGATCGTTGGGCGGTCGTGCAACTCACTTTAGCACGACGCCTGCAGCGGCTCGCTATCGAGTTGGATCGTTGGGCGGTCGTGCAACTCACTTTAGCACGACGCCTGCAGCGGTTCGCTATTGAGTTGGATCGCTGGGCGGTCGTGCAACTCACTTAGAGAACTAGTTCTCTACCCGCCCAATTGGATGACAAATCACTCTTTTATCATCCCCATGACAACAGGGGGAACGATAGGTTTGCCGCTCCTTTTCCGGTATGCTGGCCTACACTATGTCCGCTTCCTGCGCTGCCATCTGTCATGTCCACCCAACGCGTGCTGCTGCTCTGTTCCCATCATCTCTTCGGCGAGAGCATGGAAGGGATTCTGCGCGGGGCAGAGGGGGTGCACCTGGTCGGGCCGGTGGGGCTGGAAGATGATGTCCACCAGCACATTGCCTCGGCCAACCCGCATGTGGTTGTCATTGCCGACGAGGAGATCGGCAGCCACAAGGCCGCCCATCTCACCGCCAGTTTGGTCGAGCAGTACCCCGAGGTTCTGGTCATCCGCGTTGGTTTGAACCAAAACACCTTTCGCGTTTTCTCCACCCATACCCTTCCTGCCCGCGTTGCAGACCTGCTGGACGCGATCCACAATCTGCCGGCAGCCGAGTCTCTGGCTGCCGCCCATGTCTCATCCAGGGGGAGTGATTGAACGATGACCCACGATTTGCTCGATGCTAAATCCGCCGGCGCATTTGGCTCATTGCCAGGCCGCCGGTCAGTTGGTATTGCTGACGCCCGCCGCGTTGCCATGGTGCTGATCTGGATTGTGGCGGCGCTGGTGGGATCCGCGCGCGTGGCCCTGGCCCAGGGGGGCGGCGACGGCGAGACCCTCTTCACGCAGAAATGCACGGCTTGCCACACCATCGGCGGCGGCAATCTGGTGGGCCCAGACCTGGCCGGTGTGGTTGATCGCCGCGATCCGGCCTGGCTGTCGCAGTGGATCGCGCAGCCCGACAAGGTGCTGGCCGCGGGTGATCCCATTGCCACGCAGATGCTGGCCGAGTTCAACAACGTCCCCATGCCCAACCTGGCCCTGACCGAGGCAGAGGTGAGCGCCATCATCACCTATCTGGCCAATCCGGGCGGGGCAGTCACCGCGCCGGTGGTGGCCATGGGTGTGGGCGACGCCGCGCACGGCCGGGCCTTGTTCACCGGTGCCAGCCGGCTGGCCAATGGCGGCCCGCCCTGCATGAGCTGTCACAGCATCGCCGGGCTGGGCGCGCTGGGTGGGGGCGCGTTGGGGCCGGACCTCACCTTTGCCTACAACACCTATGGCGGCGATGCTGGCGTGGCCACCTTCCTCAACACCATGCCCACCGTGACCATGAACGCGGTGTGGGCGCGGCAGCCATTGACGCCCGCCGAGCAGGATGACCTGCGCGCTTTCTTGCAGGAGGCCTCGGTGCAGCAGCGACCGCCGCAGGCGCTGTGGCAACTCACCGCCCTCTCTGTGCTGGGCACACTCCTGTTCATGGGCGCGGGGCATCTCTACTGGCGCAGCCGATTGGGGTCGGTGCGCAAAACAATGGTGCAGCGCGCTCGCATCTGACCCCACTAACCACTGAATACTGACCACTGAATACTGACCACTATCCCGGAGGCACCTCACATGGGCTGGATCCAAGACCTGATCAAACCGCAGGCCCGCCAGTGGGAAGAGTTTTATCGTAACCGCTGGCAGCACGACAATATCGTCCGCTCGACGCACGGCGTCAACTGCACCGGCGGCTGCTCCTGGGCCATCTACGTCAAAGATGGCGTCATCACCTGGGAGATGCAGCAGGTGGATTACCCCCTGCTGGAACCGCACCTGCCGCCCTACGAGCCGCGGGGCTGCCAGCGCGGCATCTCTGCTTCCTGGTATGTCTACAGCCCCATCCGCGTCAAATATCCCTACGCTCGCGGCCCGCTGATCGACCTGTGGCGGCAGGCCAAAGCGCAGCATGAGAACCCGGTCGAGGCCTGGGCCTCGATCGTAGAGGATGAAAGCAAGCGTTCGCGCTTCCAGCGGGCCCGCGGCAAGGGCGGCTTCCGCCGGGTGGCGTGGGATGAGGTGCTAGAGCTGATCGCCGCCTCCTGCCTCTACACCGCCAAAAAATACGGCCCCGACCGGGTCTTCGGCTTCTCGCCCATCCCGGCCATGTCCTACCTCTCGTATGGCGCCGGCTCCCGGTTCTTGCAGCTTTTTGGCGGCGTCAACATGAGCTTCTACGACTGGTACGCGGACCTGCCCAACGCCTTCCCCGAGATCTGGGGCGACCAAACCGACGTCTGCGAGAGCGCCGACTGGTACAACGCCAAATACATCGTGGCCATGGGCTCCAACCCCAACATGACCCGCACGCCCGATGTGCATTTCATCTCCGAGGCCCGGCACGAGGGCGCCAAGTTCGTCGTCATCGCCCCCGACCTCAGCCAGGTGGCCAAGTATTCGGACTGGTGGATTCCGGTGCGGCCAGGCACGGACACGGCTTTGTGGATGGCGGTCAACCATGTCATCTTGCAGGAATACTACGTCGAGCGGCAAGTGCCCTATTTTGTCGATTACGTCACCCGCTACACCGATGGCCCCTTCCTGGTCGAATTGCACGCCAACGAAGATGGCAGCTATCAGGCCGGGCAATTGCTGCGGGCCAACCGTCTGGCCCGCTACGCGGACGAGGAGAATGGCGATTGGAAGCTGCTGATGATCGACGAAGCCAGCGGCCAGCCCAAGATGCCGATGGGCACGGTGGGCTTCCGCTGGCAAACGGAAAAGGGCCAGTGGAACTTGAAGCTGGAGGATGGCCAGGATGGCAGCCCCATCAGCCCCACCCTCTCTTTCTTCGATCAGCATGATGACGTCCTGCCCGTGGCCTACCACGAGTTCGCCGAGAACCAGACCCTGCGCCGCGGGGTGCCGGTGCGCTACATCGAAACCAGCGAGGGCCGCGTGGCCGTGGCCACGGCCTTCGATTTGCTGATGGCCCAGTTCGGCGTCGGCCGCGGGCTATCGGGCGATTATGCCACGAGCTACGACGACAACCACCCCTACACCCCGGCCTGGCAGGAACAGTACACCGGCATCGGCCGCGACACCGTCATCCGCCTGGCCCGCGAATTTGCCGGCACGGCCGAGGCCACCCAAGGCCGCTCGATGGTCATCGTCGGCGCCAGCATCAACCACTGGTACAACAACAACCTGGCCTACCGCGCCCCCATCACCTCCCTCATCCTTTGCGGCTGCTGCGGCAAGAATGGCGGCGGTATGAACCATTATGTGGGCCAGGAGAAGCTGACCCTGGTCGCCCCCTGGAGCAGTTTTGCCTTCGCCAACGACTGGGGCGTCGTCCCCCGCCGCCAGCAATCCCCCACCTGGCACTATGTGAACAGCGACCAGTGGCGCTACGAGGGCGATTTCACCGACTACGCGCCGGTGCCGCCCCAAACCAAATGGGCCAAAGGCCATGCCATGGATCTGGAGACGATGGCCGTGCGCCTGGGCTGGATGCCCTACTACCCGCAGTTCAACCGCAATCCCTTACAGGTGCTGGCCGAGGCCGAGGCCGCCGGCGCCAAGACCGGCGAGCAGGTGGCGCAATGGACGGCGCAGCAACTGAAAGATGGCAAGCTGGACTTCGCCGTCCACGACCCCGACGCGGAGGAGAACTGGCCGCGGGTGTGGTTCATCTGGCGGGGCAATGCCATGGCCTCCAGCGCCAAGGGCGCCGAGTTCTTCCAGCGCCACTACCTGGGCACGCACGACAACATCGTGGCCGAGGAGCACGCCAAAGGCAAGGTCAAGACCGTCACCTTCCGCGAGCCGGCCCCGCGCGGCAAGTTCGATCTGGTCGTGGACCTCAACTTCCGCATGGATTCCTCCGCCCTCTACTCCGACATCGTCCTGCCCGCCGCCTTCTGGTACGAGAAAAACGACCTCAACACCACCGACCTGCACTCCTTCGTGCATCCGCTGAGCCAGGCCGTGCCGCCGGTGTGGGAGGCCAAGACCGACTACGAGATTTTCAAGGCCTTCGCCCGCAAGGTGAGCGAAATGGCCCCGCGCGTCTTCCCGCAGCCGGTGCGCGACCTGGTGGCTGTGCCGCTGATGCACGACACCTCTGATGAGTTGGCGCAGACCGAGCCGCTGGACTGGGCCGCGGGCGAGTGCGACCCCATCCCCGGCAAAACCATGCCCCACTTCAAGGTGGTGGAGCGAGACTACGCCAACCTGTACAACAAGTTCATCTCGCTGGGCCCGGTGGCGCGGGAGAAGGGCTTCAGCGGCAACGGCGTCCATGTCCCGGCCAAGGCCCAGTACGATGAATTGCTGCGCAACCCGGTCGGCGGCTCGCCCGATCCCCGCCATCTGCGCTGCGTGCAGTGGAACGGCCACAAATACCCCAGCCTGGAGGATGCGCTGGACGCGGCCAACGCCCTGCTGTATCTGGCGCCCGAAACCAATGGCGCCGTCACCTACGCTGCGTTCGAGCACGAGGAGGAGGTGACCGGCGTGCCCCTGACCGACCTGGCCGAGGGGGTGCGCGATGTGCGCATGACCTTCCACGACCTCACCCGCCAGGTGCGCCGCACGTTGATCAGCCCCTGCTGGACCGGCAACGTCAACGATGGCCGGGCTTACGCGGCCTGGTGCCTGAATGTCGAGCGGTTGATCCCCTGGCGCACGCTGACCGGACGCCAGCAGTTCTATGTCGATCACCTCTACTATCTCGATTTTGGCGAACATCTGCCCACCTTCAAGCCCAAGCTCAACCCGCGGCTGACCGGCGACATCGTCAACAGCCCGGTGGACGACAGCTGCCTGGTGCTGAATTACATCACCCCGCACGGCAAGTGGAATATCCACTCCACCTACAAAGACAACCACCGCATGCTCACCCTCTCGCGCGGCATGGATCCGATCTGGATCAACGACAAGGACGCCGAAAAGATCGGGCTGAACGACAACGACTGGGTGGAGGTATACAACGACAACGGCGTGGTGGTAACGCGGGCCAATGTCAGCGCCCGCGTGCAATCGGGCATGTGCCTGTACTACCACGCGGTGGAGCGCACGATCTACATCCCCAAATCGCAGGTGCGCGGGGGCAAGCGCGGCGGCGGCCACAACAGCCTCACCCGCACCCGCATCAACCCGCTGCAACTGGCCGGCGGCTACGCCCAATTCACCTACGCCTTCAATTACTGGGGCCCCATCGGCATCTTCACCCGCGACACCTATTGCGTGGTGAAAAAGCTGGAAAAGGTGGAATGGTAGGATTCAGTAATCAGTATTCAGTAATCAGTATTCAGTGTTCAGTATTTCAGTTCGAATCTCCTTCGCTGCTGATTACTGGACACTGGACACTGAACACTGAATACTGAATACTGAATACTGAATACTGAATACTGCCCCCAAAGGAGCTATTACGATGGATATCAGAGCGCAAGTATCGATGGTTTTTCATCTCGACAAATGCATCGGCTGCCACACATGCAGCATCGCCTGCAAGAACATCTGGACCGACCGCAAGGGCGCCGAATACATGTGGTGGAACAATGTCGAGACCAAGCCGGGCACCGGCTATCCCACGGCCTGGGAAGATCAGGACAAGTACAAGGGCGGCTGGGAACAGCAAAATGGCAAGGGCAGCGATATCCGCCTGAAGCTGCACAGCCGGCTGGGGGGGCTGGGCAACATCTTCTTCAACCCCTACCTGCCCACGGTCGATGACTATTACGAGCCGTGGACGTACGATTACGACCATCTGTTCAGCGCCCCCGAGGGGGATGACCAGCCCACGGCGCGGGCCATCTCGCTGATCACCGGCAAGCCCATGGAGATCGAAGCCGGGCCGAACTGGGACGACGACTACGGCGGCTCCCCCGTCTACGCCGAGAACGATCCCAACCTGGGCGCATTGACCGAGGAGGAACGGGAGCAACTGACCGAGATGGAGCGGGTGGTCTTCTTCTACCTGCCCCGCATCTGCAACCACTGTCTCAATCCCGGTTGCGTCGGCGCCTGCCCGGCCGGCGCGGTGTACAAGCGGGGGGAAGATGGCATCGTCCTGCTCAGCCAGGAGAAATGCCGGGCCTGGCGCATGTGCGTGTCCGGTTGCCCGTACAAAAAGACCTATTTCAACTGGTCCACCGGCAAATCGGAGAAGTGCATCCTCTGCTATCCCCGCCTGGAGAGTGGCCAGGCCCCGGCTTGTTTCCATTCTTGTGTGGGCCGCATCCGCTACCTGGGCGTGCTGCTCTACGACGCCGACCGCCTGAAGGAGGCCGCTTCTGCGCCCGCGGAGCAGTTGGTGCACGAACATCGCTCGCTGATCCAGAATCCCCATCACCCCCTGGTGATCGAGGCCGCCAAGGCCAACGGCATCTCTGAGGCGATGATCCAGGCGGCGCAGCATTCGCCGGTGTACAAATTCGTCAAGCAATGGAAACTGGCCCTGCCCCTGCACGCCGAATTCCGCACCCTGCCCATGCTTTTTTACGTGCCGCCCATGCTGCCGGTGCTGGCCAAGATCAAAGATGGCGTCTACGACAACGCCGACGCGGCCAGCGCCCAACTGGGGCCGCTGCTCAGTTCGCTGGAGCAGGCGCGCATGCCCATCCGCTACATGGCCAGCCTCTTCTCGGCGGGCAATGTCGATGTGGTGGAGGACTCGTATCGCAAGATGATCGCGGTGCGCATCTACATGCGGGCCAAGATGGTGGGAGATGTATCGGAGGAGGAGGTGCAGCAGGCGCTGCAAGCCGGCGGCACGACAGCCGAGGAGGTGGAAGCGATCGTCCACCTCACCGCCCGGCCCACCTTCGAGGAGCGTTTTGTGGTGCCGCCGCTGGCGCGCGAGGTGGCCATCGAACAAACACTGGACCCCTTCACCCAAAAGCGCGAGGGCGGGTTTGGGTTCCGCCGCGCCCCTGCCCGCGGAGCGTGATCATGTACTACGATCTGAGACCGGGCCACGTATTGCACTTCTTCGCCCAATTGCTCGATTACCCGCGCGGCGACCTCACCGGCGTGGCCGCGCAAGGGGCGGCGCTGGTGGCCGATCGCAGCCCCGAAGCCGCTGCCACCCTGCACGAGTTCGAGTCCTTCGTCCAGCACACGCCACAGTCGCGGCTGGAGGAAATCTACACCGGCGTTTTCGAGTTGGACGCCACCTGTCATCCCTACGTCGGCTACCATCTCTTTGGCGAATCGTACAAGCGCAGCACCTTTCTGCTGGGATTGAAGGATCGCTACCGTCCCTACCATCTCGATAGCGGGGTGGAACTGCCCGATCACCTGGCGGTGATGCTGCGTTTTTTGGCCGTGCACGAGGACTGGGCCGAGTGTCAGGAGATCATCACCGAGGCCCTGCATCCCGCCTTGCATCAGATGCTGCACAACAAAGAGGACGATCCCCCCGATCCGACCATCCCCAAACAAGAGCCGCCGGGGGAAGAGTATCGCCGCCTGTTACAAGCGTTGTACGAGGTGTTGCTGACCATGGCGCCGGATCTGGCCCTGCCGGTGGCCTGGCATCCGGTGAATACCTTGTTCGCGTCATCTTGCCATTGACGTAAACGGCTACAATGAAGATCGAGGAGGTTTTCTGATGTTCGATATTGTTTTATTCGTTGTCTTTCCCTACGTGGCGGTGACGGTTGCCATCATTTCCGGCATCTCGCGCTATCGCCAGAACCGCTTTTCCTATTCCAGCCTCTCCTCGCAGTTTTTGGAGAATCGCACCCTGTTTTGGGGATCGGTGCCCTGGCATTACGGCGTCATCACCCTGCTGACCGCGCACCTGCTGCCCTTGCTCTTCCCCTCCCTCTGGGGCGATCTGCTTTCGGATCGCATCCGCCTCTATGTGCTGGAGGTGACCGGGTTGGGGTTGGCGCTGATGACGGTGGTGGGGATGACGTTGCTGATCGTGCGGCGGCTGCGCAGCCCGCGCGTGCTGGCTGTCACCTCGACCGCGGACTGGCTCTTGCTGATCACCTTGCTGACGCAGGTGGCGATCGGCTTCTGGATTGCGCTGGTCTATCGCTGGGGATCGGGTTGGTACCTGCACACGTCGGTGCCCTGGATGATCTCCCTGCTGGTCTTCCAGCCGGAGATTCAGTATGTCACCGCCCTGCCCTGGCTGGTGCAATTCCATCTGCTGGCCGGTTTCTTCCTCGTCCTGCTTTTCCCCTTCACCCGGCTGGTGCATGTCTTCACCTATCCGTTCACCTATCTGTGGCGCCCGATCCAGGTAGTGATCTGGAACCGGCGACCGCCGCAGAAGCAGAGGCCGTAATGGGGCGCGCCTGTTCCCTCGCTGCCCAGAGCGCAGGGGCCGGCAGGCCGGGCGGGGGCGATGACCGCGCCTGAGCCGCTGGCGCTGATCGAACAGCGCTTGCGCGGGGGCGCCACGCGGCAGGCGATGGAGAGGGATGCCGCCGCCGATCTTGTCGATACGGCCCTGTTGGCCGCGGCCCTGACCGCGTACGAAAACGCCCGCATGGACGGCCTCTGCCATGCCGGGGCCTGGGAGTGCGCCCTGACCATCCTGCAGGGCGCAAAAACGGATGAACGCCGCTAGCGCCACCCACCCTGCACAGGCCTGCCATGTTCAAACGCGTTGCTGACGGCGCCGCCAACCTCTTCCCCGGTTATTTCGCCCTGGTGATGGCCACCGGCATCGTTTCTATCGCTGCCTTTCTGCTGGAGATGAGGAGCATCGCCTGGGCTTTGCTGGCGATCAATCTGGTGGCCTACAGTTGGCTATGGCTGCTGACCCTGGGGCGGCTCTTCTTTTTCTGGCCGCGGCTGCGGGCCGACCTGCAAAGCCACGCCCGTGGGCCTGGATTTTTCACGATCATTGCCGGCACCTGTGTGCTGGGGTCGCAGTGGATCTTGCTGACCGCCAACCGCACCGCAGCCTGGGTGCTGTGGGGGCTGGGCATCCTCCTGTGGGTGATCGTGATGTATAGCTTTTTCACCGCCGTGACGGTGCGCGAAAACAAACCCAGCCTGGAAGAGGGCATCAATGGCGCCTGGCTGATCGCTGCGGTGGCCACGCAATCAGTCTCCATTTTGGGGACGCTGCTGCTGGCCGGCATGGAAACGCCGCCCCCGTCCTGGTTTTTCTTCAGTCTGTGCATGTATCTACTCGGCTGCATGCTCTACCTCAGCATCATCACCCTCATCTTCTACCGTTTTACCTTTCTGGAGCTGGCCTCGGCCGCGTTGACGCCGCCCTATTGGATCAACATGGGCGCGGTGGCCATCACCACCCTGGCCGGCGCCACCCTCATCTTACAGGCCCATCGCTGGCCTTTTTTGATCGATCTGCTGCCCTTTCTCAAGGGCTTCACCCTCTTTTTCTGGGCCGCGGGCACCTGGTGGATACCGCTGCTGCTGATCCTGGGCGTGTGGCGGCACGGCGTCAAGCGTTTTCCTCTCACCTACGATCCGCAATACTGG
The DNA here is from genome assembly GCA_013360575.1 of Caldilineales bacterium. Lineage (GTDB taxonomy): Bacteria > Chloroflexota > Anaerolineae > J102 > J102 > JABWBG01. Next base: position 9,730 of record JABWBG010000047.1, read on the forward strand.
GGCATGGTCTTTCCCCTGGGCATGTACACCGTCTGCACCTTTCGCCTGGCCCAGGCCTTGAGCCTGCCCTTCCTGATGGCTATCCCGCGTGGTTTCATCCACCTGGCCTTGGTGGCCTGGGCCGGCGTTTTTGTGGGGATGTTGCGCGGGCTGTTTCGTCCCGCTGCGGGCTGAACGCGGTGAACAGGCGCTAACTCAATTGCTGGCGTAAGCGCTGGCCCGATCGCGGCGGCGGGCCAATTCACTGGTGTAGCGCCGCCCCAGCGTATCGGCGTGGGCCGCGATCCAGTCGCTCAGCCGGGTCACGCCGGTGGGCGGCGTGTCCACATAGAGCAAGCCCGCCATCAGCCCCGCGATCTCCTCACGGGTGATCGTCACATCCCGCATCAGCGCGCCCACCAGCCGCCCGGCCGCATATCCCACGGCCGGCGGCAGGGGAATCAGGGGTCGCCGCACCCCGATCAGCCGGGCAATCGTGGCTGCCAGCTCCCGGTAGGTGAAAGTCTCCGGGCCGATGGCATTGATGACGGCGTTTTCCTCCGTCCCGCCCAGCTGCACCGCCAGCGCGGCCAGGTCATCCACATAGATCGGCTGCAACTTGTAGCTGCCATCTCCGAACAGGCCAAAGAGCGGCAAATGGCGCAGCATCCAGGCGATATTGTTGATCAGGATATCTTCCTTGCCGAAGAGCACCGTGGGCCGCAGGATGGCATAGGCAAGACCGGACTCGATCAGCCCCCGCTCCAGCCGGGCCTTGCCGCTGAAATACTCCAGGGGCGAATCTTCGGTGGGGTTGGTGATGCTGACGTGCACCACGCGGCGCACGCCTGCCTGTTTGGCCGCCTCGAACAGGATCAGGGTGTTGCGCACCGCGTCGGCGTGGCGGAAGAGCTTGTGGTTGAAGCGCACCCAATAGGTGTTGTAGAGCACCTCCACCCCGGCCAACGAGCGCGTCAGCTCCTCCGGCCGATCGAAATGGAAGGGAAAGATGGGCACACGCCCGCCGAAGGTGTTGGCGCGGTCGGTGGAATTGGTGAGGGTGATCACGCGGCGCCCCTGGGCCAGCAGGCGCTGGGCAATGTACTTGCCAGAGTAGCCGAAGGCGCCGGTGACCGCGTGCAGGCCGTGGGTTTCGCTCATGGGGTGTGCTCCTTTGCGCTGGGGAAGGTGGTCAGCCGGGCCAGGGTCTGGCGGTGGGCGGCAATCTGCGATTCCAGCCCGGCGATTTCTTGCTCGATAAACGTAACCACGCTCGGTTGGTGGCTGAAGCGATCGAGGGCGTAGCCCTTTTCTTGCAGTTGCGCGTCCAGTTCGGCCAGGCGTGTGCGTGTGGCCGTCACGGCCAGCGCCCGTCGGGCCAGGGCGTGCAGCGCTTTGTAGACTGCGGCGAAGCCATCGGCCATGCCCTCGGCCCAGGCCGTCACCCCGCGGCGCTCACCCGCGGGGTTGATCAGGGTGATGGTCGGCTGCGCTTCGTCCGGCAGCCCCGGATGGGTGGGGGGCGGCGTGGCCAGCAGGTCATGCTCGCAGCAGAGGGCCAGCAGCCGCCGCACTTCGCCGGCGGGCAGGTACAGATGGCCCCGCGTCACTTTGCCATCTGCGGACACGCTCTGCGCGTCCGCCTGCCCGCGGCCCGAAATCACCAGCCGATGCCCCCCCCACAACGGCTGCACATCTTCCATCTCGATGCCCGCGGCCTGCCAGGTCGGCTCGGCGCCCAGAAAGTCCCGTGTGATCGATGCTGCGCTCATGCTTGCTGTCTCCGCAGGCGTTGTAACTGCGCGTGAAAGTGCCGGCGCAGCAGGGGCAAGGCCTGTTGCAGCCGCCCCAGGCTGTCCGGATGCGCTTCCAGATGCAGCGGGTTGAAATCGTATACGGCATCCACCCCAAAACTGCCGTCACTTTCCTCATCTACCAACCAGCCCACATAGGCGAAGAGGATGGGATAGCTGGTCGCGCTCACTTGCCGCGCCCCCGCGGCCACGGCCAGGATCTCCATCTCTTCTTCTGCCTGCCCGCGGCATTCCAGATGGATGCTGTGCTGAAAGCGGGTATCGCGCCGCGGGTCATCCTCGGCATGATCTAGCCGCACCCGCGTGGCCAACCCTGCCGCGTCCCCGGCCAGCGCCTGCACCGCCGGGAAGATCTCCCCATCCAGCCAGGCGGCCAATTCGGCGAAGGGCAGCCGCGGCTTGATATGCAGATGCACGGCCACGCCATCCACCTGCCCGGCGTGGGCGAAGAGGCGGCCCGGCTGCGTCTGAAACTGGGGGAAGCGGGCCGCGAACGCCGGCTGCAGCAGCGAGATGTCCACACTCAGGCTGCTGGCGGGCAGATCGTGGGCGCGTACCAGGGCCAGGATCGCGGCGAGCAAGGCGTCGGGGTCGAAGGGATCGTTCATGGCAGCGCCAATTATAGCGCAGGCGCTGCCATGCGCCACACAGGCCGGCGGGCGCGAGGTCGGTTGGGGATTGCTTCAGGGTGGCAATGACACACGCGGGCGCGGCAGCGCTCCCTGCCAGCATCCGCCGGCAGGGAGCGTGATCAGACTGGTTTTTTGGGCGGCCGATCGGCTATTTCTTGGCCAATTGGGCCCGCGCGGCCGCGCCCTTCAATGGATAGCCCAGCAACTTGCCGAACAAGCAGAAATCGAACAGGCCGCCGGCCAGGGGGATCAGGCCGACGATGGTCATGATGAGGCCGGGTGTGCCCTGGACGACAAACTGCCCCAAGGCGATAACGAGCAAACCGAGCAGGATGCGTGCGCCGCGACCAGTGTTGCTGGTCATGAATTTGACGAATTGCATGGCAGGTTCCTCCGAAAGGATGGGGTTGGACAACTGATGCCCTGTATTCTAGCACTTTTTCGGCCCCGCGTCATCGACTTTTGTCGGGTTCCCTCTTTTTCGCTGCCTTCAGCGGCCCGGCCGCGCCGCAAAGATGGCGAACGTGCCGGTAGCCTGCCCTGCCGCCTCCTGGCCCTGATAGAGGGTTGCCTCCAGAAAGGCCACCCGCCCCCCCTTGTGCACCACCTTCGCCTCGCAGCGCACCTCTCCTGCGGTCATCGGCCGGAAGTAGGAGATCTTGATCTCGATAGTGGCGCAACGCTGCCCGGCATCCAGCAGCGAAACCAGCGCCTTGCCCATGCCGGTGTCGGCCAGAGCGTAGAGCACCGCGCCATGCGCCACGCCGTAGGGGTTCAGCAGCGCCGGCGTCAGAGCCAGATGGCAGACACTCTCCCCCTGCACACACTCGCTAAAGCGCAGCCCGATCAGATCGGCGAAGGGATTGAGCAGAGGCGGAGCGGGGGATGTGTCCATGATCGGGGCCAGGGGCAATGGCGCGGCGCGCGAGCGCGCCGCGCCATTGCCGGCAATTTAGAACAGCCCCATCACCTTCCCCGTCTCCAGGTCGAGATCGACATCATAGAAGACCGGGCGGGTGGGCAGGCCGGGCATGGTGCTCATGGCGCCCAGCAGGGGATAGAGGAACCCGGCCCCCACGCTGGCGCGGATATCGCGCACCGGCACGATGAACCCGGTGGGCGCACCCTTCAGGTTGGGGTCGTGGCTGAGGCTGAGATGCGTCTTGGCCATGCAGATCGGCAGGTTGTTGAAGCCCACGCGATTGTACAATTCGATCTTCTTTTCCGCTTCGGGCAGGAATTCCACACCCGCGCCGCCGTAGATCTCCTTGACGATCGTTTCGATCTTCTCTTTGATGCCCATCTCCAGCGGATAGAGGAAGTGGAAGTTGCTGGGCTTATGGGCCGCGGCGATCACCGCCTTGCCCAGCTCCACGGCGCCGGCGCCGCCATCGGCCCAATGATTGGACATCACCGCATCCTCTGCGCCCGCCTCTTTGGAGATCTTGCGCACCAATGCCACTTCGGCGTCGGTGTCGTCTTTGAACTTGTTCACCGCCACCACCACGGGGATGCCAAAACGCAGCGCGTTCTTGATGTGCACCCTCAGATTGGCGCAACCCGCCTCCAGCAATTCCAGGTTTTCCTCGGTGTAGGCCGGGTGCAAGGGCTGGCCCGCCACCACCTTGGGCCCGCCGCCGTGCATCTTCAGCGCCCGGATCGTGGCCACCAGCACCACCACATTCGGGATCAGCCCGCTGTAGCGGCATTTGATATCGAAGAATTTTTCCATACCGATATCCGCGCCAAACCCGGCCTCGGTCAGCACAAAACCATCCGGCCCCACCAGTTTCAGCGCGATCTGGTCGGCGACGATGGAGGAATTGCCATGAGCGATGTTGGCGAAAGGCCCGGCATGGACGAAGGCCGGCGTGCCCTCCACCGTCTGCATCAGATTGGGCATGATCGCATCCTTCATCAGCACGGTCAGCGCCCCGCCCGCGCCCAAATCATCGGCTGTGATCGGTACACCCGCCCGGCTGGTGCCGATCACCATGCGGCCCAGCCGTTCGCGCATGTCGGGCAGGCTGGTGGTGAGGGCCAGAATGGCCATGATCTCGCTGGCCACGGTGATGTCGAAGCCAGTCTCCCGCTGGAATTTCTCCGCCGGGCCTTTGCCGATGGTGATCCCGCGCAGATAGCGGTCATTGGTATCCATCACCCGCCGCCAGGTGATCGAGTCGGGGTCGATGTCCAGGCGAACGAAGGCGCTGCGTTCTTCCGTGGTCAGGTCATTCGGATCCGTTTTGGCGATGCCCAGCTTGGCCAGGCGCTTGAACATCACCGGCGAGAAGCTGCGGCTGCCATCCTTGGCCGGCGGACAGAGGCGGTCGAACAAAGAGGCGTCATCCTGATAGGATTCGTGGTGCATGCGGGCATCGATGGCCGCGGCCAGCAGGTTGTTGGCCGCGGTGATGGCATGCAAATCGCCGGTGAGGTGCAGGTTGAACTCCTCCATCGGGATGATCTGGCTGTAGCCGCCGCCGGCCGCGCCCCCTTTGATGCCGAAGGTGGGCCCCTGGCTGGGCTGGCGGATGCAGGTGATCACTTTCTGATTCAGATGCGCGCCCAGGGCCTGGCTCAGGCCCACGGTGGTGGTGGTTTTGCCCTCGCCCAGCGGGGTGGGGGTGATGGCCGTCACCACCACATAGTTGCCGTTGGGTTTATCTGCCAAACGGTCACGCGTCGAAAGGCGCACTTTGGCTTTTTCGCTGCCATAAGGCAACAATTCTGCGGGGAGGATGCCCACTTCGGCGGCGATCTGCGTGATGGGCGTCGGGGTTTGCGCCTGCGCGATCTCGATATCGCTGGGCACGGGTCGTTTTAAATCGGTCAATTTGTGCGGCATGGTGTGCTCTCCTTGGCTGGGCAGCCGTGGCAACGGCCGACGGTCGGCGTCGCGCCCGGTGAATGGGTATGATTGCGCGGTTCGTCTTCGAACCATTTGTCACAATTGTAGTGCAAGGGGCCGGGTTTCTGCAAGAAGGCAGGGGGCAAGCGTAAGGAGCGTTACGTTCACCCGCCGGCGGCCGCGGCCCTGCCCACAGCGCGCAGCCCCAGATTTTGGCCCGCGATCAGGATCGTATCCCACAGATAGGCTGCCAGCGAGCGCGCCCCGATCAGCGAGAACGCGGGCAGGACGCCGGCGTCTTGTCGCAGCAGCAGTTGCCGGGTCTTGGCCACGCTGGTGAAGGCGGCGTGGTGATTGGGATAGGTTGCCTGGCTCAGATCCAGCCCGCACAGCCGGCTGAGCAGCTCGCGGCTGGCCGGGCCAATCAGCCGCAGTTCGGCCCAGCCGTGGGTCATATCAGTGAGGCTGATCAGCCCCTTTTGGGCCGAGATGGCCTGCGCCAGCGCGGCCGCGGCCTGGGTCTGGCCGCCGGGCGGTGTGTGCAGCAGGCAGAGATCGGCCCGCAGGCGATAGAGCATGCCGGTTTCGATTGCGACGCCTGCGCCCACGGCCAGGGTCGGCGCGGCCCCCAGCCCTGGCCACAGGGTCATCGCCGCGGAGCCTTCGACCAGCAGCTTGCCGCTGGCCGAGGCGTCGTACAGGCCGGCCGCGCCCCGCACCGCCTCCCGTTCCGCTGCCGCGTCCCCGAAATCATGCACCAGGCGCCAGCCGGCAAGATCCTGAAAACGGGCGCCGTTGGCCTTGGCGTGATGGTAGAGCGGTGGGATCTGCAGCGGCGTGGACATGACGCGGGCATTGTAACATCGCCGGCCCGCGGGGGAAAATTGCCCAACCGTTGTCTTTTTCTGTTCCCTTTTCAGGAGATCTATGCCCGCAGCCGCGCGCCTGCCGGGTCGTAGAATGGCCCATGATGCACGCGGGCGCTGAGCGGCCGCCCCTCTCGCCAGATGGTGAAGGCCGCGCCCGGCTGCGCAGCCAGTTCCGCCGGCAGCCAGCAGAGGCCGATGGCCTGGTTCAGGGTGGGGCTGAACCGGCTGGAAGTGATCCAGCCGATGATCTGGGGCCGGTCGCTGCCGTTGATCTGCACGATCTGCAAGCCCTCTTCCGGCGGCGCGCCCGGCTCGGCCAGGGTGAAGCCCACCAGCCGCTGCTTTGGCCCATCCGCAGCCACCCGCGCCAGCGAGCGTTTGCCCAAGAAATCGGGTTTGTCCAGCTTCACGGCCCAGCCCATGCCCGCAGCCATGGGGTCGCTGAGCGCGTCGGTGTCCTGGCCGATGATGATGTGCCCCTTTTCCAGCCGCAACACGCGCTGCGCCTCCACGCCGAAGGGGCGAATGCCGAAGGCGCTGCCCGCTTCCAGCAGCGCTGCCCACACGTGCAGTCCCCATCCCGCCGGGCAGTGAATTTCATAGGACAACTCGCCGGTGAAGCCGATGCGCAACACGCGACAGGCCACCTGGGCGATCTCGATCTCGCGTACGTGCATGTACGGGAACGCCGCGTTCGAGATGTCCGCGGCGGTCAATTTTGCCAGCACGGCCCGCGCCTGCGGCCCGGCCAGGTTGAAGGCGGCGAATGACTCGGTGACATCGGCGATGTGCACGCCCTGCCCCCAGCCCGATTGCGCCCACCATTGCATCCATTCGAAGATGGCGCCGGCGCCGGAGGAGGTGGTGGTGGTGTACCAAAGCTGCTCGTCCAGGCGGGCGGTGACGCCGTCGTCGAGGATGACGCCCTCATCGTTGCACATCAGGCCATAGCGCCCGCGGCCCACGGCCAGCGCCGGCAATGAGTTGACATAAAGCCTATCGAGCAGGGCGGGGACGCCGGGGCCGCTGAGTTGCAGCTTGCCCAACGTGCTGACGTCGATCAATCCCACGCTCTGGCGCACGGCCAGCGCCTCGGCGGTGGGGTCGCCGTAGTGCTCCGGGCGCAGCCAGAGGCCGGCGTTCATCATGCGGGCGCCGTGCGCACGGTGCCAGGCGTCGATGGGGCTGCGCTGCGCCGGCTCCA
>JABWBG010000333.1 GCA_013360575.1 Caldilineales bacterium
TGAAATACGCCCCTTCCAGATGTATCATGCCCGCATGATCACCACCGCGCGCAGCCACATCACCACCATCTACCACGAATTCCCCCGCCAGTTCTGGGTCATCGTTGGCGTCTCCTTCATTGATCGGGTGGGGGGGACGATGCTCTTCCCCTTTTTCAGCCTCTACATCACCCAGCGCTTCGGCGTGGGCATGACGCAGGCCGGCGTCATCCTTGGCCTCTTCGCCTTTTTCGGCTTGATCGGCGGCATGATCGGCGGCGCGCTCACCGACCGCTTTGGCCGTCGCTCCCTCATCCTCTTCGGCCTGGTCTTCAGCGCCCTCAGCACCCTCGCCCTGGGCTTTGTGGGCGATTTCGTTCTGCTCTATCCGCTGGCCGCGGTCATCGGCCTCCTCTCCGACGTGGCCGGGCCGGCGCACCAGGCCATGATCGCCGACATCCTGCCGGAGCAGAAGCGTACAGAAGGCTTCGGCGTCCTGCGCGTGGTGGGGAACCTGGCCTGGCTCGTCGGCCCCACCATCGGCGGGTTCGTGGCCAACCGCTCCTATCTGACCCTGTTCATCACCGATGCCCTGATCAGTTGCGTGGTGGCGCTGCTCTTCTACCGTTTCATCGCCGAATCGAGGCCGCAGGCAGGCGCCGAGGCCGCGGATGAGGGCATCGGCCAGGTGTTTGCCGGTTATGTGCAGGTGCTGGCCGACCGCGCGTTCATGGCCTACATCCTGGCCACGATCCTCATGAGCATAGTCTACCAACAGATGTACAACACCCTCTCCGTCTACCTGCGGGACGTGCACGGCGTCAGCCCGCAGGGCTACGGCTTCCTCCTCACCACCAGCGCCATCATTGTCATCCTCTTCCAATTCTGGACCACGCGGCGCATCCGCAACGCCCCACCCTTTTTGATGATGGCCCTGGGCGCTCTGTTCTATTTGGTCGGCTTCACCCTTTTCGGCGTGGTGGCCGTGTATGCCCTCTTCGCCCTCAACATCGTGATCATCACCATCGGCGAGATGATCATCATGCCGGTCAGCCAGGCGCTGGCCGCCCATTTCGCGCCGGCGGAGATGCGGGGCCGCTACATGGCCATGTTCGGGCTTTCGTGGATGCTGCCCGCCACCCTGGGGCCGGGCGCGGCGGGCGTGATCCTCGACAACTACAATCCCAACTTGCTTTGGTATCTGGGCGGCGTACTCTGCGGCCTCTCCGTCCTGGGCTACCTCGCCCTGCACCGCCGCATCGGCCGCCAACCCCGCTTCCAACCGGCAGCGCCTGGGTGACACGTGGCTTGTAAAACGTAAAACGTAAAACGTAAAACGTAAAACGTAAAACGTAAGTAATAATTCACCTTATTCTGTCATTGCGAGGGGCGATAGCCCCGAAGCAACCCCCAACGCTGCTTGAACCCCCCAAAATTGACGAGCACCTTGGGGATTGCTTCAGCCCTGCCGGGCTTCGCAATGACACATCAGGTGAAATGCGCAAATCGAACCGAATCAATTCACCTTGTCGTTCAGTGTACTGACCACTGACCACTGAATACTGAATACTGAATACTGACCACTGCCCCCACTACGCGTTATAACTGCCCGCGGTCACGTCCCCGCCGGCGCCGGTCCAATCGGTGTGGAAGAATGCCCCGCGTGGGCGGTCGATACGCTCGTAGGTGTGCGCGCCGAAATAATCCCGCTGCGCCTGGATCATGTTCGCGGGCAGACGCGCGCTGCGATAGCTATCGAAATAGGCCAGGGCCGCGCTCAGGGCCGGGGTAGGGATGCCCAGGGCGACAGCCGCGGTCACCGCCTGCCGCCAGTTCGCCTGCCGGCTGCCCACCGCCTCCACGAAAAAGGGCGCCACCAGCAGATTAGGCAGGGCCGGGTCAGCCCGGAACGCCGCGGTGATGTCGTTCAGGAAGGCGGCGCGGATGATGCACCCCGCCCGCCAGATGCGGGCGATCTCGCCATAATTCAAATCGTAGCCATATTCGGCGCTGGCCTGGCGCAGCAGCGCGAAGCCCTGGGCGTAGCTCACCACCTTGGCCGCGTACAGCGCGTCGCCCAGCGCCTCGATCAGAGCCTGACGATCGCCGTGGAAGGAAGACTGCGGCCCCGCGATCCGCCCCGCGGCCTGCTGCCGTTCTTCTTTCAGGGCAGAGATGCCGCGGGCGTACACCGCCGCGGTCATCAGCGTGATCGGCGCGCCCAGATCCAGCGCGTTCTGGCTCGTCCATTTGCCCGTGCCTTTCTGCCCGGCCGTGTCCAAGATCAGGTCGATGACGTGGGCGTCGTCCTCTGCGCTGCGGGTGCGGAGAATGTTGGCCGTGATCTCGATCAGAAAAGACTCCAGCGCGCCGCTGTTCCAGCGGCTGAAGACCGCGGCCATCTCCTCGTTGCTCAGGCCCAGGCCCCGGCCCATGAGGTCGTAGGCCTCGGCGATCAGTTGCATATCGCCATACTCGATGCCATTGTGCACCATCTTGACATAATGTCCGGCCCCGCGCGGGCCGATGTAGGTCACGCACGGCTCGCTCCCGGCTTTGGCCGCGATGGCTTCGAAGATCGGCTGCACCCGTTCATAGGCCCGCTGTGGGCCGCCGGGCATGATGCTCGGCCCCCACAGCGCGCCCTCCTCGCCGCCCGACACGCCCACGCCCAAAAAGTGCAGGCCGGCCGCGGCCAGCGCGGCTGAGCGGCGCTCGGTATCGGGGAAGAAACTGTTGCCGCCGTCGATGATCAAATCCCCCGGCGCCAGCAGCGGCTGCAATTCCGCGATCACCGCATCCACCGCCTTGCCCGCCTGCACCATGATCATGATCTTGCGAGGCCGTTTCAGCGCCGCCACCAGATCGACCAGGGTATAGGTGGGCAGGATGGCCTTGCCCGCGCCCGGCCCCTCCACAAACGCGGTGGTCTTGCTGCCGGTGCGATTGTACACGGCCACGGTAAAGCCGTTGCGCTCCATATTTAGCACAAGATTCTGGCCCATCACGGCCAATCCGATCAAACCAATATCTGCGTGTAACATGCGTTAAAACTCCAGTAATGATCAATGATTAATAATTAATCATCAATCATTGATCATGTATGAGGATAGGGGGGGAGATGACAAATTGCCGCCCTCGTTAGAGGCGGCCTGCGGCCCATACCTTACATCCTCACCCGCCAGCCGCGCAAGCTGCAAGCCCCCTGCCCCCTCGCCGCGACCCCAGCGGTCGGAGCGCTCGCAGCGCTCCGACCGCTTCACCCCCCTTGCTTCGTCGCGGCCCCAGCGGTCGGAGCGCTCACAGCGCTCCGACCGCTTCACCCCCCTTGCCTCGCCGCG
>JABWBG010000334.1 GCA_013360575.1 Caldilineales bacterium
CCCCGCGGCGCGGCTACCCGCGGCGGTGGAGTATCGCCTGGCGACGATGGACGGCAGCCGCGGACGCATGGGCCGCATCCTCCCCCTGCTGCCAGAGCTGCTGCGCTGGGCCGATGCCGTGATCGCCGCCGGCTCCCCGGCCTTTTACCGGCAGTTGGGCGATGCCATCCGGGCGGAACGGGTGATCCTGGCGCGCGGGTTTGCCCAGGCCCTGCTGCCCGCCACTTTTCTGTGCGGCTACGGCGCCTGTCTGGCCTGCGTGGCAGATGTGGCCGGCGGCCGCCGCCGCGTCTGCCTGCGCGGGCCGGTGTTCGATTTGGTGGATATCGTTAATAATTAATGATTAATAATTAGGTTTCTGATGCATATCGATGTTTTTGATCGTTATCGTGCGGGAGAGTCGGTTCTGCACCGGCTGGATGCGCGCGTCAAGGTGGCGCTGACAGGCCTCTTCATCCTCTCGAATGTGCTGCTGCCCGATGGGGCGTGGCCGGCGTTTGCGTTGGCGCTGGCGCTGATCGTGGGCCTGAGCGTGCTGGCAGGGCTGGGGCCGGGCTTCGCCATCCTCCGTTCCTTCGTGGCCCTGCCCTTTGCCCTGGCCGCAGTCACAACGCTGTTCAGCCTCCCCGGCCAGCCCCTGTTCAACCTGCGCCTGGGGCCGTGGCTGCTGACAGCCACCGACGCCGGCGCGCTGCGTTTCAGCAGCATCCTCATCCGCAGCCTGCTCTCGGTGCAGGCCGCCATCCTGCTAACCACAACCACCTCCTTCCCCGACCTGATCCACGCCCTGCGCCATCTGCGCCTGCCCCGCACCCTGGTCTCGGTGATCGCCTTCATGTACCGCTATCTGTTCGTGCTGGCGGATGAGGCGCTGCGATTGTTGCGGGCGCGGGCCGCGCGCAGCGCCCACCTGCCGGGCCGCAAAGGGGGCGGCGGGCTGCTGTGGCGGGCGCGTGTGGCCGGGAACATGGCCGGGCAGCTCTTCATCCGCAGTTTCGAGCGCAGCGACCGCGTGTACAACGCCATGTTGGCCCGCGGCTACCGCGGCCATCTCTACACCCTCACCCCGCACCACATGCGCCGGCAAGATTGGCTGGCCGCGGCCGGGGGCGTTCTCCTCCTCCTCTTCCTGCAGGCGCTGGCGCGGGCGTAACCAGAGCGGACACAGACCATGCCCATCACCCATCCGCATCGTCCCATCTACACCCCCCCAACCTTGCCCGCGGGCGCGGTGGTGCTGCGCGTGCAGGATCTGCAGTTCGCCTATCCCGATGGCCATGAGGCCCTGCGCGGGGTCTCGCTGCGCGTGCAGCAGGGCGAAAAAGTGGCGCTGGTAGGCCCGAATGGCGCGGGCAAGAGCACCCTCATGCTGCACCTGAACGGCATCCTCGGCCAGGACGCGGCGATCGAAGTGGCCGGGCTGGCCCTGACCAAGGCCAACCTGCCCCTGATCCGCGCCGCGGTGGGGCTGGTCTTCCAAAACCCGGACGACCAACTCTTCTCGCCCACCGTGTTCGAGGATGTCGCCTTCGGGCCGCTGCACATGGGCCTGGAGGAAGCCGAGGTGCGGCAGCGGGTGCACGAGGCGCTGGCCCAGGTGGGCATGGCCGAGTTCGGCCCGCGGCTATCGCACCATCTCAGCGCCGGCGAAAAGAAACGGATCGCCATCGCCACCGTGCTGGCCATGCATCCCGCCATCCTCGTGCTGGACGAGCCCTCCGCCGGGCTGGATCCTCGCGGCCGCCGCCAACTCATGCGCCTGCTGGCCGAACTGCCCCTGACCATGCTCGTCTCCACCCATGACATGGCCATGGCGCGCGAACTTTTCACCCGCACCGTGATCATGGACGAGGGCCAGATCGTGGCCGACGGCCCGACTGCCGCCCTGTTCGCAGACGCGGCCCTGCTGGAAGCGCACGGTCTGGAGCAGCCCTGAAGCAGGGCGGGCGTAACTTCAAGCGGGGGGATGCGTCATCAGTGATACCAACCCCAGACGCGCTGAGGATGCCCTCCTATGCTGACACCAACGAACCTGCTGCGCATCGACCGGGACGTCACTTTCGAACCCGGCATCTATTTCTTGCCCGACGGCCTGCACATCACCGCCAGCGACCTGACGGTGGACGGAAATGGGGCCACGCTGGTGGGCACGGGCCAGGAGGGGCGGGGCATCTCGATTATCGGCCAGCATGGCGTTACCATTCGCAACGTCACGCTGCTCAATTACCGGCACGGCATCTATGCCGCCGAAGCCTGCCAGTTGGCGATCGAGCACTGCGCTGTGCATCAGACTGCGGAGCTGGCCGCCAACAGCGCATTTCTCAATATCTGGCGGCCGGTAGAACAAGCCTACGGCGGCGGCATCCTCTTGCATCGGGTGGAAGATGCGCTGCTGACGGGCAATGATCTACAACATCAGATGAATGGCCTGCTGGCCTATCACAGCCGCTATCTCAAGCTCGAAAACAACATCGCCAATCATTGCAGCGGGTTCGGGTTCTATTTCCACGACACACACGCCAGTCTGGTGGTGGACAACTGCGCTGATTTCTGCTGCCGCTACCAGCCACGGGCGCAGGAACAGGGGCATATGGGCGCGGACAGCGCCGGGTTCCTGCTGGTTGCGGGGTCGAGCAACAATGTCTTCCAGCGCAACCAGGCGCGTATGTGCGGCGATGGCTTTTTCCTGGCCGGGCTGAGCCCTGATGGCAAACGCCGCGGCTGCAATGACAACCTGTTCGAGGGCAACGATGGCTCGTACAGTCCCAACAATGCCTTCGAAGCCACCTTCAGTCGGGGCAATACCTTTTGGAACAACCGCGCCAATCACAGCGCCTATGGCTTTTGGCTGGGCTTTTCCTCCGATAATGTGATCGAGACCAATCAGATCGTGAGCAACCGGCAGGCGGGGCTGGCGGTGGAGAATGGGGCCGGCTTCATCGTGCGCAACAACACCATCCACAGCAATGGGCATGGCATCTTGATGTGGTCGCGGCATGTGCCCGCCTTTGCCGCGGCCGCGCCTGCCAACGTCACCTGCGCCGATTGGCTGATCGAGCGCAACGATCTGGAACTGAATGGCAAAGCGATCCGCGTGGCCGCCAACCAGGATCATGGCGTCGAGCCGCTGCACGTGGCCGCGGCCCCCCACCCGCGCGATCATGTGATCCGCAAGAACACTTTCCGCAGCAACGCCGTCAATGTCGAGGTGCTTGACGCCGATAATGTGGTGTTCGAGGGGAATGTGGTGTGAACGGGAGGGGGGACAGTGTTCAGTGTTCAGTGTTCAGTGTTCAGTGTTTGGGGGGCAGGGGGCG
>JABWBG010000335.1 GCA_013360575.1 Caldilineales bacterium
CTGGTTCAAGCATCATCTCAAGGTCGGCTGGACTTTGCCTGTTCGCTTCGATTTACCTCCCGAGCTAATCCTTCATGAAAATGTCCGGTAGAGAAATTTGTTTTTCTCGATCAATAGTTTCGTTTATGTCTTCGTATTCTTCGAAATACACGAGCTTTGTCACATTGTATCTACTTGTAAAACCCGGTGTTATTTTCATTTTGTGTTCATAAACTCGACGTTGCAGATCATTGGTCATTCCGGTATAAAGTACGGTATTGTACTTTTTTGCCATGATATACACGTAGTAGCTCATTTTAGAACATCCTTCATGTGTCATTGCGAGCGACCCACCCGCCGCAGCGGGATGGGTCACTCGCAATGACACATCAGGTAAATTGTTACACTAATTTTAAAAAAAACCCTAAAGGTTTTAGAAACCTTTAGGGTTTGGTGGTTTTAGGGTTTGGGGCTTCAGATCAGGTTGACGCCGGCAAAGGAGAGGAGAAAGGCCAGGATCAGGAACGCCAGCCCCGAGAGCAACGCCGCCACCAGCAGCGCCGCCCACAACCCACAGCCAAATTGAAAGCCATCAGTGAAGCCCAGCCCGCGCTCGATCTCGACGATCTCTTCGGGATCGGTTGGCTCGGCTGCGGCGGGCAAGGCTTCTTCCGGGGAATAATCTGGGGGGTCGTAGGCGCTCATGCAATCATCCTTGGACAGGGGGACAAGACGATGGCGGAGTATAGCACAGGCGTGGAGGGCCGCCAAAAGTTGCTGCTTTTGCCCCACACGCCGGCTCGCCGCCGCGGGTTTGGGCGTGGGACGCGGCTTCGAGTATAATCCACCCCCGCGCAGGGGGCCGGCTGGTTGCCGCCCCTGCGTTCACGTTCACTGCCTTTTAGCCCGATGCCTGATGGATTTGCACGATTTGCAGCGTCAATGGGATACATTCGGCGAGACCGATCCACTGTGGGGGGTGCTCTCCTGGCCCGATAAAGCCGGCCAGCGCTGGCAGATCGAGGAATTCTTCGCCACCGGACGGGCTGAGATCGCCGAAGTTTTGGCGGAAAGCGCGCGGCTGGGCCTGGAACCGGCGCGCGGCGCGGCCCTCGACTTCGGTTGCGGCGTGGGCCGGCTGTCGCAGGCCTTGGCCGAACAGTTCGCGCAGGTGCACGGCGTGGACATCAGCCCGGTGATGCTGGAGTGGGCGCGCGGCTACAACCGGTTTGGCGAGCGCTGCATCTATCACCTCAACGCCCGCGCCGACCTCAGCACCTTCCCCACGGCCAGCTTCGATTTCATCTACTCCAACATCACCTTGCAGCACATGGCCCCCCGTTACAGCCGCGGCTATCTGGCCGAGTTCCTGCGCCTGCTCAAGCCGGGCGGGCTGCTGATCTTTCAATTGCCCAGCCACCCGCGGGCGCGCTGGCGCCGCCTGATCCAGCCGCTGAAGGGATCCGCCCTGTTTCGCCTGTACCAACGTCTACGGTATGGCCAGCAGCCGATCATGGAGATGTACAGCATTCCCCAAACGCAGGCAACGCGCCTGTTGGCAGCGCAGGGGGGCCGCGTGGCCGCCGTGCAGCCCAACACCGACGCCGACGCGCACTGGTTCAGTTTCCGCTACTTCGTGATCAAGAACGCCTGACCCCCCTCTCCCGCCCCCTTTGCGCTGCCATGAACGAACGCACCATCCGCTATTCTGTGCTGATGCCGGTCTACAACGAAGCCGCCACCCTCGAAACCATCGTGCGGCAGGTGGCGGCCATGCGCAGTCTGTCGCTGGAGATCACACCGATCAAGGGGGAACCGGGCGAACATGTCATCCTGAAGCAGGAGATCATCGCCGTGGATGATGGATCCAGCGATGCCAGCGCCGCGGTGTTGCAACGTCTGCAGGCAGAAGGGCTGCTGCAAGCGATCGCGCATCCCCGCAACCAGGGCAAGGGCGCGGCCATCCGCACGGCCATGCAGCACGCCAGCGGCGAGATTTTCCTCATTCAGGATGCCGATCTGGAATACGACCCGCGCGATTACCCGCGGTTGTTGCAGCCGATCGTGGAGGGGCGCACCAAGGTGGTCTACGGCAGCCGTTTTCTGGGCGGCCCCCGCTCGGCCATGATGTTCCGGCACATGCTGGGCAACAAACTGCTGACGCTGACCACCAATCTGCTCTACGACGCCATCCTCACCGACATGGAAACCTGTTACAAAGTCTTCCGCCGCGAGGTGCTGGAGGGTGTGCCCCTGCACGCGCGCCGTTTCGAGCTGGAGCCGGAGATCACGGCCAAGATCTTGAAACGGGGGCACCGCATCTTCGAAGTGCCGATCAGCTACACCGGGCGAGAGTATCACGAGGGCAAAAATATCACCTGGCGGGATGGATTCCCGGCCCTGTGGGCGCTGATCAAATACCGTTTTGTGGATTGAGCATGGCCACATCGCAGTGGACGGCCGCGGCCCGCGCGGCTGACGGCCACCTCCTCCCGGCCCTGCGCCTGCATGCGATCAGCGAGCGGCTGTGGGTGATGCTGTGGCTGGGCGTGGGCCTGATCCTGCGCCTCCTCTCCTTTGGCCGCTTCCCTCTGCGCGAGGATGAGGCGCTGTACGCCTATTGGGCGCGGCTGATCAGCTCCGGGCTGGACCCGATGCTGGAACGGGCGGCGGTCGATAAACCTCCCCTGTACATTTATCTGCTGGCGCACACTTTCACCTGGCTGGGGCCGGATGAGGCGGTGGGGCGGGGGCTGAATGTGGCCTGCTCGGTGCTGGCGCTGGCCCTTTTGTGGCTGCTGGCGCGGCGGCTGTATGGCCCAGACACGGCCCGCTGGGCGCTGGCCCTGTACGCGCTCTCCCCCTTTGGCATCAGTTTCGCGGCCACCCTGTACACCGACCCCATGATGGTGATGTGGCTGCT
The DNA here is from genome assembly GCA_013360575.1 of Caldilineales bacterium. Lineage (GTDB taxonomy): Bacteria > Chloroflexota > Anaerolineae > J102 > J102 > JABWBG01. The sequence goes on from JABWBG010000335.1 coordinate 2,903, forward strand.
GCTGGCTTTGCTGGCCGCGGCCCACGGCCGTGGCCTCTTCGCCGGGCTGGGGCTGGGATTGGCCTTCGCCGTCAAGCAAAATGCCCTGCTTTTTACCCCTCTGATCCTCGCCCTTCTCCTCCTCGCGCCCCCTTCTCGGCGCCCCCGCCTTGCCTCGCTTCCTCCCCGCCTCACCGCCGCGCTTGTGCGCCTGCTCGCCGCCGCGGCTGGATTTTATTATGTCTGGTTCAAGGTGTGGCAGTGGGATGGCTGGCGCATCCTGCCGGCGGAGATCCCCAGTTTCTGGCAGCAGGCGTGGAACAGCTACGGCGGCCTGGAGTTGCTGCCCCTCGCCGAGTGGCCCGCGGCCCTGAGCGCGTGGGCAGGGGTGTGGCGCTGGTTCGGCGGCAGCGCCGCCGGCACGCTGGCCCTGT
>JABWBG010000336.1 GCA_013360575.1 Caldilineales bacterium
ACGGCTCTCCTGGCTCACGGCCCGCTCCTGCGCGGCGGGGGCGTCGAACGCGCCGGTGATGTGGATCACCTGGGCCGCGGCCAGCAGCTGCGGCAGGATGGCGGCCAGGGCGATATTGATCGACCGCGCCCCGCGCGAGCCGCCAAAGACCAGCAGCGTGGGCAGGTCGGGGGCCAGATCGAAATGACGCCGCGCCGCGGCTTTGTTCAGCCGCGGCCCCCGCAGGCTGGCTCGCACCGGGTAACCGGTGACGATGGCCTTGCCGGGGAAAAACGCCGCGACAGCGGGGAAGCTGACGGCCACGCGCTGGGCATAGCGGGCCAGGCGCTGCACTGCCAGGCCGGGTGTGAGGTCGGGCAGATAGATGAGAATGGGGATGGCGTGGCGATGCGCCGCCCACACCACCGGCGCGCAGGCATAGCCGCCGGTGACGAACAGCACATGCGGCCGCCAGGCGCGTATCAATCGCCACGCCTGATACAGCCCCTGCGCCAGCCACAGGCTATTGCGCGCCAGCTTCAGGGGGTTGCGGATGCGCATCTGCCCGGCGCGGATGGGGATGAATGCGATCTGCGCCCGCGCGGCCAGCGCCGCTTCCACCCCGTCGGGGGTGCCGGCGTAACGGATGTCGATCCGTTGCCAATCAGTCGCGGTCGCGGGCATAGCTGCCTGACGCCGCGCGGCGACGTCGGGCAGGGCTGCCGCCACGGTCAGGATCGGATAGACGTGTCCGCCCGTCCCGCCGCCAGAAACGAGAATACGCACTGAGATCGATGCCTCCCCCGCCGCCGCGGGAGATGTTGAGAAGGATGCCTACGCCGATCAGATTGGCCAGCGTGCTGGAGCCGCCATAGCTGAAGAAGGGCAGGGGCAGCCCGGTGAAGGGGAAGGTGGCCGTGATCACCGCGATGTTGATCAAGGCTTGCGAGACCAGCCAGGTGGTGATGCCGAGGGCCAGCAAGGTGCCGAAATCATCCGGCGCGCGCAGGGCCACGCGCATGCCCCGGTAGGCAAAGAAGAAGAAGAGGGCCAACACCAGCAGGCTGCCGATCAGCCCCAATTCCTCGCCCACCACCGCGAAGATGCTGTCCGAGTGCACCGCGGGCAGGCCGGGGGGCTGTTTGTGCACGCTGTTGGCCAGCCCTTGCCCAAACACCCCCCCCTCCACCAGGGCGTAGATGGCCTCGCGCAGGTGGAAGTTGGTGGTGTTGAAGGGGTTGACGATAGTCTGTAAAAAGATCTGGATCCGCTCCTGCGCGTGCGCCGAGAAGGTAATCACCACGCCGAAAGTCAGCCCGGCCAGCAGCAGGGTCAGTCCTACCTGAATCCACGCTGCGCCCGCCACGAAGAACATCACCACCGCGGTCAGGGTAATCAGCATTGAGGTGGAGATGTCGGGCTGGGCCACGATCAAGCTGACCATCAGCCCCAACAGCACGGCAAAGGGGGCCAGCCCATAGCTGATCTGGGTCAGATTCTGTTTGCGGCTGGTCAGCCAGGCGGCGATGTAAATGATGATGGAGACCTTGGCAAATTCCGAAGGCTGACCGGAGCCTTCGAAAAATTGCCGCACCGCGCCAAAACGTACCTGCCCGATGATCAGCACCAGCACCAGCAGGCCGATGGTGAAGATCATGATCGGCAGGGCCAGGGCGCGCCAACTGCGGTAGTCGATGCTGAGGGCAGCCAGCATCGCAATCACGCCCAACACCGTCCAGATCACCTGGCGCAGGAAGAAGTGCAGGGCGTTGCCCGTGTTCACATACGCGAAGGCGTAGGAGGCGCTGAAGACCATGATCAGGCCGAAGCCGATCAGCGCGGCGATCAGGATCAGCAGGGGATAATCCAAAGAATGGTTTAAACCATTTTCTTTGGCTTGGGCAATTCTGGCAGGGCGGATGGACATGGCTCTGTATCCGGGGTGGGGTCAGGAGGGGGGGGGAAGGGCATGGACGAGTTCGCAAAAGTGCTGGCCACGGGCGGCGAAATCGAGATACGCGTCGTAGCTGGCGCCGCCAGGGGAGAGGAGGACGACATCGCCGGGCCGGGCCAGTTCGGCGGCCAGCGCCACCGCCCCGGCCAGATCAGGCGCCGGCAACAGTTCTTGCAGCCGGCTGCCGGTGGGCCGGGGGGTCAGCGCCGCCGCAATCAAACCGGCAGCTTCGCCAAAGGTGATCACGTGCTTCACCTGTTGATGCACGACCGCGGCCCACTGCTGCCAGGGCAGGTGTTTATCGCGGCCCCCGGCCAGCAGGATGAGGGGGGCGTCGAAGCTGCGCATTGCCGCCACCGCCCGCTCTGGCGAGGTGGCGATGCTGTCATTGATCCACAGCACACCGCCCCCCTGGCGCACGACCTCCAAACGGTGGGCCACGCCGTTGAAGTTGCGGATCGCCGCGGCCATGGCTGCCGGTTCCAGCTCGGGCGGCCCCGCGGCCGCGGCCAGGCAGATGGCAGCCAGCACATTGCTGAGGTTGTGCCGCCCCCGCAGTTGGATGGCAGCCGCGGGCAAGATTGGCTGTGTCGCGCCTTGCCAGCGCAGCCACAGGTGGCCCTCGGCGTCGATCCAACTGCCATCTGCCGTGGGTTGGCCGGTCAGGCCAAAGGTGAGGATGCTGCCGGCCAGGGGGAAGGCCAGGGCATCTTGCCCCGCGTCCGCTTCGATTTGCACTTCTGCCTTCTGCGCCCAGGCCGCGGTGATCGGATCGTCGCGGCCCAACACGGCCACGTCGGTCGCGCCCTGCGCGGCCAGGATGTTGGCCTTGGCCGCGGCATAGTGCGCCATGGAGGGGTGCCGGTCGAGGTGGTTTGGGGTGATATTGAGCACCGCCGCCTGCTCAGGGCTGACGCCGGCCCAATACAGCAGTTGAAAACTGCTCAACTCCATCACCACGCGGTGTTCGGGGGTCATCTGCGCCAGTTCGCCCAGCAGGGGCGCGCCGATGTTGCCGCCCAGCCACACCCGCAGCCCCATCGCGGCCAGGATACGCGCGGTCAGGGTGCTGGTCGTCGTCTTGCCGCTGGAACCGGTCACACCCACCAGCCGCGCCGGGCAGCGCTCGGCAAAAAGCCGCGTCTCGGTGGTGATCGGTAGGCCCCGCGCTCGCGCGGCTTGCAGCAGGGGGATGTCTTGCGGCACGCCTGGACTGGCAACCACGGCATCTACCCCGGCCAGCAAGGCCGCGGTCTGCGGCCCGGCGATCAGTTCCACGCCCAGAGGGGCCAGGCCCGCCATGGCCCCGGCCAATTCTGCCGCGCTGCGCACGTCGCTGACGCGCACACGCGCGCCCTGCGCGGCCAGC
>JABWBG010000048.1 GCA_013360575.1 Caldilineales bacterium
GGGCGGTTTCGTTATCTGATCCCGAAGCTTATGAAGAGGCGCTCAAGTCACAAATCCACCAGAAGTTGCTGTTACAGGAGGCTGTCAGGCGGGGCATCCTTGTCACGGATGAGGCGGTGCAGAAATACATGACTCGACAACAGGAACTGGCCGCCAACGATCCTCAGATCGAACAGATTGAGAAATCATACTGGGCTGCGCGAGGGGATGTCAGTGAAGAGACCCGGTTCGAATCAGTGCGCAAATTGTTGCTATTGAATGAGATACAGCGTCAATTGTACGAGGAAGCTGCAGAACCTGCGGAAATGGAAATTGAACAGTATCTCGCGGCTAATCCTGTTCGTAGTGTCATACAGTTGTTGGCTGCTGATTTTGGTGAAGAAGCGCAAGCCATGCAGGTTTTCGACGGATTACGTGCAATGGATGGCACAAAAGAAGATTTGTTCTCTGCGTTTCTCGATCAGGCGCGAACGCGAAAGGCGAGAGCGGTTGCGGTGAATTCGGATGTAATCGCGCAACCGGCGAGTGCTTTTGTGGGAGCCGATGTGCCTGACGATGTCCGGCAACTGCTACAAACATTTGAATTTTCGCATACAGATGAACTTCCTGAATATGTTCAAACAGCATACTTGATAAAAGATAACCCAATCGGTGCTTTTGTCATATCAGCAGAACATGCTGTTGTTTACTTGCGTCTCAGTATTTTTGAGCCAGATGTGCAACAAGCAGAATCTGAACTGCGCGCTGAATTTGTGCAACAAAAGCGTGACGCTTATGTCAGTGATTATATCGGTAGATTGTTCTCCGAGGCCGAAATCGAGATTTTCTACGAGAATCTCCCTGTTGCCATATCGCCGGTCACGCTATAGAGGTGGCTAAACCCAAGTCACGTCGAAAACATGCGTTTCGCTTCGGATTGGACGATGGACGATAGACGATGGCAACGCGATCCATCGTCCATCGTCCATCGTCTCAAGATAGCTTCAGTTTAAATGATTCATGTTGAAGCTAACAGGTTGGTCAGGATCGCTTTGATCTCCGCGTATTCCCAGGCGACGGGGAATTGTGGAAAGTCGGCGATGACGTTGGCAGGCGGGCGGAAGAGGATGCCGTGGTCGGCGGCGGCGAGCATGGTGGTGTCGTTGTAGCTGTCGCCGGCAGCGAGGGTGCGGAAGTTGAGGGCTTTCAGCGCCTGCGTCGCCGCGTGTTTGCCGTCGCGGATGCGCAGGCGGTAGCCGCTGACCCTGCCGCGATCGTCCACTTCCAGCGTGTTGCAGAAGAGGGTGGGCTGGCCGAGTTGGGCCATGAGCGGGGCGGCGAATTCGTAGAAAGTGTCGGAGAGGAGGATGACCGGGGCCTGGCTGCGGGCCCAGTCCAGGAAGGCGCGGGCGCCGGGCAGCAGGCCCATGCCGCCGATCACCTCTTGAATATCGGCCAGGGTGATGCCGTGCCGTTCCAGGATGGCGATGCGGTAGCGCATCAGCTTGTCATAATCAGGCTCGTCGCGGGTGGTGATGCGCAGCTCGGGCAGGCCGCTGCGCTCGGCTACGTTGATCCAGATCTCAGGGGTGAAGACGCCTTCCAGATCGAAGAGGAGGAGAGGGGGGAGTGGCATGTGTTGGGTATCAGGTGTCAGGTGTCAGGTGTCAGGTGGCGGGTTTCAGGGGGTGCGTGGGGTGAGGGTCATCGGCATGCCGCCGGCGGGGCGCAGGCTGGCCACCGATTCGAGCACGGGCCGGAATCCGGGTTGCAGGTCGAGGTGGAAGCGCTGCGCTGCCGTGGCCAGCATCAGCCGCATCTCCAGCAGCGCGAAGTTGTTGCCAATGCACACGCGCGGCCCGGCGCCGAAGGGGAAATAGGCGTGTTTGGGGCGGCCTGCGCCCTGTTCCGACATCCAACGGCCGGGATCGAACCCTTCGGGGTTGGGCCAGATGGTGGGCAGGCGGTGGGTGATGAAGGGCGAAACCATGACCATGGCGCCGGCGGGGATGTGGTAGCCATCGATCTCATCGGCGGCGAGGGCCTGGCGCACGTAGCCCCACACCGGCGGATACAGGCGCAGGGTCTCATCGATGATGGCGCGGGTGAGGGTCAGGTTGGGCAGATCGGCAAGGGTGGGGGCGCGCCCGCCCAGCACGCGCGCCAGTTCTTCTTCCAGTTGTGCGCGCACGCCGGGATGCAGGGAGAGCAGATACCACATCCAGGTCAGGGCCTGGGCCGTGGTCTCGTGCCCGGCGAAGAAGTTGGTGAGCAGTTCCGCCCGCAGTTGCTCTTCGGACATGGCGGCGCCGCTGTCGGGGTCGCGCACGGCCAGCAGCAGGGCCAGCAGATCATCATGCTCGGTGGGGTCGGCGCGGCGTTCGGCCACGATCTCGGCCATGAAGGCGTTGACTCTGTCCATCGCTGCCTGGGCGCGGCGGTTGGCCGCGGTGGGAATGGCCAGGGGCAGGTCGATGGCGGAGACAGAGCGTTCGCTGACGAAGCGCAGCATGGCGCTGAACGCGTCCGCTGCCTCCCGCGCCCGCGCCCCGATCTCAAATCCGAACATGACCAGGCTGATCACGTTCATGGCCAGCTTCATCATCTCCTGGTTGATGTCGAGCTCCTGGCCGCTGGCGGCGGCTGACTCCCACTCGGCCAACAGCCCATCGATGGCCCGGCGCATGTGCGATTCGAAGCGGCCCACGCTCTGAGGCGTGAACAACGGCTGCAGGAGCCGGCGCTGTCTGCGCCACAGATCGCCTTCGCTGGTGAAGATGCCATCGCCCAGGAACAGCTTGAGCTTGTTATAGCCCCGGCCCTTGGGATAGTTGGCCGCGTGGGCGACGAGGACATGATGCACATGATCCGGTCGCGTCAGCAGAAAGAATGGCAGCGGGCCTAGATCGAGGCGTACGATGTCGCCGTAGGTTTGCCAGACGTGTACAAAATGCGCCAGCCGATTTTCACGTCTGCTGGCGTCGAGCAGGTTGCCCACCAGAAGTTTGCCTGGCGGGCCGGGCGCGCGTGCGGGAGAAGCTGTGTGTGTGGCGTTCATGACAAATATCCCTGTGTGAAAGTTGATGAACCAAAACGGACGATGGACGGTGGACGTTGGACGTTGGACGTTGGACGAAAGACGAAAGACGAAAGACGAAAGACGAAAGACGATGAGGCGAATTGAAAATCATCCATCGTCCATCGCCCTTCGTCTTTCGTCCATCCTCCATCACACGCCCAGCACATTGCGGGCGATGACTAGCCGGTTGATCTCGCTGGTGCCTTCGCCGATCAGCATCAGCCGGTTGTCGCGGTAGATGCGCTCGACCGGGAATTCGGCAGAATAGCCGTAGCCGCCGTGGATCTGGATCGCCTCGAAGCAGACTTTTTCCGCCATTTCGGTGGCGAAGAGCTTGGCCTGGGCCGCGGCCTGGTTGATCGGCTGTTTTTGGTCGCGCAGCCAGGCGGCATGATAGACCATCAGCCGGGCGGCGTGGAGTTGGGTGGCCATGTCCGCGATTTTGAATTGGATGGCCTGATGGCTGGCGAGGGGCGCGCCAAAGGTGTGGCGTTCGTGGCTGTATTTGACCGATTCTTCGTACGCGGCCTGGGCCAGGCCGACGCTGAGGGCGCCGATGCCGATGCGCCCGCCGTCGAGCACGGTCAGGGTCTGGTGCAGGCCACGGCCTTCCTCGCCGACGAGGTTTTCCAGCGGCACGCGCACATCTTCGAAGCTGACCGCGTGCGTTTTGCAGCCGTGCAGGCCCATTTTGCGCTCCGCGGGCGCCACCGTGACGCCGGGCGTGTCCGCGGGCACGAGGATGTGGCTGAGCGCGTGAGAGCCGCTTGCCGGGCCGGTGCGCACCAGCAGGATCATCACCCCGGCCACCGAGGCGTTGGTCATCCACATTTTGCTGCCGTTGATCACCCAGGCATCGCCAGCGCGCACGGCGGTGGTGCGCACCCCGCCCTTTAGATCGGAGCCTGCGCCCGGCTCGGTCAGGCTGAGCGCGCCCAGCATCTCCCCGCGAGCCAGGGGTTTGAGATAGCGTTCCTTCAAGGCGTCGCTGCCGAAGGCGGCCAGCGGCGCGCAGGCCAGGCCCAGATGTGCGGCCACGGTCAGGGCGGTGGAACCGCAGCCCCGGCCCAGTTCCTCGATCAAAATGGCGGCGGAGAGGTGGTCGGCCCCGGCCCCGTCCCATTCTTCGGGGATGTTCAGGCCCAGCAGGCCCAGCGGCCCCATTTTTTTGATGCTGGCCCAGGGGAACTCGTGGGTGTGGTCCGTGTGCGCGGCCAGCGGTTTGACTTCGTTTTCCACGAAATCACGGATCATCTGTTGCGTCAGGCGTTGTTCGGCGGTGAGGTTGAAGTTCATGGGGTTGGTTGGTTGGTTGGTTTGTTGGTTGGTAGATTGGTAGATTGGGAAATTGGTAGATTGGGAAATTGGTAGATTGGTAGATTGGTGCGCGAATCCCAACCAATTTACCAATTTACCAATCTACCAATCTACCAATCTACCAACCTCCCCATCCGCCGGATTTCCTCCACCACCTCCGGGTTGACGAGGGCGCTGAGGTCGCCGGCGGGCTGGTCGAGATAGGCGGCGCGCAGGACGCGGCGCATGACTTTGGCGTTGCGGGTTTTGGGCAGGTCGGGCACGAAGATCACGGCCTGGGGCTTGAGGGCTTTGCCCATCTCCTGCGCCACCAGCTCCATCAGTTCGGCGGCAAGCGCTGGCGATGCGGCTGCGCCCGCTTGCGGCACCACGAAGCAGACCAGGGCCGAGCCTTTGACCGCGTGGGGCACGCCCACGGCCCCGGCCTCCACCACCGCCGGATGCCCGACCAGGATGCTCTCCACCTCCGCCGGGCCCAGGCGCTTGCCCGCCACCTTGATCGTGTCATCGGAGCGGCCCAGGATGTACCATTGCCCGTCCGCGTCGATGGCCGCGAAATCGCCGTGCACCCACACATCGGGGAAGCGGCTCCAATACGTTTCGATGTAGCGGTCAGGGTCGCGCCAAAAGCCGCGGGTCATGCCAATCCAGGGCCGGCGGATCACGAGTTCGCCCACAGCCCCGCGCAGGGGATTGCCGTCATCGTCCACCACATCCGCGGCGATGCCGGGCACAGGGCCGGCAAAGGCCGCGGGCTTGAGCGGCGTCAGCACATTGCCGGCGATGATGCCGCCGGAGATCTCGGTGCCGCCGGAATAGTTGAGGATGGGGCGCCGGCCTTCGCCCACGACCTGGAAGAGCCAGTTCCAGGGGTCGGGATTCCACGGCTCGCCGGTGGAGCCAAACGCGCGCAGGCGGGAGAGATCGTGGCGTTTGACCGGGCCTGCGCCATGCGCCATCAGCGCCCGGATCAGCGTGGGCGAGACGCCGAGATGCGTGACGCCATGATCCGCCGCCAGTTTCCACAGCCGATCCACGTCCGGGAAATCGGGGGCGCCATCGTAAAAGAGCATGGCCCCGCCCACCAGCAGCGTCCCGAACACCTCCCACGGCCCCATCATCCAGCCCATGTCGGTCATCCAATACATCACCTCGCCCGGCTGCACGTCCATGACCATGGCCATGTCCTGCGCGGCCTTGAGCGGGAAACCGCAATGCGTGTGCACCGCGCCCTTGGGCCGCCCGGTGGTGCCGGAAGTGTAGATGATCATGATCATGTCTTCGGCGCCGGTGCGTTCATTTGCCGCCTCCTCCGCCTGCGTGGGCATGAGATCATGCCACCAGTGGTCGCGGCCCGGCGTCCAGGGGATATCGTGGCCGGTGCGGCGGTGGACGATGACATGCTGCACCGACCGCGCCGCGGCCAGGGCTTCATCGGCGGTGGCTTTCATATCGACCACGCGCCCGCGGCGATAGGCCCCATCCGCGCAGAACAGGGCTTTGGCCTCGGCGTCGGCCAGGCGGGTGGCGATGGCCCCGGCCCCGTAACCGGAAAAGAGAGGCAAGATCACGCCCCCGATCTTGGCGATGGCCAGCAGGGCGATGGCGATCTCCGGGGTCATGGGCATGTACAGGCCGATGGCGTCGCCCTTGCCCAGGCCGAGGCCGCGCAGGGCATTGGCGCAGCGGTTCACCTCCCGGCGCAGATGCGCGTAGGTCAGCGTCTGCACCACGCCCTCTTCCCCTTCCCAACGCAGCGCCGTAGCGGTTTCGGTCGGCGTGCCCATCCATTTGTCCAGGCAATTGTGCACGATGTTCATCTCGCCGCCCACGCACCACTGCGGCCAGGCGATTCCGCCTGCGAGATCGACGATGGTCGAGTACGGTGTGTAAAATTGGATGTCGAGATAGCGCAGGGTCGCGTCCCAGAACCAGGCGATGTCTTCGACCGATTTTGCCTGTAGCTCGGCCAGCGTCGCCAGTCCCTGCTGCCGCATGAAGCGGTGCAGGTGGCTGTTTTCGATGGTTTCGGGGGTGGGGAACCAGGCAAATTCCCCGCCGAAATTGAACTCAGACATCGCCGGCCTCCGGTGGCTGGGTGGGGTGTGATGGTCTGATTATATGCCAGCTATGCGATTTTTCCGAAAGCCGCGGCATGGGAGCTTGGCCCCTGGCAGCGAGGCAAGGCAAGGCCCGCCGCCAGCGCCGCGGCGTGGTTGCCGTGGTTGAGGATGGGAGTGATCCTCTGTCATTGCAATCGTCACCGGATTCGACTATAATTTCAGCGCAAATCACTCTCGAAACCTAAAAGGAGTACCCCATGGCAATCATCGCCATGTTTTATGGCATCATCGTGTCTATGTATTATTTTGACAATACGCGGTATAAATTGCCTCATATCCACATTAGATATCGTAATAATTCACCTTATTTTGTCATTGCGAGGGGCGATAGCCCCGAAGCAATCCCCAACGCCGCTTGAAACCCCCAAAATTGATGAGCCACCTTGGAGATTGCTTCGCTGCACTCGCAATGACACATCAGGTGAACTGTTACGATTTCATATTGTCCCCAAAATTAGCTCATGCAAAGACGTAAAGATGCGAAGACGCCGAGAAATCCTAAAAAGACTTTGCGACTTTGCGTGAGATAAAAAAGCAGGTAAAAAGTTTCCTGAAATGAATCCAAGAGTAAAAGCAGTCACGGCAAACCAAGATTATACAATCACGCTAACGTTCACAAACGGAGAAATCCGGGTGTTTGACGTCAGCCCTTACCTTGATTTTGGTTTCTTTGTGGAATTGAAAGATCGCCGTTATTTTACTGCGGTACGGCCATGTTTGGGCAGTGTGCAATGGCCCAATGGACAGGATTTCTGTCCGGACACGCTCTATCTGGCGAGCAAAGAAATAGCAGCAGCAGAAATGCTTGCTGAACGGTTGCCGGCGTGACCCATTCACAAAATCCGCGCGCCCAGCAGTGAGGTCGCCAGCGCCGCGGTGTGGTTGCCGTGGTCGGAATATGGAAGAGGACAGGGGGCACAGGGGATTGTGGCGATTGTATTTGCTATCATATTGTGCTATCATGAGTCATGAATAAACGACATCGGAAGACGCTGGAAGCGATCTTCACCACGCCCGTGCCCACATCATTAGAATGGGATCGTATCGAGACGCTGTTTCTTGCGCTCGGCGCGACGGTCGTCGAAGGCAGAGGTGCGCGTGTGCGCTTTCTGCTGAATGATGTTGTGGCTACATTTCATCGCCCCCACCCTATGAAAGAGGCCAAACCCTATCAAGTGCGTGATGCACGGCGTTTTCTCGAACAGGCAGGCATTGAACCATGAAAACAATGACTTATAAAGGTTATTCCGCCCGAATTGGATACAGTGATGAGGATAGTTGCTTTGTGGGACACATCGCCGGCATTGCCGATGTGGTCGGATTTCATGGCGAATCCGTAGCGGAATTACGTACTGCCTTCGAAGAGGCCGTGGATGATTATCTCGAAACCTGTGAGAGACTTGGCCGCTCGCCTCAACGTCTCTATTCGGGTAAGCTCATGCTCCGCATTTCGCCAGAAATACACGCAGCAGTCGCCACGGCAGCCGAGGTTAGCGGCAAGAGTCTCAATCAATGGGCAGCGGATATATTCGCTGACGCGTTGGATCGCTAGCTCTCACAAAATCCGCGCGCCCAGCAGCGAGGCCGCCAGCTCCACCGCCAGCTCCGCGGTCTGGTTGCCGTGGTCGAGGATGGGGTTGATCTCGACGATGTCGAGGGAGGTGACCTTGCGCGATTCGGCCAGCATCTCCATCAGCAGGTGCGCCTCGCGATAGTTGAGGCCGCCGGGCACGGGCGTGCCCACGCCGGGCGCGTCCCCGGGGTCGAGGCTGTCCAGATCGAGGCTGACATGCACCCGCGGCAGCCCGGCCACGTGGATGATCGTCTCGCGGGCGATGGCGGCGAGGCCTCGCTCGTCGATATCGCGCATGGTGTAGGCGCGGATGCCGAGGTCGCGCAGGTGGCGGCGCTCGCCTGCATCCACCGAGCGCAGGCCGATGATCACCACGTGGCGAGGGTCGATGGCCGGGCCGGGACGACCCAGATGCACCAGTTCGGGCAGGCCCTGGCCCACCAGGTGCGCCAGGGGCATGCCGTGCAAGTTGCCAGAGGGGGAGGTGGCAGGCGTGTTGATGTCGGCGTGGGCGTCGATCCAGATCACGCCGGTGGGCGCCCGTTCGCTGACGCCGCCCACCGTGCCCATGGCGATGGAGTGGTCGCCGCCGAGGAAGATGGGGAACGCCTCCGCCTGCACGCAGTCGCGGGCCGCGGCGTAGATGGCGGCGCAGGCGCTGCGCACGGCGTTGAGATGCCGCACCCGCGCTCCATCTCGCTCCTGGAAGGCTTCGGGGCCGCTGGCTTCCTCTGGCGCGGCCACGTCGATATTGCCGCCGTCGATCGCCTCGTAGCCGAGCCGCCGCAGCCGCGCTTGCAGGCCGGCGTAGCGGATGGCGCTGGGGCCCATATCGACCCCGCGGCGTTGCTGGCCCAAGTCCATGGGCGCGCCGAAAATGCGGAGGGTGGAGGGGGACATAGCTTTACACTGATGATGTGATCGACTTCGCAGCCATAAAAGGTATCTTCTTCGTGAATCAGGCAGTATTCACAGGTATTCCCGGCCCGTTCTGCCACCAATTGGCGTAACTCAACGTTGATAGGGGCTAGTCATCATGTAAGTATTGGCGAGCGCGGGCTTTGGCCAGGCGCATGATGTGCTCTAATTGCATGTACGAATCAAGCTCTTGTTTCTCTTCAGCCGACAAGCCCGTCCTCTTTTCACATTCGATCAGGTCAAAGACGCGGGCTTTTGCTTCAGGAGAAGGCGAAAAAGCCACAACGCTGCCAGGGTTTGTGCCTGCGGCGATAAAGTCGACGACTTCTTCGTAGGCCTTTGGGCGGATGATAGTTGTCATAAGAATCTCGCTCCTTCTCTCGTGATCGGGTTATCATTCAGTGTAGATCAATCCTGCCACCTGCGGCTCGCCCCACACAGCCCAGTTCCAACGTGAGTTGCCCAGGGCATCGGTGATCAATTGCAAGATCACTTCCTGCCCGGCCAGCGAGGGCAGATCGACTGTGAAGCTCTCCCAGCCGGTCTCCCCTTTGAGGTGACTCCACAAGGGCCGGCCATTGACGCGCAGCCGGAAAGCCACCTGGTTGTCGGCGGAGAGGAGGGCGCCATCCCGCACGCCCACAGCAAAACGTAATTTCAGCCGATCGACATCCAACGGGGCCTGGAACTGGTATTCCAACACCGAAACGCCGGTGGCCGGCGGGTGCTGCCAGATCGCCTGGCGCAGCACGCCCCCGCACGCCGCCGCCGCCAGTTTGATCTCCATGCCCGCGGGGTCGGCGGTGGCCGCCTGGCGGGCCGTGTGGAACTGATCGATCAGATCAAACAGCCACACCGTGTGCATCCCTGCTTCATCCTCCCAGGCCGCGGGCGATTGCCATTGCTCCTCCTGCCATTTCAGGAAGCTGATGTACTGCGAGAGCAGCACCAGGCTCTCTTCCGAAAGATCGCTGATGCGGCGGGTGATGGCTTCGATTTCGTCGAATGGGTGGGACATGGGGTCAGTGGTCAGTGGGCGGGGGGGATAGGGGGATTGTACTTGAGGGGGGCGGGGGAAACAAGCGCCGCCCTCTCGCTCAGGCCGGCTGCAGCGGCTGCACCCACACGCGCACATCGTAGAACAGGGCGCCGCCGCCCATGTCGGCCTGCCCGCGTGGGGTGACCTGGTTGATGTTGCGGCCATCGGGGCTGAGTTTGCGCCACCAGATGCCGTGGGTCAGCATCACGCCGGGCAGGATGTCGGGGCTGAGGTGGGCGGCCAGCGCCACCTCGCCGAATTCATTGCCGACGCACACTCGCATGCCTTCGACGATGCCCCGCGGCGCCGCATCCTGCGGGTGGATGAACAGGAGCGGCTCTCCCTCTCGCCCGCGCAGGCGATCGACCTGGGTGAAGCTGCTGTTCAGGAAGTTGTGCGCCGGCGGCGAGATGCATTGCAACAGCGCCTCCTCCTCTGCCGGTGATGCCGGCAGGGAGATCGGCGGCGTCCAGGTTGGCAGGGGATCGTAGCCATCTGCCTGGGCGCGGGCGCTGAAGAACTCGCACTTGCCGGAGGGCGTGGGGAAATTGCCTGCGGCGAAGGGCAGATACGGGTCGGGCAGGTGCAGACGGGCGAAACCCTGATCGCACAACCGCTGCCAGGTGATGCCTTGCAGGGTGGGGTGCGTCTGGCTGGCGACAAATTGACGGAGGATGGCCTCGTCCGGCTCGGCGAAGCAGGGGTCGTCGTAGCCCAGGGCCGCGGCCAGCCCCCGGAAGATGGCGCTGTTGGGCCGGCTCTGCCCCACCGGGGCGATGGCCGGGCGGTTGAGGGCGAGATAGTGGTGCCCGTAGGGCTTGAGGATGTCCCAATGTTCAAGTTGGGTGGTGGCGGGGAGCAGGTAGTCGGCGAAATCCGCGGTGTCGGTTTGGAATTGTTCGAGCACGACGGTGAAAAGGTCGGGACGGCGCAGTCCTGCCAGCACCGCAGCCTGATCCGGCGCCACTGCCGCGGGGTTCGAGTTGTAGACGATCAGGGCTTTGACCGGCGGGCCGGCGGCGGCCGGGTCGGGAAGGGGGTCGATCGGGCGGGGGTGATGGTGCGCGGCGGCGATGTGGGCGGGGTCGAGGCTGAGGGCTTCGCCCAGGTGGATCATGTTCAGGGTGCGGGCGGGGCGGGCGCGCAGATCGGGGCGCTGCAGGCTGTCGTAATCGAGATGGAAGCTGCCGCTGGTGCTGAGCAGGATGCCACCCCCGCGATGGCGCCAGTGTCCGGCCAGCGCGGGCAGGCAGGTGATGTTGCGCACGGCCATGCCGCCGCCGGCGTGGCGCTGCAAGCCGTAGTTGATGCGGATCGCCGCCGGCTCCGCCTTCGCATAGTCATGGGCTATGGCACGAATGATCGCCGCCGGGATGCCGGTGATCGCCTCAGCCCAGGCCGGCGGGTATTGTTTGGCTCGCTCCGCCAGTTCGGGGAACCCGACCGTGTAGCGTTCAACATAATCGTGGTCGATCAGATCCTCGGTCACCAACACGTGCATCAGGGCCAGGGCCAACGCCCCATCTGTGCCGGGGCGGATGGGGATCCACTCGTCCGCGGCGCGGGCGGTGCGGGTGCGGGCCGGGTCGATGACCAGCACGCGGGCGCCTTTTTTGCGCGCTTGCTGCACGAAGGGCCACAGGTGCATGTTGCTGGTCAGCGTGTTTGTGCCCCACAAAAGGATCAGTTCAGCGTGGGCGAAATCGGCGGGGGCCATGCCCATGTTGCGGCCCAGGGTGTAGGTCGCGCCGGCCACGCCGGCTTCGGCGCAGATGGTGTAGGCCAGTTTGGACGCGCCCATGCGGTTGAAGAAGCGGCTTGCCATGCCCTCGCCCTGCAAAATGCCCATGGTGCCGGCGTAGGAATAGGGCAGCACCGCTTCCGGCCCGAATTGATCGATGATCCCGCTCAGCCGCGTAGCGATCTCGCGGATCGCCTCCTCCCATCCCACCGCCGCGAACTCGCCCGACCCTTTAGGCCCGACCCGGCGCAGGGGCGTGGTCAGGCGGGCGGGATGGTAGGTGCGTTCCAGGTAGCGATCGACTTTGCCGCACAGCCGCCCCTGCGTGACCGGGTGATCGGGATGGCCGCCGAGGTCGAGGGCGCGGCCCGCATCATCGACTGTCACTTGCCAGGCGCAGGTGTCGGGGCAATCGTGCGGGCAGACGCCGGTGATGAGGGTGGTGTTCATGGTCGTGCGGCGTATGGGAAGGTGATGGTTTAAAGATTAAAGATTAAAGATTCGTCTCTTGTAGCGCATTTTAATCATTAATCATTAATCTTTGGCGCGTTTGGTGACGCGGGCGCGGTCATGTTTGTCGAGCAGGCGCTTGCGGATGCGCAGGCTGGCGGGGGTCACTTCCAACAGTTCATCATCGGCCAGGTATTCGATGCATTCATCCAGCGACATGATCCAGGGCGGCGTCAGGCGTTCCTCGATCTCTTTGAAAGAGCGGCGCATGTTGTCCAGCTGCCTGGCCTTGCAAACGTTGACAACCAGATCGCCGGGGCGTTGGTGTTCGCCCACGACCATGCCCTCGTATACCTCGACCCCCGCTTCCACAAAAAGGATGCCGCGCGGCTCGGCATTGCGCAGGCCGTGGGTGGTGACGATGCCCGGCTCGTGCGCCACCAAGGAGCCGCGGCTGCGACCTTCGATCGCGCCCACATACGGCCCGTAGTCATGGAACAGGGTGTTCATGATCCCGGCCCCGCGTGTGGCGGTGAGGAATTGGTGGCGGAAACCCAACAGGCCCCGCGTTGGCGCCAGGTAGGTCAGGTGGACATGCCCGCCCGCGCCCTCGGACAGGTTCATCATCTCGGCCCGGCGCTTGCCCAGCATTTCGATCGCCGCGCCCACGGTCTCGGGGCTGGTCTCGATGTGTACTTCCTCGTACGGCTCCAGCAGCGCGCCCTCTTCGTCGTAACGCATGATCACTTCGGGCCGCGACACCTGGAGCTCGTATCCCTCGCGGCGCATGGTCTCGATCAGGATGGCCAGGTGCAATTCGCCCCGGCCCGAGACCAGAAAGGTGTCGGCGCTGTCTGTTTCCTCCACGCGCAGGGCCACATTGTGCCGCAGCTCGGCAAAAAGGCGCTCGCGCAGCTTGCGCGAGGTGCTCCAGCGGCCCTCTCGCCCGGTCAGGGGAGAGGTATTGACGCCGAAGGTCATGCGCACGGTGGGGGCCTCGACCTTGATCGTGGGCAGGGCGACGGGCTGTTCCGGGTCGGCCAGGGTTTCGCCGATGGCCACTTCTTCCAGTCCGGCGATGGCCACGATCTCGCCTGCCTCGGCCTCCGCCACTTCCACCCGGTTCAGGCCTTCGTGCACGTAGAGATAGCGGGCCGTCTCGCTGAAGGTATCGCCGCTGGGGGTGATGCGCGCCACTTGTTGCCCGGCGTGCAGCGCGCCGGCAAAGATGCGCCCGATCGCGGTCAGCCCGCGATAGGTGTCATAGCCCAGGGTGGTGACGAGCAATTGCAGGGGCGCGGCCCTGTCCACCTGGGGGCAGGGGATGGCGCGTAGGATCGTCTCGAACAGGGGGGAGAGGTCGGGGCCGAGTTCGGGCGTGTAGCCGGCGCGGCCTTCGGTGGCGGTGGTGTAGATCACAGGAAAATCGGCCTGTTCGTCGCTGGCCCCCAGTTCGATGAAGAGATCGAAGGTCTCGTTCAGCACGCGCTCTGGCTCCGCGTCATGACGATCCACCTTGTTGACAACGACAATGGCGCGGTGGCCCAGTTGCAGCGCCTTTTTCAGCACGAAACGGGTCTGCGGCTTGGGGCCTTCCGCTGCATCCACCAGCAGCAGCACGCCATCCACCATGTTCAGCACCCGTTCCACCTCCCCGCCGAAATCGGCGTGGCCGGGTGTGTCTACGATGTTGATGCGCACCTGGCCCTGGCCGGCCAGATCCGCGATGCTGATCGCCGTGTTCTTGGCCAGGATGGTGATCCCGCGCTCCCGTTCCAGGTCGTTCGAATCGAGCACGCGCTCGGCGACTTGCTGGTTGGGGCGGAAGATTCGCGCCTGGCGGAGCATGCCATCGACCAGGGTGGTTTTGCCATGGTCGACGTGGGCGATGATGGCGATATTGCGCAGTTCGGGGCGGGGCAGTAGCATGTGGGGGGCTCGTGGAGACATAATGAAGACCCCGCCGGCTGGGTCGGGGTCTGGATGCCTGCATCATAGCAGAATCGGGGGCGTTTGTCAGATTCTTGCGCAGGCGGGGGCGTGATAGTATGTATGGCCTGCGTTTGTTTCATCCCTGTTCCTCCTCTTTTTCGCGCCCCGTAAAACCATGGCCAAGCCTTTCACGCTCCGGTGGGTGACCATCGGCAACGGTCGATTGACTCTGTTGCATTATCCGGGCCGTCATGCTTTCTCGCAACTGCGCCAGCAGGGCTGCGACCGCATCGTCACCTTGCTGGTCGCGGAGCAAGGCGGCCCCGCATTCGGCGAGGCTGCCCAACGATCCGGTTTGTTGTGGACCTGGCTGCCGATCAAAAATGGCAAGTGGCCGCCGGATGAGGTCGCCGCAGCGATCCTGGCCGAATTGCCCCGCATCTCCGCCCAGTTGGATGCCGGCGAATCGATCCTCATTCACTGCAACGCCGGCATTCACCGCACCGGCATGGTGGCCTATGCCCTGCTGCGGCTCCTGAAGAGGCGGCGCTGGAGTTGATCCACCAGATGCGCCCGCACACGCGGGCCGGGATACAGCCCCGGCAAATCAACTGGGGCAACTGTATGATCCCGCTCAGCGCGGAAGCGGCGACTTCGGGGAGTTCGGTCGAGCCGCCGCAGTGAGCGCGGCCCGCGCCAGGCCGGGCAGGCGCTGCACATCTGGCGCCAGGTGCAGGATGTACGCGGGCGCGGCCTCTACCAGCAGGCGCAGGCTGCGCAGATGGGCAGGGAGGGTCGCCCGGTCCCAATCCTCCATCGATTGGCCCACCAGCCGCTGCAGCGCGGCAAAGCGCGCCAGGGGCTGCAACTCGGACGCGGACAGGCCCGGCGTCACCTGGGGGAAGAGGAGAAGGCCCGGCTTTGCGGTCATTTGCCAGCGGTCGGGCCAGATATCTTCCACCCCAAAAGAGTATTTGGCGCTGCCGGAGCGCTGCTCGGCCCCGGCCAGCACCCCCGCCAGCTGCGGGAACCAGGCCAGGCTGTCGGCATACGCGCTGATCAGGCCGGGATAGGCGCAGACTTCCACCCCGCCGTCGGGGGAGAAGCGCAGCAGCGGCGAATCGTTGGCGATCAGCCGGGCGCCCGCGGCCAGCAGGCTGAGGCCGCTGGTGGTCTTGCCCGCGCCCACATCGCCGATGAACAGCACCGCCGCCGATGCCAAAGCGTCGCCGCCCGCCAGCTCCGCGGCGAAGGCGTGCAGGGTGTAGCACCCGCGGCGGCGCAGCAAAGGCGCCAGCGCGATCAGGATCATGTCTTCGAACAGGCCGTAGAGGGGCAGCCCGGTCGCGGTCATCTTCCCCGTCACCGTGGCCGCGGCCAGATCGATGTCGAACCGGCCCCAACGGGGGAAGAAAGCGCTGACCTGCATCCCCTGCACGTGGTAGTGGACGGTGGGGCCTTGCGAAATGACGAGAGATGCAGGCATCTCGGGCGGCGGCAGGGCTGGAGAGGCGGGCATCTCTGCCACCGCCTGCAAGTGCACGCGCAGGGGCTGGCCCTCTCCCTCGCCGCAAAAAGGCGCCCATTGCCGGCGCAGCCGGGCGGCGATGCCCGCGTCCGCGGTGGTGAAGTGGATGGGCACGCCGTGCAGGGCGTAAGGTTCAAGCTGCATGCTCATCCTCTGTCCGTTGGGCCAGCTCCTGCGCCAATTGTTGCGCCGCGGCCGGATCCACCCACACCAGGCTGCGGATCTGCACGGCGTTGGCCCCCAGATCGAAGCAGAGATCGACATCGGCCAGGGAGTGGATGCCGCCGGACGCGATCAGGGGCGCGTCCAGGTCGAGGGCGGCGACGTGGCGCAGGGCGCGCAGGGTGAAGGGCAGGGCGATAGGCCCGGCCAGGGGCGCTTCCAACAGCTCGCCGCCGGCCGCGGGATAGAGGGCAGGGGGCGCGGCGCCGATGACGAGGGCATCGGCCCCGGCCACCACGCAGGTTTGGGCCAGATGCGCCGCCCGCGTGGCCGGCAGCTTGACCAGCAGGGGCAGGGTGGTGGCGTGGCGCACGGCGGAGATGAAGGCGCTGGCTTCGCCCAGATTGTCATCTTCGGCCACGGTCAACTCGATGCCGGCGATGCCCAGGTCTTCCTCTTCCAGGCGGCGGGCCATCCACACGCGGTCGCCGGCATCTCCCCCGGCCAGGGCCAGGAGGATGGGACAGGGGGCGCGGCGCCAGGTAGGCGCGTGGCTGCGGATCGTCCGCTGGAAGCCGGGGTTGTGGTCGCCGGTGTGGAAGAGGAATCCTGCGGGCAGTTCGGCGTAGCGCGGGGGCGGCGCGCCGGATCGTGGCCGTATGCTCACCGCGGTGGTGACGATGGCCCCGAAAGCGGCGAAGCCGAGGCCGGGCGGGAAGGCATCGCCAAAGCCCACTGCCCCGCTGCCGGCCAGCAAGGGCGAGGTCAGGCTCAGGCCACGTTTGTTGTGCGGGGCGAGTTCGATCGGCATGTGGTCTGCGCCAGAGTGAACCCTACGCCGCAGGTCGCCGCAGCAGGCGCAGGCTGAACAGCACCAGGGCGGCGACGACGATGGCGCCGATGGCCCCGGCCAGGAGGGTGGAGAGGGGAGTGGCCAGGAGGGGGAGGGTGTAATCGGGTAGAAGCTCGTAGGGCGCGTCCACCCCCGCGGCCAGAAAGCCCAGATCCGCGGCCACCCGCTCCAGCCCATCGGGCTGGGTCGAGGCCAGGGGAGAGAGCAGCAGGGTGAGCAGGACCGCGAGCGCGCCCGCCGCCACCCAGCCGCGGCCGCCGCGCT
>JABWBG010000049.1 GCA_013360575.1 Caldilineales bacterium
AAGGCGCGGCTCTGGCCCAGATCTTCGGCCCCGCGTCCGACCGCGATCCCCTGCCCGCGGCCCTGGTGCAGCCCACGCGCGGGCGCCTGCTCTGGCTGATCGATACCGCGGCCGCGGCTGCCGCCGGGCTGCTGCCGTAAGATCGGGCGGCGCCCGCGCGTCAGAGGGGGGCAACCCACCCATAGCACTGATTTGTAAGGAATAAACCACCGATGTCTAAACTGCACGCCATATTCGATCAACAAGGCCAGGCGATCTGGCTCGATTTCATCAGCCGCGACCTGCTCATCACCGGTGATCTCGCCGATCTGGTGAGACAGGGCCTGCGCGGCGTCACCTCCAACCCCTCCATCTTCGAGAAAGCGATCGGCGAGAGCAGCGCCTACGACGCGGACATCGCCGCTCTGGCCGCGGGCGGCGCCGATACCTTCGCTATCTACGACACCCTCTCCCGCGTGGATGTGACTGCCGCCGCCGACCTCCTCCGCCCCCTCTACGACGCCAGCCGCGGCCAGGATGGCTTTGTCAGCCTGGAGGTGAACCCTGATCTTGCCTTCGACACGCCCGGCACGGTGGCCGAGGCCCGGCGCCTGTGGCAGCTGGTGGATCGCCCCAATCTCATGATCAAGGTGCCGGCCACCGCCGCCGGCATCCCCGCCATCCGCCAGCTCATCGGCGAGGGGATCAACGTCAACGCCACGCTCATGTTCTCGCTGGCCGACTACGAAAACGTGGCCTTTGCCTACATTGAGGGGCTGGAACGTTTGCAAGCCGCGGGCGGGGCCGTGGATCGGGTGGCGTCGGTGGCTTCCTTTTTCGTCAGCCGCATCGACACCGTGGTAGACAAGCAACTGGCCGCGGCCGGGAACCAGGATCTACAAGGGCAAATCGCCATTGCCAACGCCAAACTGGCCTATCGCCGCTTTGGTCAGGTGTTCGGCGGCGCCCGCTGGCAGGCGCTGGCCGGCCAAGGCGCGCGGGTGCAGCGGCCTTTGTGGGCCAGCACCAGCAGCAAGAACCCGGCCTATTCTGACCTGATCTATGTGGACACTCTGATCGGCCCGGACACCGTCAACACCCTACCCCTCAACACCCTCGCCGCGCTGCTCGACCACACCGTCATCGCCCGCACCCTCGACCAGGATGTGGACGCGGCCCAGGCGCAGATCGACCGGCTGGCCGGCCTGGGCATCGACTTCGATCAGGTCACCGCCGACTTGCAGACCGCCGGCGTCGCGGCCTTCGCCCACTCCTTCCGCAGCCTGTTGCAGACCCTCGCCGCCCGCACCCCCACCCTGGCCTGAATCGCATGAAGGATCTCGACCGCATCCGCAGGCCGGAACCGGCCACCATCGTCATTTTCGGCGCGTCGGGCGATCTGGCCTTTCGCAAGCTGGTGCCCGCGCTGCACAGCCTGGCCTGCGCCGACCTGCTGCCCCAGAAATACCTGATCCTCGGCGTGGCCCGCAGCCCGATGGATGATCAAGCATTCCGGCAGAGCATGGAAAAGGGCGTGCAGACATTTGGCCGGCTGAAAGGGGAGGGCTGCGCGCAGTGGGATGCCTTCGCCAGCCATCTTTTTTACCAGCCGCTGGTCTACGACACCCTGGCCGATTACGAGGCGCTGGCCCAGACCCTGCAGCGGCTGGAGGCGGAGCACGATCTGCCCCCGAACCGGCTCTTCTACCTCTCCACCCCGCCCCACCTCTACGCGCCGGTTGTAGAGCAGTTGGGCGCGTCGGGACTGGCGCAGAATCGGGGCCAGTTCACCCGTATCGTGATCGAAAAGCCTTTTGGCGTCGATTTGCACAGCGCGCACGAACTGAACGAACGCATCCATCGCGTCTTCAGCGAGGATCAGGTCTACCGTATCGATCATTATCTGGGCAAAGAGACGGTGCAGAATATCATGGTCTTCCGCTTTGCCAACGCCATCTTCGAGCCGGTATGGAACCGAAATTATATCGATCACGTGCAGATTTCGGTGCTGGAAGAGGTGGAGGTGGGGCGTCGCGGGGGCTATTACGACCAGGCCGGCGTGCTGCGCGACATGTTCCAGAACCATCTGATGCAATTGCTGACGCTGACGGCCATGGAGCCGCCCGCGGCCTGGGACGCCACCATGTTGCGCGATGAGAAGGTGAAGGTGCTGCGGGCGCTGCGCCTGCCCGACGCCGAGACCCTGCGCACGCATACGGTGCGCGCCCAATATCTGGCCGGCAAGGAGGGCGGCCTGGCCTACCGCCAGGAGCCGGGCGTGGCTCCCGACTCGGAAACGCCGACCTACGCGGCCCTGAAGCTGTTCGTGGACAATTGGCGCTGGCAAGGCGTGCCCTTCTATCTGCGCTCCGGCAAGAATCTGAAGACAAAGATGACCGAGGTGGTGATCCGCTTCAAAGAGGTGCCGCACATGCTCTTTGCCGATGGCGGCCGCCCGGTGACGCCCAACATGCTGGCCTTTTGTCTGCAACCGGATGAGGGCTTTCACCTCGGTTTCGAGACCAAACGCCCCGGCGCGGGCATGCGCACGCGTTCGGTGGATATGAGCTTTCATTTCGCCACCACTTTCGGGCAAAAGGCCCTGCCCGAAGCTTACGAGCGCCTGCTGCTCGACGCCCTGCTCGGCGATGCCTCCCTCTTCGCCCGCGCCGACGAGATCGAGTTCTCCTGGCGCATCATCGACGCCATTCAGCAGGGCTGGGCGCGGGGCGATGGCCCGCCCCTCTCCTTTTACGCGCCCGATTCCTGGGGCCCCGACGCGGCCGACGCCATGCTCGCGGCCAGCGGTCGCGCCTGGGAAAGCAGTTGCGCCGAAGTGCACGAATAGGCCGCGGCGTCAGCCCCTGTGCGAGATGTGGCACACGCCGCACGCCTCGCAGATGTCTTCGGCCTGACTGCCGCGCAGTTGCCCGCGCGCGGCGCGCCATTCCACCAGTTTGGCCGTCTCCTCCGGGGGCAGGGGCGCGTCCCCGCCCAGCTCGATCAGCATCTTGGTGATGCGGGCGGTGTGCTCCAGCTTCTCCAGTTTCAGATACGCGTCCCAGGCGGACGCGCCCACAGTGACGCTGCCATGCCGCCGCAGGATCAGGGCGTCGTAGGACTCGATCAGCCCGGCAATGACCTGGGCGCCCTCGATCGAGGAGGGCGTGGCGTAGGCGGTGGTGGGGATCAGCCCCAGGGTCATCACCACTTCCGGCAGCAGGCAGCGGGCCAGGGAGATGCCGGCAATGGAAAGGGCCACGGCCGTGGGGGGATGCGCATGCACCACGCTGGCAATGTCGGGCCGGCGGCGATACGCTTCCAGGTGCAGCAGGATCTCGCTGGAGGGGCGCAGATCGCGGGTAGGCCCGTAGCGCGTGCCCACGGGGTTGGCGTCCCAGTCGATCACCAGCAGTTGTTCGGGCCGGATGAAGCCTTTGGAAAAGCCGCTGGCCGTGACCAGAAAGCGATCCGGCCCCAGGCGCACGCTGACGTTGCCGTCGCTGGCCGCCACATAGTCTTTGCGCCACATCAATTCGCAGACGTGGACGATCTCTTGCCGCCATTCGCTTTCGCCGCGGCGATGGGGTAGGGCGGCGCCAGGCGCGCCGGTGTGGCGGATCAGGCTCATGGTGGGTGGGTTAGTTGGTTAGTTGGTGGGTTGGTTGGTTGGTAGATTGGTAGATTGGTAGATTGGTAGATTGGTTGGAACGTTTTAACGTTCTAACGTTCTAACGTTCTAACGTTGGTGTAGTCCGTTCGTTGGGCGGATGTGGTTGCAGCGCGCGGGAAAGGGGATGTGAGTATACCGAAGGTGGCAGACCTTTGCCAAGCGGCCCCCCGTATCCTTCACCAATGCCGCGGCGGCGTGATACAATGCGGGCCATCTCCTCACCCCTCCCTTTCCCCGCGCCGCACCTGCGCCCGACCATGGAACGACCGATCGTCGCCTGTATCCAACATCGCCTGATTGTGCCGCAATCCGCGGATGAGTATGACGCGCATCTCAGCCGTTTCCTGCGCACCGCCAAAGCCAAGGGGGCGGAACTGGCCCTCTTCCCCGAACTCAGCGGCCTGGCCACGGCTATCCCCATCTTCAGCGGCTGGCGCAATGACCTGTTGCGCCGGGCCGGACAGGGCCAGCGCCCTCGCGCCGGCGTGTGGCAGCGCGCCAAAGCCCGGCTGGCCGGCGGCGCTGCCTCCATCGTGCGCGCCGACCTGCACAAATCGCTGCTGCAGGCCCTGGCCGAGATGCCCGAATCCCTGCACGACGCCTATGCCGCCGCTTTTTCCGCCCTGGCCCAGCGCTATGAGATCACCATCGTCGCCGGCAGCCTTTACGATTACAACCCCGCCAGCGGCGACATCGAAAACGTGTCGCTGGTGTTCGGCCCGGATGGCGCCCTGCTGGGCCGGCAGGCCAAGGTGATGCTCTCCTCGCAGGATCGCGCGGTCTCAGGCGCGGCCGAGGGCTGGACGATCATCCCCACGCCCGCGGGCCGCGTCGGCATCCTCCTGGGCAACGATGTCCTCTACCCAGAGCCGGCCCGCGTGCTGGCGTATCAGGGCGCGGACATGCTGTTGACCATGGCCGCGGTGGTCAACCCGGCCAGCTACCACAAAATCCGCCAGGCCGCGACTGCCCGCTGCCAGGAAAACCAACTCTACGGCATGGCCAGCTTCCTGGTCGGGCCGGATCCCTTTGCCGCCGCGGATGCGGCCCCCTTCGTGGGCAAGAGCGCCATCTTCGCGCCCCTGGAATTCACCCCCCGGTTCAGCGGGGTGATGATCGAGGTGGGCAGCCCCCTGGCCGAGGGTGTGATCACGGCCGAGTTGGATTATCCCGCCCTGGAGGCGTTGTGGCAGGAGAGTGAGACGCCCCTGCGCCGGGAGATGCCGCTGTTGCAGGCCGGGCCGGCGCTGGCCGCGCTCTATGGCCGCGCCCTGCCCCTGGCCGAGGCCGATCCGCTGCTTTTGGAGAGCACTGCCCCGGCCGCGAGCGAAACGGAACCGGACGCCGGCGTAGAGTCGATCCCGGCGGGGCCAGAAGTGAGCCGGCAGCGAGAGGCTCTTCCTGCCGGCCTCGGCCCTGTGGAAACAGAACCGGGCGTTGATTCCGAATCCTACGCCCAGATCCCGCCGATCTGGCCCGACGCCAGCTTTGGCCACACGCCCGGCGATTTGATCACCCTGCCGGCCATCACCCCGGCCGAGCGCCAGGCGGCGCAGGCGGCGCTGCTGGGCCGGATGGAGGCGCACGCCCAAAATGTGGATACGGCCGCGGCGGAAGTGCGCTCCACCATCCTCCAGGCCAGCGAGCAAGTGCGTGCCGCGGCCAGCGAGACGCCGGAAGAGGTGGAAGCGGAGATCGTGCAGGTGGTGGCATCGGCCCGGCTAGAGCTGGACGACACCCCCCCCGCTGCCGCCCTCGAACCCGCCGCCGAACCCGCCCTCGAACCCCCCGCCGAACCCGCCCCCACCCCCCGCAAATTCCGCTGGCCCTGGCAACGCCGCTAAACACGTCAGCGTTGGTTAGTTAGTTGGTTGGTTGGTTGGTTAGTTGGTTAGTTGGTTGGTTGGTTGGTTGGTTAGTTGGTTAGTTGGTTAGTTGTTGACTGTTGACTGTTGATTGTTGCCCCCTTGCCCCCTGCCCCCCTGCCCCCCTTGCCTGTTAATCATCCATGCCCTCTCCCCATCCTCCCCGCCGCCAGCTTTCCCCCCGCCGGCGGCGGTTCTTTATCTGGCTGGCCCTGCTGCTGGCCCTGACCCCGCTGCTCGGCCTGGAGATCTACGTGCGGGCCACCCGGCCCCACCTCGACCTGTGGGCGCTGACCGGGCGCAGCATCGGCCCCAGCGTGCTGCGGGAGTGGGCCTTTGTCGATGCTTTCTCCGCCTACCGCCCCAAGCCGGGCATCCTGGCCGGAGAAAAGAGCGTCAACAGCCACGGCATGATCTCCACCCCCGAACTGGCGGTGCAAAAACCCGCGGGCGTGCTGCGCGTCCTCTTCCTGGGCGGATCGGCCACCGCCGGCACCGGCCACACCCTGCCCGACGCCCTCACCTGGCCCTGGCAAACGGTGGAATTGCTGCGCCAGCGCTTCCCCGACCGCGCCATCGAACTGATGAACGGCGCGGTCAGCGGCTACAGCTCCTTCGAATCCTATGGCCGGCTGTGGAGCCGCCTGCGCTTCTTCGCGCCCGACATCATCGTGCTCAGCCACGGCTGGAACGAGATGTACTACTTCGACGACGCGGACAAGGCCCTGGCCTGGCGCACCCTCCCCAACGGCGACTGGACCTTCGAACGCGTCGCCGAACCGTACATCGTCTACCAGCCCCTGGCCGTCGACTGGCTGATCCGGCCCTCGCAGTTGCTGACCTATGCCCGCGTCGCCCTTTCCCCCCGAATCGAAGGAGAGATCGGCGCGGCCAAGCCTCTCGCCAGCGGCTACGACACGCGCTCCCTCGACATCTGGCGCTTCAACCTCCGCCTCTTCGCGCAGGCTGCGCAGGCCCTGGATGCCGAGCTATTTGTGGTCAAACAGCCCACGCTGATTGTGCCCGACCTGCCGGCGGAACTGCGTCAGCGTGCGCGCTACGAATTCCACGGCTTCGATCACGACACCCACGTGCAGGCCTACGCCGATCTCTACCGCGTCATCGACGAGGCGATCCCGCCTGACCGCGTCATCGACCTCACCCACCTTTCCGGCAACCCCGACCTTTTTTTCGATCACGTCCACCCCACCGAGCTGGGGGCCGCGGCCATTGCCGAGGCGACAGCAGGTGTGGTGGCTAATTTTTTAATGATTAATGATTAAAAACCTATCCTATCCCACATTATTTAATCATTAATCATTTTATACCGAAAAAGAGCATCCATCTGCCGCTCCTGCCGCGGTCGTCGGAACGACGACCGCGGCAGGAGCGGAATCGACTCTTAAAGCCGCAAAGCCGAGCTATGCGGCGGGATCATGCGCTTTTCGGGGTAGATATCGTGGCAGGCATGGTTGACGGCAATCGCCGCCTCGGCCATTGCCGTGGCGATCAGGCGCAAATTCTCGCCCCCGGCCACCACCGAAGCATCGCCGATGGCGTACACCCCCGGGGCCCTGGTGCGCATCAGCGCATCCACCTGCACGGCCGTCCCGCTCAGGGCCAGATCCAGGTCGTTGACAAAGCTGCGGTCGGTGTGGAAACCCAGACAGAGCACCACTGCATCCACATCCAGCACCTGCTCTTCGCCGCTGCGCGTGTCCACAATCACCGCCTGCTCCACCTGCCGCTTGCCCCGCACTGCTTTCAACTCGTGGCGGGTGCGCACCTGCACGCCGCTGGCCATCAACTCGGCCACATGCCCCTCGCCGGCGCGGAAGCTATCGCGGCGGTGGATCAGCGTCACCTGTGCGGCCCAGTCCTTCAGATTCAGCGCCCACAACACCGCGGTGTCTCCGCCGCCGACGACGAGCACACGTTTGCCGCGCAGATTACTGCGGTCATGCGCAAAATAGTAGACGCCGTTGCCCTCGAACTTGGCAATGGCAGGATCCTCGATCTTGTTGGGCAGCACCGCGCCAATGCCCACGGCGATGATTAAACGGCGGGTGCGGTGCTGTTCGCCGTTGCAATCCTGCACCACAATCACCCCATTTTCGCGGCTGATGCGCTCGGCCCGGCAGTTAGGCACCAGCTCCACATCCGGCGCGAAGCGCTGCGTCTGCTTTTCCAGGGCGTCCACCAGTTCCAGAGCGTTGATGCGGGTGAACCCGGGCACGTCGTAGATGTCCATCTCCGGGTAGAGGGCGGCAAGCTGGCCGCCGACCGTGGGCATGGCCTCGACCAGCCGGGTCTTCAGCCCGCGCAGCCCGGCGTAGAAGGCGGCGTACAGCCCGGCCGGGCCGCCGCCGATGATCAACAGATCCTTGGTCTGGGCGGCGATGGCGTCGCTGATCGCCTGCAACATGGCGGGCACAGTCACGAACTTGAGGCGGGGCCGGCCCAGGCGCTCGCCCGCGGCGGTTTCGGCCGCGTCGATCATCAGCCATTCCCCCCAGGTAACATACCGCACGCCGCGCGCGGCCAGCAGATCCGTCACCGCCTCCGGCCGGGGATCGGTCACTGCGGCCGGGTCGAGCGTGGGCAGGTCGGCCAGCATCAGGCGCACGGTGGCTACCGAATCGGGCTTGTTTGTGCCAATGATGCCGGAGGGGCCGCGCTTGATCCAGCCGGAGCAGTATTCACGGGGCACAACTTCGCCGGTTTCGTACACCGTCACCCGGCCATCCTGGTTCGAGATCACGCCCCAGCGCTGGTGGAAAGGCACGCCCGGCAGCGGCTCGCCGCGATAGCCGATCGAACGCATGATCATGCCGATTTCCAGGATCTCGAACTCGCCGGCGCCGTAGGAATTGAGATAGCCGCTGGAGGTGGCGCGCAACTCGTTCTTTTCCATGCGCACGGCCGTCACCTTGCCCTCGGCGTCGCCCAGGATCTCCACCGGCGAGCGCAGGAAGAGGAAATGGATCTTCTTCTCCCGGCCTGTCTCTCCCAGGTCGGCGTAGTGCCGCATGATCTCGATGTTGGTCTGCGCCTCGCGGTTGTCGGCGATGGCCGCGGCGCTGAGAGGATCCAGTTCCAGCTCGGCGGGGTCGATGATCACATCGGTGACTTCCAATTCGGCCAGTTCGCGCAGCTCTGGGTTGGTGAATTTGACCTGGGCCGGGCCGCGGCGGGCAATGACATAGACGTCTTTGACCTTGCTGTGGCGCAGCGCTTCCAGGGCGTGGTCGGCGATGTCGGTCTGTTCCAACTCGTGCGGGGAGAGGGCCAGGATGCGGGCCACGTCCATGGCCACATTGCCCACGCCGATCACGGCCACACTCTCGCAGGAAAGGTCGAAGGTGAGGTGGGCGTAATCGGGATGGCCATTGTACCAGGCCACGAAATCGGTGGCCGGATAGCTGCCGATCAGATCCTCGCCGGGGATATCGAGCCGGCGGTCGGTCTGCGCGCCCACGGTGTAGATCACCTGGTCGTAGTGTTGCAGCACATCCTCGTGGCTGAGGTCTACGCCGAACCGGACATTGCCCAGGAAGCGGACGCGCGGGTCGGCGGCGATGCGGTCATACAGTTTGGTCACGCTTTTGATTTTTTGATGATCCGGCGCCACGCCATAGCGCACAAGGCCGTGCGGCGCGGGCAATTGCTCGATCAGATCGATCGAGACGTGCACATTGTTTTGGCGCAGCCATTCCTGAACAGCGTAGAAGCCGGACGGCCCGGCCCCGATCACCGCCACACGCAACGGCCGCTCAGCGCTTCCAATAGTGACAGACATGTATAAATTCTCCTGATATTAGATATTTGATATTAGGTATTTGATATTTGATATTCGCGTGATAACCGCTCGATATCACTGCAAATGTCCGCATTACCGTAACAGTTTACCTGATATGTCATTGCGAGCGCAGCGAAGCAATCTCCAAGGAGGCTCGTCAATTTTGCGGTTGTCAAGCAGCGTTTGGGATTGCTTCGGGGCTATCGCCCCTCGCAATGACAAAATAAGGTGAATTGTTGCGATATTAGATATTAGATATTAGATATTTCATATTCGCGTAATAACTGCTTAAAATCACTACAAATATCCATGTTGCCAACCAACCAACCAACCAACTAACCAACCAACCAACTAACCAACCAACCAACCAACCAACTAACCAACCAACCAACCAACTAACCAACCAATCTACCAATCTACCAACCAACCAACCAACCTACTTCTTCTTCTTCGGCGCCAGCATCTCTGAAAACTGGCGGAGGAGAGCCACCGCGGCGACAGTGAAGGTCAGCCAGTCGCGGGCGCGGGGTTGGATGCGGATGGCCGCCACATCCAGCTCTTGCAATTGCGCCTGCTCATCCAACGCATCTGCGGCCAGCCAGGCCGCGGCCATGCCCAGCACACCGCCGATCACGGCCCCGATCAAGAGAAAACGGTAACGATTGTCAGACATGTGAGCTCCTTTGGCGGCCGCGCAGCGCCGTGGCTGTGGCCGCAGTGGTGTGTGTAACGCGAGTCACTTGTTCATCCAGCGCGATCAGCGGCGCAGCCACCTTGGCCCCGTAGCGCCGGCTCTCCTCCTCCACCCGATCACTGATCTGCCGCGCCTGTGGAAAACCGACCTGCCGTAGCCACTGATTGCCCTTGCGCATGCCCCACCACAGCCCGTAGAGGATAGCGCCGGGGATCAGGGAAAGGATGAAAGCCTGCAAAATCAGAAACACAAGGGCGATATCACGCCAATTTGCCAGATCCATGGGCTGCCTCGCAGAGCGGTGGGGGGGATGGGCCACGGCGGTCGCGCCGCGCGTGATGCGCGCAGATTGTATCAGATTGCACAAAACAGGGCAAAGGTGAGATGGCCGCGCATGCCCGCGCCCGTTATAATCGCCGCATGCGCCTCTCTTTTCCGCCGCCCCGCGCCCTTCTGGCGCATGCCCTGCTCATCGCGCCGGCGCTGATCATCCTGCTGGCCGCGCTGTGGTGGGCGGGCCGGGCCGCGGGCACGCCTCTAGGCCCGCAGCAGCAGGTGATCACTGCCAACCCCAAGGCGGGCGTGCACACCCGCCTGGAAAACGAGGTGGAGCCGTGGAAGATCAAGCGCACCCTGGAGATGGCGCGGGAGATGGGCGCGCCCTGGATCGTCGAATACTTCCCCTGGGCCTTCAGCCAGCCGCGGCCCGGTCGCTACGATTGGGCCCACGCCGATCTGGTCGTCGATCATGCCAATCGCCAGGGCCTGACCCTCATCGCCCGTCTGGGGCTTGTGCCCGACTGGGCGCGGCCCAAGGACACGATCACCACGCATCTCGATCCGGAGCATTACCCTGACTTTGCGGCCTACGCCGGGGCCTTTGCCGCCCATTTCAGCGGGCGCGTGCGCTACATCATCCTCTGGAACGAGCCGAACCTGAGCCTGGAGTGGGGCTATCGCCCCCCCGACGCCGTGGCCTACACCGATCTGATCTGTCAGGCCGCGGCGGCCATCCGCGCCGCCGACCCTACCATCGTCATCCTGGTCGCCGCGCTGGCCCCCACCCTGGGCGATCCTACCGGCGATCTGGGTGTCAGCGATCTCGAGTTCTTGCAAGCCATGTACGCGGCCGGGGCCGCGAGCTGCTTCGATGCGCTGGCCGCGCACAGCTACGGCCTCACCTTCCCCCCCGACGACCCGCCCGATCCGGCGGTGATCAACTTCCGCCGCGTGGAGTTGCTGCGCCAGATCATGCTGGAGCAGGGCGACGGCGCCAAGCCGATCCACATCACCGAGGCGGGCTGGAACGACCACCCCCGCTGGACGCGGGCCGTGCGCCCGGCCCAGCGCATTCGCTACACCCTGGCCGCCTATGATCTGGCCCTGACCTGGCCCTGGCTCGACTCCCTGGCGATGTGGGCCTTCCGCTATCCCTGGCCAGAGAACAACCTGCGCGATTACTACACCTTCGTCACCCCCGATCTGCAGCCGAAGCCGATCTACCTGGAGACGCAACAGCACCTGCGCCCCTGACCCGGCCTGCTCCTCTGCTTGGCCTGCATTGCGAGATCATGGTATCCTCCATCTACCCGAAGCTGACGTGGTGCGCGGTGCGTACTAAACACTGAATACCAAATACCAAAACCGAACACTGAACACTGAACACTGAACACTGAACCATGACCACCACCATCGCCCTGGCGGGCAAAGGCGGCGTTGGCAAGACCACCATCGCCGCGCTGATCATCCGCTACCTCATGCAGACACAGACGGGGCCTATCCTGGCCATCGACGCCGATCCCAGCAGCAATCTGAACATGGCGCTCGGCCTGGATCTGGGCTGGACGGTCGGCGACATCCGCGAGAACATCCTCAGCGAAGTGCAAAAATCCCTCACGGCCGGCGGCGCGGCCATGGGCACCCTGCCCGGCGCCGTGACCAAGCGCGAATATCTCGACTACGAGATCCGCGCGGCCCTGGCTGAGGGAGATCGCTTCGATCTCATCGCCATGGGCCGCTCCGAGGGGCCGGGCTGCTATTGCGCGGTGAACCACAACCTGCGCGAGGTGGTCGACGCCATCAGCCGCAATTACCGGTACGTTGTCATCGATAATGAGGCGGGATTGGAGCACCTCAGCCGCCGCACCACCCGCGATGTCGATTATCTTTTTGTGATCAGCGATCCCAGCCAGCGCGGACTGGTGGCAGCGCAGCGCATCGGCGCCTTTCGTCACGAGATGAACATCGACATCCGGCGCTGCTATCTGATTCTCAACCGCGCGCCCGGCAGCGATCTGCCCCCCGCCCTGCGCAGCCAGATCGAGGCCATGGATTTCCCCCTGCTGGGCGTGGCGCCTGCCGATCCTCTGCTGATGGAATTGGATATGGCCGGGCGGGCGGTGATCGAGGTGGATGGCGCTTCCCCCAGCTACGCGGCAGTGGCGGCGATGATGGCGCAGGTGTTGGGCCAGTAGCGGTTGTTGGCGCTGGTTTCGCCTGTTTCCGAGAACAAAAACCCACCGAGGGAATGGATCATGCCAGACGCTCTACACCTGGCGGCGCTGCAACGCCGTATTGTCATCACCCTCTTTGCCAGCCAGAGCCTGGTGGGCGCGGCGCAGATCGCGGCTTTCACGGTCATGCCGATCGTGGCCGCGCTGCTGACGGGCAGCGACGGCGCGGCGGGCGTGCCTGCCACTGTGTTGCTGCTGGGCCGGGCGGCCGCGGCGTATCCCATGGGCTGGATCATGGATCGGGCCGGGCGCCGGTTGGGGCTGCTGCTGGGGTTTGCGCTGGCGGTTGTGGGCGCGGCGGCGGCGCTGGCAGCCATTGCCGCCCGCTCCTTTCTCGGTTTCAGCGTGGGCATTGCCCTGATGGGCGGGGGCCGCGCCGCCGGCGAGCAGATGCGTTACACCGCGGCCGAGGTCTACCCGCCCTTGCAGCGGGCGCGGGCCATCGGCCTGATCGTGCTGGCGGGCACGGTGGGAGCCATCGCCGGCCCCCTGCTGGTCGATCCTGCGGGGCGCTGGGCCGAGCGCATGGGACAATGGGCCGCGGCCGGGCCTTTTGCCCTGGCTGCCGGCCTCATCTTCCTGGCCTGGGCCCTCACCCTGATCTTCCTCCGCCCGGACCCCTCCGCCCTGGCTCCCCATTTTCAGACCGATCTCGCCGGCGCGGAGGAGGCCCCTGCCCGTTCGCTGGCCAGCATCTTCGCCAATTCTCATGTGCGCCTGGCCGTGGCCGCGCTGACCATCAGCCAGTTGGTGATGACGCTGCTGATGGTGATCACTCCGCTGCACATGACCCGGCATCACCACGGCCTGCAAAGCATTTCTTGGGTGATGATGGCGCACACCCTGGGCATGTTCGGCCTCTCCAGCTTCACCGGGCGGCTGGTGGAGCGCCGCGGCCCCGCGCCTGTGATCGTGGCCGGCGCCGGCTTGCTCATCCTTTCTGCGCTGATGACGCCCCTTTCGCCGGCTGTGCCCCACCTGGCCACCTCCCTCTTCCTGCTCGGCCTGGGCTGGAACCTCTGTTACATCGCCGGATCGGCCCTGCTGACCGCGTACATCGCCGCCGGTGAACGGGGGCGGGTGCAGGGGGCCAGCGAGGCCTTCATCGCCCTGGCTTCCGGCGCGGGCAGCCTCAGCACCGGTTTCCTCTTCGCGCAGGGGGGCATGGTCGTGATCAGCGCCGTGGGCTTGGCCCTGGCCCTGATCTTCCTGGCGGGGATGGCGTGGACGCGGGGACAGCGGTCGGGGGGCGCGTAGGGGCGGGGCCGGCGGGGCAAAAACATCGCCAAAAAAGCAAAAGGGTCTTCCCGCCGGCCTCGACCTTACCGGCCTCGACCCTCGCCCCGCAAAGCGATCTCCTCCTGATCCACCGGCAGCCGGGTGATGCGCACGCCGGTGGCATGGGTGATGGCGTTGGTGATGGCCGGGGTGGTGGGGATGCTGACGATCTCGCCCACGCCCTTGGCCCCGTACGGCCCGGTGGAGGCGGGATGCTCGACGTGCAGCACCACGATCTCCGGGGTTTGGGTGATGTTGGGGATGCGGTAGCGGGCCAGGCGGTCGCTGAAGGGCACCCCTTGCTCCAGGATAAAGTGCTCGGTGAGGGCGTTGCCCAGGCCCATCATCACGCCCCCCTCCACCTGGCCCAGCAGCCCCAGGGGATTGAGCACCTTGCCCACGTCGGTGGCGGCGATCAGCGTCAGCACCTGCACTTCGCCGGTGCGGGTGTTGACCTCGATCTCGGCGGCCTGGGCCGCGAAGGAATAGGCGAAATGCATATCTCCCCCGGCGCCCAGGGGCTGTGTGGCCGGGGCCCAATATTCGACCAGCGCCCGCGGGCTGTGGCCTTCACTTTTCATGATCGCCGCCACCTCGCCCAGGGGGGCGGTGTGGCCATTCACCAGCGCCAGGCCCTCGACGAAGCGGATCTGCGATGGCGGCGCGTCGAAACGCTCGGCCAGCACGCGCACCAGACCCTCGCGCAGGGTGCGCGCCGCCTGCAACACGGCGTTGCCGGTGACGAACGTCTGCCGCGAGGCGGTGGTCGGCCCCCCATCCGGGGTGAGATCGGTGTCCATCACCAGCACGCGCACCTGATCCAGCGGGGCCTGGAACTCTTCGGCCACAATCATCTGCAACACCGTCACCAGCCCCTGCCCCAGCTCGGCGGAGGAGACGCGGGCCTCCAGCGCCCCATCCTCGTACAATTCCACCTCGGCCTGGGCGCGATCGGGCGCGCCCCCGCCCAGGCCGGTGTTTTTGTAGGCGGCGGCGAAGCCCCAGGCCCGCACCCGATGCTCCTGCCCCGGCGTGGGGCGGGCGCGGAAGGGGTCGTTGCCCGCGCGGCGGCGCATTTCACTATCCACGCGGTCGATGCATTCCAGTAATCCCACGCTTTCGTGTAGTAACTGACCGGTGTTGGTGACGCTGCCCACGCGCAGGGCGTTGCGCCGCCGCAGTTCCACCGGGTCGATGCCCAGTTGCTCGGCCAGCTCATCGATCATGCTCTCCACCGCGAACGCGGACTGGGTGACGCCAAAGCCGCGGAACGCGCCGCTGGGCGGGTTGTTGGTGTACATGGCGTAGCAGTCGGCGCGGGCGTGCGGCGTTTCATACGGCCCGGCCGAGTGGGTGGTGGCGCGGGTCATCACCTTGTCGCTGAGCGAGGCGTAGGCCCCGGCGTCCCCGTACAATTCCGTTTGCACCGCGGTGAGACGGCCATCCCGCCGCGCGCCCATCTTCACCCGGATCTGGGTGGCGTGGCGTTTGGGGTGGGCGATCAGGCTTTCGTGGCGGTCATAGAGCAGTTTTACGGGGCGGCCGGTGGCCTGGGCCAGCAGAGCGGCGTGGATCTGGCCGGCGATGTCTTCCTTGCCGCCGAAGCCGCCGCCCATCAGTTGCCCCACCACACGCACCCGCTCATCGGGCCAGCCCAGCGCCCGCGCCACCTGGTTGCGGTCGGCGTAGGGGATCTGCGAGCCGACGTAGAGGTACAGGCGCCCATCCGCGGTGGGTTGGGCGATGCTGCACTCCGGCTCCAGAAAGGCGTGGTCGGTGGTGGCGGTGTGAAAGGTGCGCTCCAGGATCAGGTCGGCCTCGGCAAAGCCCTGGGCCATGTCGCCCTTGCGCACCTTGATATGTTTGAGCAGGTTGCCGTTTTCGTGTAGTGATGGGCTATCGATTTGGCGGGCCTGCACCGGATCGGCGATCACCGGCTGCGGCTCCAGCGCAACCTCGATCAGGTCGAGGGCGGCGGTGGCTTGCTCACGCGTTTCCGCGGCGACGATGGCCAGGGCATCGCCGACGTAGCGCACCCGTTCGCCCACGCCGATCAGGCTGGGCCAATCGGGGATGACGATGCCGTGGGTGTGTTCGCCGGGGATGTCGGCGGCGGTGAGCACGGCGTGCACGCCGGGCAGCGCGCGCGCGCGCGAGACATCGATGCGCTTGATGACCGCGTGCACGTGCGCCGAGCGCAGGATCGCCGCGTGCAGTTGGCCGGGCAGGTGGATGTCGTGCACGTAGCGCGTCTTGCCGGCCGCCTTCTCGGGCGCATCGAGCTTGGTGATGCGCTGGCCGATGAGGCTGGCCGGCTGGCGGTTCTTGACCGCGTCCTTCACCGCGTCGTTCATCGCCGGCCCTCCGACGCCGGCGCCTGGCCGGCGGCGACGATCGCCTCGACGATCTTCTTGTAGCCGGTGCAGCGGCAGAGGTTCCCTTCGATCGCCGCGCGCGCGGCGGCCTCGTCGGGCTGCGCGCAGCGCGCGAGCAGTTGCGTCGCCTGCATCATCATCCCCGGCGTGCAGAAGCCGCACTGCACCGCGCCGTGTTCGACGAAGGCTTCGCGCAGCGCGCGAGCGCGGGGGTCGGCGGCGAGGCCTTCGATCGTCGTCACGCTGCGTCCGTCGAGGTCGGCGGCGAACATCAGGCAGGCGTTGACCGACGCGCCGTCGACGACGATCGTGCAGGCGCCGCACTCCCCTTCGCCGCAGCCGTACTTGGTGCCGGTCAGGCCGAGGCGGTCGCGCAGCAGCGTGAGCACACTGGTGCCCACCGGGGCCGTGGTGTGCTGTTGCACGCCGTTCAGCGTGAAGCGCAACGGGACGGTGAGTTCGGCGCGCGGCTCGGCGGGCAACGCCGTGGTGAGTTCAGCAGGCGTGGACATCTTCGAGCATCCTCGAGACCATGTTGCGCAGCAGTTCGCGCCGGTACCAGGCACTGGCACGCACGTCGTCGATCGGTTGCGCGTCGTCGTTGGCGGCCGCGGCGGCCGCCACGGCGATGACGTCGGCGTCGAGCACCGCGCCTTCGAGCAGCGCTTCGGC
>JABWBG010000337.1 GCA_013360575.1 Caldilineales bacterium
GATTGTTGATTGTTGATTGTTGATTGTTGATTGTTGATTGTTGATTGTTGATTGTTGATTGTTGATTGTTGATTGTTGATTGTTGATTGTTGATTGTTAATTATTGTTTATTAGATATTAAGTAAAAGCTCACCTGATATGTCATTGCGAGTGCAGCGAAGCAATCTCCAAGGTTGTTCGTCAGTTTTGCGGTTGTCAATCGGCGTTGGGGATTGCTTCGGGGCTATCGCCCCTCGCAATGACAAAATAAGGTGAATTGTTACGATATTAATACATTCCCGCGCAAAATAACTCTATGAGACATAATTTACAGTCTCTACTTGATTTTGCTGTGGAAACGGTGTATCAGGCCGGCCGGTTGACGCTGGGATATTTCCAAACCGGCCTGCGCCCCGATTTCAAGGCGGATGACACACCCATCACCGCGGCCGACCGCGGGGCCGAGACGTTGATCCGCCAACGGATCGAGGCCGCGTACCCCGGCCATGCCATCGTCGGCGAGGAGTTCGGGGCCAGCGAGAGCGCGGGCAGCGAGTTCCGCTGGTTCATCGACCCCATCGACGGCACCAAGGCATTCATGCGTGGGCTGCCGATCTACGCGGTGCTGCTGGGGCTGGAGATCGCGGGGCGGGCCGAGGTGGGCGCGGTCTATTTCCCTGCCCTGGATGAGCTGCTGGCCGCGGCCACCGGCCTGGGCTGCCGTTGGAATGGCCGCCCGGCCCGCGTCAGCGCCGAGCGCCAGCTCTCCCGCGGCATCCTGGCCCACGCCGACGCGGCCAGCTTCGAGCGCCTGGGCCGCGGCCCGGCCTGGGCGCGGCTGCAAGCTGCCAGTTACCACCGCTGCGGCATGAGCGATGCCTACGGCCATGCCCTGGTGGCCACCGGCCGGGCCGAAGTGATGCTGGATCCGATCATGAATGCCTGGGATTGCGGGCCTTTTCCTCCCATCCTGCGCGAGGCGGGCGGCTTTTTCGGCGATTGGGCCGGCAATGAGACGATCCACGGCGGCGAGGCTCTCTCCACCACCCCGGCCTTGCTGCCCCAGGTGCTGGCCTTGATTGCCGGGGATCAAGCGAAATGAACTGTCGTAGCGGCTGTGGCGCCTGCTGCATCGCCCCCTCGATCAGCTCCCCCATCCCCGGCATGCCCAACGGCAAGCCGGCGGGGGTGCGTTGCGTGCAGCTCACACCCGACAACCGCTGCGCTATCTTTGGCCGGCCTGCCCGCCCGCGGGTGTGCGCCAGCCTGCGGCCCACGCCCGCCATGTGCGGCGAGAGCCGCAAGCACGCCCTGGCCTACCTCTCCCGGCTGGAGGCTCAGACCGCGCCATGAATCTGCACGAATTCATCGCCGCGGCCGCGGCCCGCGGCTGGCTGCTGTACGTCAGCCGCCCGGTCAGCGCCGAGCTGGAGCTGGCCGCCGTTGCCCACGCCCTCGATGGCCGCCCGGTGCTCTTCAGCGCCGTGGCCAATCCCTATCACAGCGCCGCGGGGCCGGCGCGCGTCCTCACCGGTTTGGCCGCGGATCGCCGCCATTTTGCCCTGGCCCTGGGCTGCGCGCCCGATCAGATCCTGTTTCGCCTGGCCGAAGCTTTCGCGCGGCCCCAGCCCGCGCCGCAGGTGGCGCAAGGCCCCTGTCAGGAGGTGATCGCCCGGCCCGGCGACCTGACGGCCCTGCCCTTTCTCAAACACTGGCCCGATGACGCCGGCCCCTACGCCACCGCCGCCATCGTCATCCTGCGCGATCCTGATTTTGGCTTGAATGCTTCGTTTCATCGCCTGCTGCGGTTGGATGACCATCGTCTGGCCGCGCGTTTGGTGGAGCGGCGGGGCGCGGACACAGCCTGGCGCAAGGCGGCGGGCGATCTACCGGTCGCCATCTGCATCGGCCTGCCGCTGCATGTGTTGTTGGCGGCCAGCATGGCCCCGGCGGCGGGCGTCAGCGAGCTGGATATCGCCCACGCCCTGCGGCCCACGCCCCTCGTCCGCTGCCTGACGCACGATCTGCTCGTCCCCGCCGAGGCGGAATTTGTGCTGGAGGGCCGCATCACGCACGAATTGGCGGAGGAGGGGCCATTTGTGGACTTGACCGAGACGATCGACATAGCCCGGCGGCAGCCGGTGATCGAGATCGACTGCATCACCCACCGCCGCGATGCTATCTATCACGCCCTGCTGCCGGGCGGGCTGGAGCACAAGCTGCTGATGGGCATGCCCAAGGAGCCGAGCATCTACGCCGCGGTGAACGAGGTGGCCCGCTGCCGAAATGTGTGCATCACACCGGGGGGCGCTTCCTGGCTGCACGCGGTGGTGCAGATCGATAAGCAGGCCGCGGATGAGGGGGAGAAGGCTGTGTTAGCCGCGTTCCGCGGGCATGGCTCGTTGAAGCATGTGGTGATTGTGGACAAAGACATCGATCCCTTCGATCCGGCGCAGGTGGAATGGGCGATTGCCACCCGTTTCCAGGCCGGGCGGGCGCTGCACCTCTTGCGCGATCAACCTTCCAGCTCGCTCGATCCTTCGGCCACACACACGCCGGGCCAGAAATCTCGCTCCGACAAGATGGGGCTGGACGCGACGATTCCCTGGGACACCGCGGCCGGCCCTGCGCACCCTGACCATTTCCGGCGCCTGCCCTTGCCGGAGGTAGCGGTGGGGGAATATCTTGAGGTGCAGCGTGCCACACAAGAAACCTGAGGCGGCGCGGCAGCCAGACAAATGGGCCGTGGCCGTTGCCGCCGGCAGCTTTATCCTGGGCGCGTTGGTGTACGCGCTGGTGGATCGGTTGGTTTGGCGTCTGCACGCCTCGAACGCGTGGTTTGGCTATCTGTTTGTTTTGCCCATTCTCGGCCTGTTGTGCGGCGCGGTTATCCACTTCTTCGCCGGCGACCGGGAACTGCGGGAGATCGCCGGGGCCGGTTTTGGCGCGGGCACACTGCTCACCAGCAGCATCATCGTTCTGCCGGGAGCGGAGAACAACCCCTTGGGTAGCCTGGTGTTTATGGCGGCGCTGGCCGGCGTGGCGTTCGGGATCGGTTTTGCCTTTGGGCCGGCTGCGGCGGCGGCCGCGCGCTATCTTTTGGGGCGGGACAAACCGAAATTCTAGGACGATCAGCCGATCTCTATGACCAGCGATCTGCGCATCCAACTCTTCGGCCCCTTGCGCGTCGAGCGCGCCGGCCAGCCGGTCACGTTTGCCCGGCGCAAGACGGCCGCGCTGCTGGCCTATCTGGCCCTGCACCCGGGCGCGCAGCCGCGCGAGCAGGTC
>JABWBG010000338.1 GCA_013360575.1 Caldilineales bacterium
CAGCACCACAGCCCGCGGCCCGCTCTTCAGGAGATCGTGGGCCGCGGCGATGACCGCGGCGTCATCGTCGAGGGCATAGCCGAGGATGGCCGCTGCTTCGGTTTGGTTGGGGCTGAGGATGGCCGCGTCGCGCCACAATGCGGGGGAATAGGGGCGGGCAGGGCCGGCATCGACAAACAGGGGCACGTTCTGCCCGCGGGCCAGGCCCGCGGCCAGCAGCAGGCAAGATTCCGGCGCCTCGAAATTGTAGAGCAGGCCGGCGAGGGTGGGCAGCAGGGGGCGCAGCGCTGCCTCGATCTGGGCCGGGGTGAGGGTGAGGTTGGCGCCAGGCTCGATCAGGAAAGCGGTGTGGCCGTTCGGCTCGACCAGGAGGATGCCGGCGCCGGTGGGATGGGCCGGGTCGGTGCTGACCCCGGCGATCTCGACGCCTTCAGCGCGCAGCGCCGCCCGCGCCTGCTGCCCGAAGGCGTCCGCTCCGACGTTGCCCAACAGGTGGGCGCGACCTCCCAACCGGGTGAAGGCCACAGCCGCGTTGGCGCCCTTGCCTCCGGTCATGATCTGGATGCGGGGCACATGCAGGTTTTCACCGCTTGCAGGCAGCCGCGGCGTTTGCACGATGATATCGGCGATAATGGAGCCGATGATGGCGATTTTTGGCATTTAGATATTAGATATTGAATATTAATGATTAATCATTAATTATTAAATTCGTAGATGATGTATCCGTCGCCGGCGGTGGTGGGGGTGTAGTGGGCGGCGAGGAAGGCGCGCAGTTCGGGGAACGCGGTGCTGCTGCCAGGGCCGCTGGGCCGGGGCGTGGCGCTGACTTCGATGATGAAGTGGGGCCGCGTTTGGGTCAGCATCTCCATAAAACGGCGGCGCTGCGCCTGCACATATGGCTGCTCCACCTCGTCGTAGAAAATGTAGTCCTCCATGTAGGGCGTGGCCATGCGCGCGCCGGCGATGAGCATGGCATGGGTGGCGCCGCCTGTCCAATCCAGTTGCTGCACCCTGTCGTCGGGCTGTAAATGCGTCTGCAAAAAGGCGGCGATGGCATCCACCCGGCCCTCTTTGGGCGGCCGTGGGGACTGACCCCACAATTGCCCATAAAACGCGTGGCTGGGCGCGGCGTTGAGCAAGATGACCAGAGTCAATGTGGCCAGGATTGTGGCCCGCGTCGCCGCCGGTCGGGCCAGACGCAGCCCCGCCAGCCCCGCGGCCGCGGTCAAGATCAAAAAATATTGAAAGGGCAGCCAGTGATACGCCCAGAACTTGCCGCCCAACAGGGCATAGAGGCTGTAGGTCAGGGCCAGCGCGGCCAGCAGCAGGATGCGGCGGCGGATTCGCGCCTGCGCCGGGGGCAGCCCCACGGCCAGATAAAGGCTGAGCGCGGCCGGCGCCAGCCAGGCCCCCATGCCGCCCACGCCCGCATATCCCTGCAAGAGATAGAGCAGCCGGTTGACGCCAAAGATCGTTTGGTGCTCCCCGTTCATGCGCAGATAGATGGGCAGGCCCTCGATGCTGAACTGGCGATAGGCCTGCCAGGCGTCCAGCCGCCACAGCCACGCCAACATCATCGCCACCGGCGCGGCCAGCCCCAGGGCATAGGGCCAGGCCGTGATCAAGGCCCGCCGCGGCCAACCGCCCGTTTCCCCTGCCGTCAGCAGGTCATAGAGCATCAGCACAGGCAGGCCCAGCCCCAGATGCGGTTTCAGCGTCACGGCCAGGCCCACACACAGCCCGGCCAGCAAGCGCCGCCCGGCTGTGGGCCGCCCGTCGGTGATCAGGGCCGCGGCCAGGGCAATGGGCAAGATGCCGATGAAATCGCGCTGGAAACTCACCTCCTGCTCCAGGCGCAGGTAGGAGAGGGCAAAGAGCACACACCCGGCCCAGGCCGCCACCCTGCCCAGGGGCCGCAACAGCAACAGGGTGGTCAGGGAGATCAACCCCAGCCAGGTCAGGTCCAGCAGGCGAAAAGCGCGGTCGCCGGCCCCGAACAGGGCGTAGATCAAGGCGTGGAAGGCCAGCGCGCCCGGCGACTGGTTGGTGAAGATGTCGACATAGGGCACGGCCCCGAATCGATCCATCAGAAAGGCGATGTAAAAGAGCAGGGGCGTGTCGTGCGTCATACGCCAGCGCAGCGACAGCAGCACATACACCGCCAGCCACAGGGTCAGGGCCGCCAGCAGCAGCAGGGTGACGCCGCGCAGCACGCGGTCGTGCGGTGTGGGCATGTCAGCGGCGCTCGTAGATGAGATAGCCCTCTCCGGATGCGGCCAGCCGGTAGTGGGCGGCCAGGAAGGCGCGCAGTTCGGGGAACGCGGTGGTGGTGTCCGCGCCGCTGGGACGGCGTTTCTGGGTCACCTCCACGATGAACCGGGGCGGCGCGGCTGCCAGATCGGCCAGGAATTGGCGGCGCATGCCCTGAATGACCGGCGAGGAGAGGTGGTGATAGAAATAGAAATCGTAGAAAAAGCGTGTGGCCAGCCGGGCTTCGGCCTGCAACAGCCCGTGGATCGCGCCGCCGGTCCAGTCCAGCGGCTGCACCTCATCTTCGGGGTCAAGATGCTGGCGCAGGAAAGCGGCGATGGCGTCGGCCCGGCCCTGGCTGGGGGGCCGCGGGGGCTGATCCCAGAGCTGACCGTAGAACTCGTGCGTCGGCGCCAGGGCCAGCAGCAGCACGATCAGCAGCGTGGCCAGCGGCGCCAGGGCGTGCCCGCGTCCGGGGAGAGGATGGGCGCGCCGCGGCGTCAGGCAGAGGGCCGCAACCAGCACGATGAAGAACTGGAAAGGCAGCCAGTGATAGTCCCAAAACTGGCCGCTGCCCAGGGGATAGAGGCTGTACAGGCCGGCCAGCCCCAGCAGCAGCAGGCTTTGCTCTTTCTGCGCCGGCCCCCAGCCGCCATGTAGCCAGCCAGATACCCACCCCACGGCAGCCGGCGCCAGCCACATCCCCAGCCCCCCCAGCTTGCCGAAGGAGTCGAGCAGATAGATCAGGCGGTTGACTCCGGCGATGGTCACGTGTTCCCCGGTCAGGCGCAGATACAGGGGCAGGTAATGCAGGGTCATATCGAGGAAGGCCGGCCAGGCGCCCTGCCGCCACACCCAGCCCCAGGCCAGCAGCAGGGGCAGCGCCAGCCCGATCCCCGCTCCGATCCCCACCCGCAGCCAGGCGCGGGGCGCTGGCCAGCCCGCGGCCTC
>JABWBG010000050.1 GCA_013360575.1 Caldilineales bacterium
GATGAACGCGGCCACGTCCGCGGCGCGGGTGCCATAGCGCGCCAGCAACAGGGCCAGGCGCTCGGCAGACAGGCCGGTGGCAGCAGCAACGGTCGCGCACCAGCGCGAGCGGTCGGATGCAGTCGATGGGTAGTCCCGCCCGCCGCCGATGGGCAGATTCGCGGTGCTTTGGCGGCGCTGGCGGCCCAATCG
Organism: Caldilineales bacterium; assembly: GCA_013360575.1. GTDB lineage: Bacteria > Chloroflexota > Anaerolineae > J102 > J102 > JABWBG01. Next base: position 193 of record JABWBG010000050.1, read on the forward strand.
CGCCAGCGTCACATCGGTCACCTGCTCGGCGAAGGCGCGGAAGGTCGTCCATTTGCCGCCGACCAGGGAGAGGATGGGATAACGCAGGGCCGCGCCCGCCTCGATCACCTCGATGCTGTGGTCGCGGCTGACCTGGCCGGCGGTCTTGGCGTTGGCCGCGGGCAGGGGGCGCACGCCCGAAAAGCGGAAAACAATGTGCTCGCGGCTGAGTTCGATGGCGGGAAACACCACATCGATCATATCGAGGAAGTAATCCACCTCTGCCTCGGTGCAGCGGGCGTCGTCGGGGTGGTCGATGAAGATGTCGGAGGTGCCGACGATCACCTTATCCAGCAGGGGGAAGATGAGGGTGATGCGGCCATCCTTGTTCTCGAAGAAAAACTCGTTATCGCCGATGGCCTGGCGCAGTTGGGGATGATCCAGCACCAGATGGGAGCCTTTGGTGCCGCCCATCAGCCGGCTTTCCCGGCCCAGGGCCTGGTTCGTCAGGTCAATCCAGGGGCCGGCGGCGTTGATCACGATCTGCGGGCGCAGGGTGAAGGTTTCGCCGCTGAGTTCGTCGCGCAGGCGCACGGTTTCGCCCTCCCCGCCCACCGCGCCGACGTAGTTGACGAAACGGGCCTGCGCGGAATCGCGCACGACATCAGCCAGCAGGTCGATGCAGATGCGTTCGGGCGAGGGCATGGAGCCGTCGTAATAGTGGGCCGTGCCGATGATGCGGGGGTTGAGATCGGGGAATTGGGCCAGCGACTTGCGGCGCATGATCAGGCGATGCCGGGGCACAGCGCCCTGTTTGCCGGTGTAGGCGTCGTACATGATCAGGCCGGCTTTGATCACCACGGCCCCGCGCTCTGCTGGTTTCTCCAGCCAGCCCAGGAATTTGAAGGCAGAATTGAACAGGCCGGAGAACCATTTGAACAGGGGGATGACGGTGGGCAGGGGCGTGACGTAGTGCGGCGCGTTCTGGATCAGGCGGTTGCGCTCCTGCACGGCCTCGCGCACCAGGCGGAATTCGCCGTTTTCGAGATAGCGGATGCCGCCGTGCACCATGTGCGAGGAGGCGGCGCTGGCGCCGGAGCAGAAATCGCCCCGCTCCACCAGCAGCACATCGGCGCCCTGCAAGCCCAAATCGCGCAGGGCGCCGATGCCGTTGATGCCGCCGCCGATGATCAGCACATCTACCGCGGGACTTTGCCGCAGCCAGGAAAGGACCTCTTCTCGATTCATAGGGGTTTGTCGGAAAAAACCCTAAAGGTTTTGCAAACCTTTAGGGTTTGGGATGATGTGGAGGGGCAAAAACCCTAAAGGTTTTGCAAACCTTTAGGGTTTGGGGGTGACGCGCCACGCCGCGCAGGCGCAAAGCGCTATCCCTTCACCGAACCTGCCATCAGGCCGCGCACGAAGAAGCGCTGCAGGGCAAAGAAGACGGTGAGGGGAAGGATCATGCTGACGAAGGCGCCGGCGGTGAGCAGGTGCCAGTCCTGGCCCTTTTCGCCGACGATGGCAGCCAGGGCGCTGGTGACCACACGGTTCTTGTCGCCCAGGAAGACCAACGCCACCAGGTAATCGTTCCACACCCACAGGAACTGGAAGATGGCGAAAGAGGCCAACGCCGGCACCGAAAGGGGCAGGATCAGCTTTGTGAAGATGGTGAAGTTGGAGGCGCCATCGATGAACGCGGCTTCCAGCGTCTCGCGCGGCAGGCCGCTGATGTAGTTGAAGAGCAGGTAAATGGCCAGGGGCAGGCCAAAGCCGGTGTGCGCCAGCCAGATCGCCAGGAAAGTGCCGTTGAGGTTGAGTTTGGTGTAATCCTGCAAAATCGGCACCAGCGCGATCTGCAAAGGCACCACCAGCAACGCCACCACCACCGTGAAGAAGAACTTGCGACCGGGAAAGCTCAGCCAGGCAAAGCCATAGGCGCAGAACGCCGCGATCAGAATGGGGATGATGGTGGCCGGCACCGCCACAGCCAGCGAGTTGAGAAAAGCGCTGCTCAGGTCATTGCCCTTGCGCATGATCTCCTGGCCGGAAGCATCCTTGAATCTGATCTCCTGGCCGGTGAGCACATTCTTGTAGTTGTCGAGAGTCAGGTTGGCGCCAAACCCCACCCATTCTTTTTCGGAGATGATGATCCGTCGCGTGCGCCTGTTTCCATACCAGGTCAGTTTGCGGCCATCCTCCAGGGTGACGCCGGTGCGCAACTCCTCGAAGGTGGTGGTGATGCCCTCGATCTCGAAGGGGCCGGTGACATCGATGCTCTCAGCCACCATGATTTCGCCGGTCTCGACATCCTCTTTGTGCGGCAGCACCGTCCACCAGCCAGAGCCGAAGATGTCCTCGCTTTGGCGGAAGGAGGTGATGAAGACGCCCAGGGCCGGCACCAGCCAGAGGATGCAGATGAGGATGAGGACGCCGTTGACGAACAGGCTGCCCAGCCGTTGTTGTCGTTTGAGACTGCCTTGCGTGGCCATCAGAAGGTCCTCCTTTCGCGGAACTGGCGCAGGTTGTAGATCATCACAGGCACGACCGCCAGGAGCAGGACAATGGCAATGGCTGAAGCGCGGCCCGTGTGCCCATAGGTGAAGCGCTGTAAATAAAACTCGTTGGCAATCACGTTGGTGCCGTTGTTGCCGCCGGTCATCACCCGCACGATGTCGAAGAGCTTGAGGCTGAAGATGATGATGGTGGTGATCACGGTGAGCAGCGTGCCCTGGATGTAGGGGATGGTGATGCGGAAGAAGGCCTTCACCTCCGAGGCGCCATCCACCCGCGCCGCTTCCAACAGTTCCGCCGGGATGCCCTTGATGGCCGACGAGAGGATGACCATGGCGTAGCCCGTCTGGAGCCAGACCATGATCACGATCAGGAAGAAGTTGTTCCACGGCGGCAGCGAAAGCCAGGGCTGCGACTTGCCGCCTAGCGCCAGGACGATGGCGTTGATCAGGCCAATCTCGTTGATGCCGATGCCCTCGCCTTTGTAGGTGTACATGAATTTCCAGATCACACCGGCGCCGACGAAGGAAATGGCCATGGGCATGAAGATGATCGCCTTGTACACGTTCTCGAAGCGGGAACGATCGGCCAGGACCGCGATCAGCAAGCCCAAACCGACGCTGAAACCGGTGCCGAAGATCATCCACAGCAGGTTGTTGCGAAAGGCCTCGAGCATGATGCGATCGGTGAAGGCGAAGACATAGTTGTCCAGGCCCACGAAGACGCGGCTGGTCTCATCCTGGAAGCTGAGCACCAGCGTGCGCAGGGTGGGGATGGCCAGATACCAGGCCAGGATGGCCAGGGCCGGGCCGACGAAAATGAAGGGTTGGATGGCGCGGCGCATGGCATCGGGCAGCTTTTCCACCAGCCAGTTCGAAACCAGATACAACAGCGCCACGCCCCCCACGCCCCACAGGATCGCCACCGTAACCATGACGATCTGCGGGGCCTTGTTGTCTCGTAGGAAGATGAATCCTTGCCAGAGGACAAGGAAGGTGACGATAGGAACAAAAACTGCCGCTAACAGGCGTCCCAGCCCATTCACCAGCCAGATGAAGGGGCTTGGCCCATCTCGCGAGGTCTGATAACCGGCCATCTTGTCTCCTTGGGCAACCGAGAGAGGGCGCAGCCTACACAAAAGGGCAGCCAGCGCCAGGGGGAAGGGGAGAGACGCCCCGGCCTCGGGGCATGGATGAGAGGGACAGAGATCGAGGCCGGGGCGGTTGAACGTTGGAGGAAGGTTATTGCGCCGGCCAGGAGGCGTCGATATCCCCCAGCGCGGTGTCCAGATCGATGGAACCGGACACGTAGGAGGTCATCGACTTCCAGAAACTGCCGGCACCCACCGCACCCGGCATCAGGTCAGAACCGTCGAAGCGGAAAGCTGTGGCGTTCTGCAAAATCACGGCCACATTGCGGCTCACCGGATCCTGATACCAGTCCAGCGAGGCATCGCGGTGCGGCGAAATGGCGCCGCCTGCTTCCACCCAGCCTTTCACCGAGTCGCCGGTCGAGAAGTACTGGATCGCCGCCCGCACTTCCGGACGGTCGTTGAACACGGCGTAGATGTCGCCAGCGCCCAACACCGGGTCCCCGTAGGCCGGGTCGATCCCCGGCAGATAGAAGAAGTCGTAGTCCACACCGGCTTCCAACCCCTCCGGGAAAAAGGTGGTGATGAAGTTGCCCTGCTTGTGCAGCCAGCACTTCGGCGGCGCTTCGAACATCGGCTTCGGCGCATCCCCAAACGAGGTCGTCGGGATCGCCCCACGCCCGCCGTACACATACGCATCGTTGAACCAGATGTCGGTCACGTACTTCACCGCATTCCGCACTTCCGGCGAATCGAACTTCAACGCGCCCGTCACCCACTTGTCATAGTTCTCCAGCGAGGTCGTCCGCAGCATCGTCTCTTCGATCCAGTCCGTCATCGCCCAGCCTGTGGCCGCACCCGATTCGATGCCCACGCACCATGGCGCATCCCCATCCGCCGCAATCTCCGCAGTCAAGGCCATCAACTCCTCCCACGTCTGCGGAATCGTGTACCCCGCTGCATCGAACTCCTTCTTCGGATACCACACCAGCGACTTGCCATTCGCTCGCGCCCAGATGCCGGCCGTGATCCCTTCCATCGTCCCCATCTCCAACCACGCCTGGCTGTAGTTCTCCTGCAACCAGGCCGCCGGAATCACTGTGCCCAAATCCACAACCTGCCCCTTCCGCACCATGTTCGCCAACAATCCCGGCTGCGGAAAATCGACAATGTCGGGCGGGCTGCCGCCATCCACTTTGATCGTGATCGAAGCTTCGAATTCCTTCGACCCTGTGTACTGAATGTCGATGCCCGTGGCATCCTCGAAGGCCTTCACCGAAGCGTCGAACTTCACCGCATCGTTGTCCGTGAACGGCCCTTCCATCGTCACCACCGTGCCCTTGTACTGCCCACCATACGCATTCGCCAACTCCGTCATACCCTTGGAGGCGGCAAACGCTCCCATGGCTGACTCGGGGGGGGCAGGAGCCGTGGTGGCCTCGGCAGGCGGGACCTCCTTGGCAGGCGGCGCCTCGGTGGCGACTGCAGGCGCGGTCGTTGGCGTCGCCTGGCCGCCGCAAGCGACGATCAGCAGCGCCGCCATCAGCAGCAAACTAAAAATCAAGATACTACGTTTCATGGTTTCTTCTCCTCGAAAAGAGAGTGAGTGGGGAAAACTTGATTGGATATGTGAAGATTTATTTTTATTGGCCTTACACCTCCTTAGCAATCATATTTTTATATGTTGGTTGGTTGGTTGGTTGGTTGGTTGGTTGGTTGGTTGGTTGGTTGGTTAGTTGGTTGGTTGGAAGGATTAATGATTAATGATTGATGCCATACAACCTACACGCGTGGCGCGGTCGTCTGGCGCTGGATCAGCGTCAGGGGCTGCCGGATCTGCCGGGGGCTGTCGAAAGGCGCGGCCATGGCAGCCAAAAGCAAGCGCGCGCCCTCGGCCCCCGACTCGGACAAGGGCTGGTGCACCGTGGTCAGGTGCCAAAACTCGGCCATTTCGATATCGTCGTAGCCGATCACGGAAAGCTGAGCGGGCACATCCAATCCCCGCGCCCGCGCGGCCTGGAGCACGCCAAAGGCCTGGGTATCGCTGGCCGCGAAGACCGCTGTCGGCGGCTGCGGGCGATCGAGCAAAAGCCGCGCCGCCTCTCGCGCCTCGCGCACGCCGTGCTGCGTCGCCTCCTGCTGATAGCGCGGATCGCAGGGGATCTGCGCTGCGGCCAGGGCCTGGCAATAGCCCTGCAGCCGCGCCCGGCTGGCGATAAAACGATAGGGACAGTCGATCAGGTCGCTGATATAGCCGATGTCCCTGTGTCCCAACGCGATCAGATGCCCTGTGGCCAGCGCCCCCCCGGCCACATCGTCCACCCCCACCCCGTGCAGCAGGGGATGGAAGGCATCGATCAGCACCACCGGCACGCCCGATTGCTGCAATCGCTCCGCCTCGGCGTCGGTGGGCGTCAAGGAGAGGATGAGCAGACCATCGAAACGACTGCGGCGGGGCAGATCGTGTAAATAAAGGTCACGCTGCTGCGGTGTCTCCACGTTGTAGATCACCAACTGATATTCGCTCTGATTCAGCACTGCCACCACCCCTCGCAACCGCTCGACAAAGGAAGGGCGGGTGAAAAAGGGGACGATGATGGCAATGGTCAGCGTCCTGCCGCTCGACAACCGGCGGGCGCTGGGGTTGGGCGTGTAGTTGAGGCTGGCAATGGCTTCCTGCACCGCGGCCCGTGTGGCTTCGCTGACCGCGGGGTGTTGGTTGAGCACCCGTGAAACGGTGCCCACACCTACTCCTGCGCGTTTGGCTACATCACGGATCGTCGTCATTGACAAGCACTGCCGGTGTGAGGAACGACCATTGGGGCGTCCAAGCATGCTTGGAACCGCTTCCATGCATGGTACCACAGGCACGCGCTGCTGTCAATAGAATTTCGCGCGCGCGGGGATACGAATGCGAGATCAGGCGGTCGCGATGCCGCGATCGGCCAGCAACGCCCGCAGCACCTGCTGCACCTGCGCCGGCGGCTGCGCGCCATCCACCTCGGCCAGCAGGCCCCTGGCAAAATAGTAGCCCACCAGGGGCGACGTCTGCTTGTAATACACGTACAACCGGTTCTGGATCGTCTCGGGCTTATCGTCGTCGCGCTGGTACAGCTCGCCGCCATCGCGATCGCACACGCCCGGCTGCTGCGGCGGGCTGAACTCAACATGGTAGACATGGCCGCAAGTGCGGCACACCCGCCGCCCACCCAGCCGCCGCAGCACTTCGGCGTCGGACACCACCAGCACCGGGGCCAGACTGACCCCACCGGCGCCGGCAAGCATCTTTTCCAGGGCCGTCACCTGCGCCAAATTGCGCGGGAATCCATCGAAGATGGCGCCGGCCGCGGCGTCGGCATGCGTCAGGCGCTCCTCGACCATGCGAATGGTGACACCGTCGGGCACCAATTCCCCGGCATCCATGTAGCCCCTGGCCAGCCGGCCCAGGTCGGTGGCATGTTGCAGGTGAAAGCGAAACAGATCGCCGGTAGAAATCTGCGGCAGGCCCAGATAGTCGGTCAGTTGACGGGCCTGCGTGCCTTTACCCGATCCAGGCGGGCCCAAGAAAACGATGAAGGTGCGCTCTGCATGGCTCATGATCTCATCCTTGAGAACAGATGGTGTACGACAGGGGACTGTGTGCGCGGCGTTTCGACTTTACCACGCCCCCCCGCGCCCGGTCAATTCCCATCCCTCCTCTTCCCTTTCGCTCCCTCTCCCCACCCGTGCTAAGATAGCCTCATTCCCCTTTGCCCTCTCGGAGATCGTTCATGGCCGCGCTACCCAATCAAGCCAACGAAATCATCGAATTCGACAGTCAGGAAGGCGCCGCGCCCCTTGGTTCCCAGCCGCGCGAGCTGCCCCTGCTGCCCCTGCGCGGGGTCGTACTCTTTCCGCTGATGTGGCTGCCGATCACCGTCGGCCAGCCCCGCTCCCTGCGCCTGCTGGAGGAGATGATCAGCAAACGCCAGCGCTTCATCGCCCTGGCCGCCAGCAAAGATCCGCAGATCGAGGAGCCAGACCCTGAGCAGATCCACACCACCGGCGTCATCGCCCGCATCCAGCGCCTGATGCGGGTGCCCGGCGGCACGATCCGCGTGATGTTGCAGGGTGTGGAGCGCATCCACATCGAGCGCTTTACCGCCACCGAGCCTTATCTCACCGTGGTGGCGCGGCCCTGGCCCGAACAGATCGCCCACGACGCCGCCGAGCAGGGCCTTGGCCGCGCCAGCCAGGACTTGTTCGCCAACCTCGTCTCCCTCTCCCCCAACTTGCCCGATGAGCTGGAATCCGCGGTGCGCAATGTGGCAGACAGCCGCCAACTCTTTTATCTCATCGCCTCGGCCGCGCACCTGAAGCTGGATGACAAGCAGGCCCTGCTGGCCACCGACCCGCTCGCCCGCAAGTTCCAGATGCTGAACGACCTGCTCAAGGCCGAGGTGGAGGTGCAGGGGATCGCCCAAAAGATCCAGAGCGAGGCGCAGGGGGAGATGGCCAGGGCGCAGCGGGAGTTCTATCTGCGCAAACAGATGGAAGCGATCCAGCGAGAGCTGGGGGAAGGAGACGCGCAGGGCGCGGAGATCGCTACTCTGGAGGAAAAGATCGCCGCGGCCGGCATGCCGGAGGAGGCGAACAAAGAGGCGCGGCGCGAACTGGAGCGGATGCGGCGCATGCCGGTGCAGGCCGCGGAATATGCGGTGATCAAAACCTATCTGGACTGGATGACCACCCTGCCCTGGCAACAGATCACCCCCGATAATCTCGACATCAGCCACGCCCGCGCGGTGCTGGATGAGGATCACTTTGGCCTGGAGGAAGTCAAGGATCGCATCCTCGAGTTTCTGGCCGTGCGCAAGCTGCGGCTGGAGCGGAAAGGGGAGAAGGAAGCGGCGGCACAGACGCCCCCGCCCCGTGACATGATCCGCCAGGAGCGGGAGGGCGTGATCCTCTGCTTCGTAGGCCCGCCGGGCGTGGGCAAAACCAGCCTGGGCCTCAGCATCGCCCGGGCCATGGATCGCAAATTCGTGCGCCTGGCCCTGGGCGGCATCCGCGATGAGGCGGAGATCCGGGGCTTCCGCCGCACCTACATCGGCTCGATGCCGGGCCGCATCATCCAATCGCTGCGCCGCGTCGAGTCGCGCAACCCCGTGTTCATGTTGGATGAGGTGGACAAGCTGGGCCGCGATTTCCGCGGCGATCCCAGCAGCGCCCTGCTGGAGGTGCTGGACCCGGAACAGAACCGCGAGTTCCGCGACCACTATCTGGATGTGCCCTTCGATCTCTCGCAGGTTTTCTTCATCACCACCGCCAACTGGCTCGATCCCATCCCCGGCCCCCTGCGCGACCGCATGGAGATCATCGAACTTTCCAGTTACACCGATCAGGAAAAGGTGCGGATCGCGCAGGGCTATCTCATCCCCCGCCAGATCGGGGAAAATGGGCTGCGGGCGGAAGAGATCACATTCAGCGCCGACGCGCTGTTCAAGATCGTGCACGAATACACGCGCGAGGCCGGCGTGCGCACCCTCGAGCGCCGGATCGGCGCCATCTGCCGCAAGGCCGCCACGCGCATCGCCGCCGGCAGCGACGAAAACAGGCCGGTGGCGGTGACGCCGGAACGGGTGGCCGACTGGCTGGGCAAGCCGCGCTTTTTCGATGAAGCGCAGGAGCGGGTGGAAGCGCCGGGCGTGGTCACCGGGCTGGCCTGGACGCCAACCGGGGGGCAGGTGCTGTTCGTGGAAGCCACGGCCATGCCCGGCAAAGGGCGGCTGACCCTCACCGGCCAGCTGGGCAGCGTGATGAAAGAGTCGGCGATGGCGGCGCTGAGCGTGGTGCGAGGCGCGGCGCATCGCCACGGCGTGGCGGCCAACTGGTTCGAGCAGCACGATCTGCACATCCACGTGCCCGCGGGCGCGCAGCCCAAGGATGGCCCCTCTGCCGGGGTGGCCATTGCCACGGCCCTGCTCTCGTTGATAACAGGGCGCTGCGCCCGCGAGGCCGTGGCCATGACCGGGGAGATCACCCTGCGCGGGCGGGTGACGCGCATCGGCGGCGTGCGCGAAAAGGTGTTGGCCGCGCATCGGCATGGCCTGCACACCGTGATCCTGCCCGAACACAACGAAGTCGATCTGGAAGATGTGCCGGAAAATGTGCGGGCACAGATGATCTTCCACTTCGCCCGCACCATCGACGAGGTGTGGGCCCTGGCCCTGGCCGCGGAAGTGACGCAGCCCCCGCCGCCGGGGTTGGAAGGGGAGGCCGCGGGAGAGAGGACGGTGACGACGATCGAAAATGGCGAGGAAGAAGCGCCGGCTTCGGCAAGCTCGGTCGAGCCGCCCGCGCCTCAGGCGTGATGGTTCGAGAAATACAGCACCCCCACGGCCATCAGCCCCCACAGCAGCGCAGTCAGCAGCAAGGGGCGATCCTGAAAGAGCAGCTCGTCGGGCGCGCCCCCCAACCCTTTCACCTGGATCAGGTAAAGATAGCGGAAGAAAAAGTAAAGGGCCAACGGAATCGTTAGCATCATCAGATGATTTCCGGGCACATTTTCTGCCGAAAAAGTGTACAACGAATAAGAAACGATCGTTGCTGCCGTAATTAGCCCGATCAACTGATCGACAAAGGCCAGCGAATATTCATCCAGAATGGCGCGGTGATTGCTGGCGTCCTCCTCCAGGCCGACGATCTCTGCCCGGCGCTTGCCCAGGGCGATGAGCAGCGCGCCCAAAGTGATGCACACATACAGCCAGGGGGAAAAACGGGTGACATCCACCACCACCACGCCGGCCACCACCCGCAGCACGAACCCCGCGGCCACGGTGAGGGCGTCGATGATCACCACATGCTTCAGCCAAAAGGAATAGGCGATATTGACCACGAAATAGGCCAGCAAGATCAGGCCCAACCGGGCATCGACCCGCCAGCCCAGGGGCAGGCTGACGACCAGCAGCAGGGCCATGGCGATCAGGGCCGTGCGCGGAGAGAGCAGCCCCGCGGCCAGGGGGCGATGGCGTTTGCGCGGGTGCGTGCGATCCTTTTCCCTATCTACCACATCATTCAGCAAATAGACGGCGCTGGAAACCAGACAGAACAGCAAAAACGCAGCGATCGTACGCAGCAAAGGCTCGCTCTGCGTGAATTTCACATCGAAGGCCAGCGCCACGAAGACGAAGATATTCTTGACCCATTGCTTGGGCCGCATGGTGCGCAGAAGCGCGGCGAGGGTGGTCATGGGGCGTGATGAAGAGTGGACAAAGTGCGCCGAGCGCGCTAGGCTTGGGAAACAGGCAAGCGCCCATGTTAGCCTGCCCGCCGCGCCCGGTCAAATCCTGCCCCTGCCCATGCCCAGCAAACTCCGTCTCGACCATCTCCTCGTGGCCCGCGGCCTGTGCGAGAGCCGCGAACAGGCGCGGCGGCTGATCATGGCCGGGGCCGTGCTGGTGGCCGAGCAGCCACAGACCAAGCCAGGCCTGTACGTGCCCGCGGACGCGGCGGTGCGGCTACGCGAGCAACCGGCTTACGTCAGCCGCGGGGGCTATAAACTGGCCGCGGCCCTGGATCAGTTTGGCGTGGATCCGCGCGGCTGGATTTGCGCCGACCTGGGCGCGTCCACCGGCGGGTTCACCGACCTGCTGTTGCAACGGGGCGCGGCCCGCGTCTACGCCGTGGATGTGGGATATGGCCAGTTGCATTGGCGGCTGCGCCAGGATGCCCGCGTGGTGGTGATGGAGCGCACCAACGCCCGCTATCTCGAGTCTCTGCCAGAGCCGGCGCACCTGGTGGTCATCGACGCCTCCTTCATCTCCCTGCGCCTGCTGTTGCCCTCTGCGCGGCGGCTGCTGGCCCCCGCCGGGCAGATCATCGCCCTGGTCAAACCGCAGTTCGAGGCCGGGGCGCAGGAGGTGGGCAAGGGGGGCGTGGTGCGCAGCGCCGCGGTGCATCGCCGCGTCCTGCTGGAACTGCTGGGCTGGGCGGCGGCGCAGGAGCTTTCTCCTGCCGGGCTCATCCCCTCCCCCCTGCTTGGGCCCAAGGGCAACCGCGAATTCCTGCTCTGGCTGCGGCCGGGCCACCCCGCGCAGCCCGCGGCCGCGCTGGCAGATCAGGCTTTGGCCGCGCCTTCAGAAGAAGATCAGGCAGCCGGGCGGATGCCGTAGTGCACCTGCCGGCCCCCGACCACTTGCAGGATCATCTCCGGCGTGCGCCAGGGCAGATGCTCGTGCAGATCTGCCGGCGTCAGCGCCCGGTTGCCCACCATCAAAAACACGCGGAAGACCGCCGCGGCCACCGGCAGCGCCTCGTGGATGAAATTCGGCGAGTGGGCGCACTCGCTGCGCAGGCACATCTGTAGCGGGTCCGCGCGGGTCACCTCAGCGGTGACAGGGTCGATCCAATCCACTTCCGCCAGGGTGAGGGGGGAAGGAAAACGGCGACGGCATTCCTCGCACAATTGCTCGTGCAAGAAAAGCCGGTAATTGCGGTCATTCTGCGCCCACCATTCCCAATCGATGTGGAAGGGGGTATCGGTGCTGGGACGTTTCCAGGCCATGGGGGTTTCCTTGATAAGGGTCAATGGTCAATGGTCAATGGGCAATGGCCATTCGTCTATCGTCCATCCTCTTAAAAACTCCAGAACCCGCTGCCGGTATCGACGGCGGCGGGCAACTGGGCGAGGACGGCGAAAATCGGCGCGGGCGGGGTGCGGCGGAGGACGTTGACGGCGCTGTACAGGCTCTTGACATGGGCCGTGCCCTGCGGGCTGAGACGGGTCAACTCCGGCATGATCTGCTTGACCAACACCTCCAGCGGCAAGTTCTGGGCGGCGATGCGGGCGCGATACGCCTCCGCCGCCCCCTCGTCCAGCACCAGCAGGGTGACATGATCGTCATATTCGCAGTTGTATTGCTGGCGCTGGATCTGGAAGCGGATGCCGCCATCGAACTGCATCATGCGAATCCACTCTCGTTTGGAGCGCTGCGGTTTGAAATCGACCACCACCTCGCCGGCCGCGTCCCCGCGAGAGAGGATGATGCGGGCGCCGACCGGCAGCTTGTGTTGCTTGAACCAATCGCCCAGCCCGGCCACATAGCGGCCTTCGTGCATCACCCAGCCGGGGAAACGGGTGCCCCAGCGCCCATCCACCAGCGTCACCGCGGTGCACACGCCCGATCCACCGGGGAAAATGGCGCGAGCCGAGGGGGGCAGGGGCAGCACGCCCGCGGTCAGATGGGGGTAGATCAGCAGCACCGAGGTGGAGGAAACCTGCGGCGGCGCTTCCTCCGCCAGCCCCCCGTCGGTGAATTCGTCGTTCAGTTCCCATTCGGTTTGCAGCAGTTCCACATCCAGGGCCGAGCGATCGTAACGGATCGGCGCCACGCGCAAACTGGCGGGAACCTCGAACGCGGTCGCGGGCATCAGCCGGCGCAGATACCAGGCGTGTTGCCCGCGCGGCCCCACCTGCACAAAACGGTCGTCGTTGTACAGCGCCGTCTCCAAAGAGAAGATGCGCACCACTTCCGAGATGTCGGAGTCCAGTTCGGTGGGCGCGAACAACTCGGTGGTGCGCAGGGGCGCGCCGCGCATCTCGATGGCCGCCTCGGCGATGTTGAGATGCCCCAGATTCACCGGGGCCATCTGGTCGGTGGTGAACCACATCGGCCCGGCGCTGACAAAGTAATCGCTGTGGCCGCGCAGATGCGCTTCCAGCCGCGCCTGCACCACGTCGCCGATCTCGCTGAAAAGCTCCTGCGGCGAGAGGCTGTCGGCGGCGTCGAAGACGATGCTCTCGCCCTCCCCGCGGTTCAGCGCGTGCGGGGTGCTCAGGGCGGCGGCGAATTGGCGCTCCTTTTTCTGGCCCTCGAAGCGGGCGCTGATCACAGAAAAAGGCTCATGTTCCGGGTTTTCGCCCGCGCGCACCGCGGTGATGGTGGCCAATTCGAAATCGAAGGTGGGGAAAACCACAGCATCGCCGACCTGATAGCTGTTTTTGGGGTCATAAATGGCCCCGCGCGCCAGTTCATTGCGCAGGCGGCTCTCTTCGATCTGGCAGCGCTGCTCGATCAAACGTTGGGTCAGGGCTTGCACACGCAGAGGCGTGGGCGAATCGACCAGGGTTTCATAGAGAAACTCGTGGTCTGCATCGGTTATTTGGAAATCATTGCGCCAAAAGGCGAGATTTTGAGTTTTGCGCTGAATCACATTCAGGACTCCAGGGGAATACGCCGGGGGGAGGATGGGAACGTTGGTGCTGTGCGACCTGCAATTATAGCCGAGAACCGGGGTCGCGGCCAAAGAGGACACCCGCTCGCAAAAAGGATGCCGTGGCCGTTACGGATCTGCCCTTATCCGCCGGCGGGAGGCGGGGTGGGCGTGGGGGTGCCGTACTCCGCGGCCCAGTTGGGCGGCGGCGGGCAGCCCTGCGGCCGCTGCGCCTGCTGGAAGATGGGCGGGGCCGCGAACAGGTTCTCGATAGCAACGAACATCTCCCCCGTCTGCTTGGGCACGAGCATGGCCGCGCCGCTGGCCAGGGTGGCCGATTCCAACTCGCCGAATCCGAGCACGCGGGCGTGCACTTCGTTGAGGTCGATGCGAACGCCCAGGGTGGCGAAACGGATCAGATCGACAAGGCCGAGATCGGTTGTGAAATTGTCACGCAGCGCCCCCCAGATTTCGGGCAGATTGCGCAAGATATCGGTGCTGACCAATTGGTTGCGCAGGGCCAGCAGCACCACCTGCTGGCGGCGCGCCCGGTCGAAATCGCTGGAACGGTAGCGGAAGGTGGCGAATTCCAGGGCAGCGACGCCATCCAACCGGTGCGGGCCGGCGGGGATGTAAAGCACTTTGTAGCCATCCTCATCGTTCTCGGTCAGGGGCGATAGCTCCCACAGGTCGCAGTCCAGGGTGACATCTAACCCGCCCAGGGCATCGATCACGCGCACGAAGCCTTCGCGGTGCAACCGGGCAAAATGATCGACGCGGATGCCAAAATTGAGGGCGAAGGTGTCGCGCAGCAGGCCAAAGCTGCCGTCGGGATGCTTCAAGCGCTCGCCTTCATAATCGGCGCGGTTGATGCGGGTGTAGCCGATGCCGGGGATGTTGACCATCAGGTCGCGAGGGAAGGAGATCACCCCCACGCGGTCGTTTTTCCAGTCGATGACCACCAGCATCAAGGTATCGGCCCGCCAGCCGCTGCTCTCGGTGGGCCGCAGGTCGGTGCCGATGAGCAGGATGTTCTCGGTGTCGGTGAGGGCGGCGGGGGTGGGTACCGGCGTGGGCGCGCAGGCCGAATCGGGGGGGCAGGGCGTGGGGATAGTCGTCGGCGTGGGCGGGGGTGTCTCTGTGGGCGTGACAGTGTCCGTAGGCGTGACAGTGTCCGTAGGCGTGACAGTGTCCGTAGGCAGGGCAGCGCCGGTGGGGGTAGCGGTGTTCACAGCCGCAATTGTGGCCGTAGGTTCCGGCGTGGGCGTATCCGTGGCCGGGGGCGCAACGGTTTCCGTGGGCGTGGGCGTCTCGATCAGGGCCACAGATGCCGGGGTGGGCGTGGCTTCGCTGACAGGCGCGGCCGGAACCACCACGCAGGCGGCAAAAAGCAACAGGGCTGGCAACAGCAGCAGCAATAAACGCAGATATCTCATCACACGATCCAGGAAAAATGGGCGCGTCAACGGCAACTGGCAGGTTTATCCGGGTTTTTGAGGATGCTGGGCTGCTCGAACAGGGCCAGCAGATCGCGGTTGATGGCGGCCATGTCGGGCAGGAGCACGCGGGCGCCGCTGGCCGTGGTGTGGCTGGTGGTCTCCCGAAAGCCGATGGTGAGGCCGTGGGCGTCGTCGGGGTCGATGAGAATACCCAGCCGGGCCAGGGCGATGATGTCGGTCAGCCCCAGATCGGTCTCGATGGTGGCGTGCAAGGCGTCGTAGAGCGCGGGCAGACGGGGGATGATGTTGATCTCGCGGGCGCGATCGCGCATGGCGATGAGCACACGCTGTTGCCGGCGGGTGCGATCCACATCGCTGGTGGTCTTGCGCTCGCGCACATAGCGCAGCGCGAACACCCCATCCATTTCATATTCGCCCGGCTGCAAGGTGCGCCACATCAGTTGGCTGCTGCCCGGCTCGCGCGGGAAGTTGCCGGTGATCGGGCAATCCACCTCGACCGTGATGCCGCTGAGCGCGTCTACTACATTGACAAAGCTATCGAAATCGATCTTGACGTAATGGTCGATGCGGATGCCGAAATTCTGGCCGATCGTCGTGCGCAGCAGACCGATACCGCCGTTATCTTCGTATTTGTACAGATCGCCAAAAAAGGTGGCGGTGTTGATGCGGTTTTCGCCGACGGTGGGGATGCGCACCCACAGATCGCGCGGGAAGGAGATGACGCCCACCTCGCGGCTGGAAAAATCGACGGCGGCGACCATGATCACATCAGAGCGCCAGGGGCCGTTGGCGCTGCGCTCGTCCGAGCCGACGATGAGGATGTTGAGGGTGTTCTCCAGGCTGGGATGGTGCGCGGGGGCTTCCTCTGCCAGCGGGATCGGCGTGGGCGTTTGGGTGGCGGTTGCTTCTGGCTGCGCCGGCGTTTCGGTCGGCGCGGGTTCGGTCGGCGTCTCCGTCGGCGCGGGTTCGGTGGGCGTTTCGGTGGGCGCAGGCTCCGTCGGCGTTTCGGTGGGCGGGGGCAGCGCTTTCAGCCGCACCGGCGTGCGTTCCGGCGTGGGCGTTTCGGTGGGC
>JABWBG010000051.1 GCA_013360575.1 Caldilineales bacterium
TCCGCCGCCGGTGGAGCCGCCGCCGCCGACAGAGTTGCCTCCGACGTCCTCTCCCCCGCCCGTCGCGGCCGCCGCCCGCAACAAACGCCTGGGCCTCCTCGCCGCCGGCCTCCTCCTGGGCGCGCTCGCGCTCTTCATCGGCCTCAATCTGCTCTCCAATGCCACCGAAAAGGCCACGAAGGCCGCCGTGGCCACCGCCAACGCCGCGGCCACAGCCACGGCCCAGGCCATCGCCGATGCGCTGTTGACGCCGCCCGGCTTCCCTCCTGATCCGGGCAAGGGCGGCGGCGAACTCCCACCCGACCCCGGCCAGACCAACGTGGGCCAGACCGGCGTCGAGCAGACGCCCTTCCCCATCATCACGCTGCCGCCGGAGCTGGAACTGCCCACCCTCGCCCCCACCGCCACGCCCACACCCTCTCCCACGCCCGACGCCGTGGCCGCGGCCCGCGCCGGGTTGAGCGGTTACCTCCTCTTCACCCGCAACGTCGGCGGCGACCCCAACACCAACGAGATCATGCGCTACGATCTGGCCGGCGGCGGATTGGTGGCGCTGACCGCCAACAGCGCCGACGACCACATCGCCCGCTGGTCGCCCGACGGCAGCCAGATCGCCTTCACCTCCAACCGCGGCGGCGGCTATGACATCTGGCTGATGGATGCCAACGGCGACAACGCCCGCCGCCTGATCGGCACCGGCGGCTGGGACGAGTACGCGGCCTGGGCGCCCGGCTGGCTGGCCGGCGAGGATGGCCCCATCGCCTTCATCACCACCGCGGACAACAGCTCCGAGCTGCACGTGTACGCGGGGGGACGGGTCTTCCGTCTCAGCAACCATCCTGGCCGGGATGAATGGCCCAGTTGGTGGGCAGAGGGCGCGGTCATTGCCTACGGCAGCGAGCGCAACGGCGATATGGACATCTATCTGATGCCGGTGGAGCCGGCCGCGCAGCAGCTCGCGCAGGCCTACAGGGTGCGCTCGCCCACGCCCTTTGTGGTCAGCGACGCGGACGAGAACGAGCCGGCGTGGTCGCCGCGCGGCCATGAACTGGTGTTCGTGCAGCGCAGCCGCGGCAGCGACGCTTACGGGCAGTTGATTCTGGTGGACAGCGCCGGCAGCAACTCGCGCCATCTCAGCGAAGCCTTCGCCGCCAACCCCGCCTGGTCGCCCGATGGCGAATGGATCGTGTACAGCCGCGGGATCGATGTGAATGGCGATTCCCGGTTCGATGCCAAAGATGGCAGCGATATCTGGGCCGTGCGGGTGGAAGATGGCCTGCACATCCCCCTGATCGAGGGGGAA
Organism: Caldilineales bacterium; assembly: GCA_013360575.1. Lineage (GTDB taxonomy): Bacteria > Chloroflexota > Anaerolineae > J102 > J102 > JABWBG01. The sequence goes on from JABWBG010000051.1 coordinate 1,304, forward strand.
AGCAACGACGGCGCGCCCCATTGGGCCGCGACCATCCCCGAATCGGCCAGCCAGAGCAGCCTGCGGGCCTTGATCACCGGCATCGTCGGCGAAGACAACCACTACGCGGTTGCATTCGAGACCTTCGGCTTCACGCCGGTGGTGCCGGGCCAGCACCTGCACTTCTTCTGGAACACGGTCACGCCTGCCAACGCCGGGGTGCCGGGGCTTGGCCCCTTCCAGATGTACCCGATCGAGGCGGGGGGCAGCGGCGCCAGCCCCTTCACCCTGTTCAAGATCAGCGATCGCCCGGCCCAGGCCACGCAGATCTGCGTCCTGGTTGCCAACGCCGACCACACAGTGCAAGCCAATTCGGGCAATTGTTTCCCGCTGCCCTGAGCGGCGGCCAGTTCTCACACCCAACTGCTTGCCATGAACGCACCCCCGTCCACCCACTTCGGCAAATACGAGATCCTGGGCGAGTTGGGCCGGGGCGGGTTCGCCACGGTCTACCGCGCTCGCGACGCCACGCTCGACCGGGAAGTGGCGCTGAAGGTGCTGGCGCCGCATCTGCTGTGGGAACCTTCGTTCAGCGAGCGCTTTTTGCAGGAGGCGCGGCTGGCCGCCAGCCTGGCCCACCCTGCCATCCTCACCATCTACGAGGTGGGCGAGCAAGAGAGCCAGATGTACATGGCCGCCGAGTTATGGGAAGGCGGCTCGCTGCGCGATCTGTTGCAGCATGCCGGCCCCTTGCCCCCGCCGCAAGCCCTGGATATCCTGCGCCAGGTCGCCCGCGGGCTGGATTTCGCGCACCGCCGCGGCCTGGTGCACCGCGATGTCAAGCCAGGCAACATCCTGCTGCGCGCCCTGCCAGAGGGGGATGCGGAGGGCGTGCAGGCGGTGCTGGCCGATTTCGGCCTGGTCAAGGCCCTCAGCCACAACACCGCCCTGACCACAACCGGTGCCCTGCTGGGCACCGCCGAATATATGGCCCCGGAACAGATCGAGCCGGAACTGGCCGATTTAGGCCCGCACACCGACATCTACGCCCTGGGCGTGGTGGCCTATCAGATGCTGACCGGCGTCGTGCCCTTTGCCGGCACCACCACGCAGGTGACGCACGCGCACGTGCACAAGCCGCCGCAGCCGCCGCATCAGCGCCGCGCGGATCTGCCCGCGGCAGCCTCGGACGCGATCTTGCAGGCGCTGGCCAAAAACCCACAGGCCCGCTTTGGCACGGCCACGGCCTTCATCCAGGCTCTGGCCGCGGGCTTCGCGCCTCTGCCTGAAACGGTCAAGCCCCCGCCGGCAAAAGGGGCGCCGGCAGAACTGCTGCCGCCTGCCGCGCCCACGCGGGACAGGCAGGAGCGGCGTTTCACGCTGCCCCCTCTGAAGCTGCCCCGCCCGCGCACCCTCGCGCTGCTCCTGCTGGTGCTGGCGGTGATCGGGGCCGCGGGTTGGCTGGCCTGGGGAGGCTGGCAGCGTCTTTTCTCCCCGCCGATGGCCGCCATCTATTTCACATCCACCCGCGAGGGCAAACGGGGCATCTATCGTATCGATGCCAGCGGCGCGGTGGTGCTCGTCTTGCAGAGCGCCAGCACGGTGGAGGAGTGGCTGCCCACGCTGGAAGCGCCCCGCGGCGCCCTCTATTTCAACAGCAATCGCACCGGAACGAGCGAGATCTTCACCCTGGAACAGGGGGGATCGCTGCTGCAAGTCACCCAGACCCCCAACGGGCGGAGCAGCACCGGGCCGGTGCACGGGCCCAACGGCGATCTCTATTTCACTTCCAACCGCAGTGGCCGCTACGAAGTCTATCATCTCTCTGTCCAGGGCGAGACCGTGGCGGTGACGAAAACCACCCCGCGCGGCCACAGCCGCAACCCCGCGCTTGCGCCCGATGGCTCTCTCTTTTTCGATTCCACCCGCGAGGGGCCCCGCGAAATCTATCGTCTGGACACGGCGGGCGTGGTGCATCGCATCACCCACAGTCCGACCAGCGCCGGCAGCTACGAGCCGGCGTTCAGCGCCGCCGGTGTGCTCTATTTCACCTCCGACCGCTCCGGCAAACGGGAGATCTACCGTCTGGCTGGGGGCGAGGCGCAGGCGATGACCGAAACGAAAGGCCAGGGGGAGAGCTGGTCACCGGTTGCGGCCAGTGACGGCGCCATCTATTTCACTTCCACCCGCACCGGCAAGCGCGAGGTGTTCCGCCTGGAGGCCCAGGGCAGGATCACGCAAATCACCAACACGCCGGGCGCGGGCGAGAGTTTTCTGGGAGGGTGAGCGATGCACACAGCGCCCAAGCAGTTTGGCAAATACGAGATCCTGGGCGAGTTGGGCCGGGGCGGGTTCGCCACGGTCTACCGCGCTCGCGACACGCGGCTGGGCCGCCAGACCGCGCTGAAGATCCTGGATCCGGCCCGGAGTTGGGAGTCTGATTTCGCCGCCCGCTTTCTGCAGGAAGCCCAGGCCGCCGCCCAGCTCAAACACCCCCACATCATCACCATCTACGAGATCGATGAGGTGGAGGGGCAACTGTTCATCGCCATGGAGTTGATCGAGGGTGGCAGCCTGCGCGACTATCTGCAAGCGGGGACGAGTGCGCTGGATGTGGGGGAAACGAGGGCCCTGCTGGCCCCGGTGGCCGCGGCCCTGGATCACGCGCATGCCCACGGCATGGTGCACCGCGACGTCAAGCCCGCCAACATCCTCCTCGACAGGATGAACGATGGTTCGGTGCGGGCGGTGCTCAGCGATTTTGGCATGGTGAAGGCGCTGGCGCAGAGCACGGAACTGACGCAATCGGGCGCCATCCTGGGCACGGTGGAATACATGGCGCCGGAGCAGGGAGACACGGCCCGCGCGCACGAGATCGGCCCCGCCGCCGACATCTACGCCCTGGGCGTGACCGCTTATCACCTGCTCACCGGGCAGGTGCCCTTCACTGGCAGCACGGTGCAGGTGCTGATGGCCCACGCCAGCAAGCCGCCGCAGCCGCCGCATGAATTGCGCGCCGACCTGCCCCCTGCTGTCTCCGAAGCTATCTTGTGCGCGCTGGCCAAGCAACCGGGCGAGCGATTTCCTACGGCCCGCGCCTTTGTGCAGGCCCTGGCTGCGGCAGAGCCGCCTCCGCCCGAACCGGCCAAGCCACTGCCGGCAGAACCACTGCCGCTGCCGCTCGCGCCGGCCAAGCGCGAGCGCGGCCCCCTGCCCATCGCCGCGGTGATCGTGGTAGTGCTGGTCGCCAGCATCTTGTGGGGGGCGCGGGCTATTGTGCTGCGCCGGCAACTGCCGACCTCGCGGGCCACGATCACGCCTGTTGCAATCGACTGCGACGCCATGGTCGCCACAGTCAGCGCCCTGAGCAACCAGAACAACTGCGAAAGCGCGGTGGCCGGCGCCGATGCGGCCATCGCCGCCGGCTGCCAGGATCGCTCGCTGTGGGAGAACCGGGCGATCTGCTACACCATGCTGGGGAAGGTGGATGCGGCGCTGGCCGATTTCGCCACAGCCCTGGATATGAACCCCGGCGACGCCTGGACCTATATCAACCGATCGTATGCGTACGAGAAGCAGGGGCGGCTGCCAGAAGCGCTGGCCGACCTGACCCAGGCGATCACGCTGCAACCGGGCAACGCCGGCTTCTATTTCACCCGCGCTCACATCTACAAGCAACTGGCGCAGTTGAAAGATGCGCTGGCCGACCTGACCGCAGCCATCGACCTGGAGCCGGCCAACGCCGAGTACTACCTCAACCGCGGGGATCTGTATGAGAGGCTGGGCGAGTTGCCGGCAGCCGCGGCAGATTTCGAGCGGTTCGTGGCCCTGACCGCGGGCGACGACGCCTGGACGGACTATCGCGCGGCCCGCCAACAGTGGTTGCAGAGCTATCAGGCCGGTTTGGCGACGCTCATGCCGGCGACCACCGCCACGCCCATCAGCACGAGCACAGCGATTCCGCCCACGGCCACGCCCGCGCAGCCGGCGGCCCGGGTCAACAGCGTCGCCAACGTGCGCAGCGGCCCCGGCACGCAGTACGATCGCATCGGTGTGGCTGCCGCCGGCCAACGGTTCGATATCACGGGCAAGAACGGGGCGGAAACATGGTGGCAGATCGATTTCAATGGCCGCGCGGGCTGGCTTTTCGCGGATCTGGTCAGCGCCGCGGGAGATTTGGGCCGCGTGTCTGTGGCGCCCGCGCCGCCCACACCCACGCGCGTCCCACCCACCGCCACGCCCATCCCGCCCACACCCACGCCTATCCCACCCACACCCGTTCCCCCCACCGCTACGACCGTTCCCCCCACGTCTGCGCCGCCCACCCCCACACCCGTCCCGCCGGCGACGCCCACCGCCGCGCCGCCCTAAACCGCAGTCCTCAGGGAGTAGTGACCCCGTGATGGTGACCGTTCGCAAAAGCCTGCTGCTGGCGACCACAGCCTGTCTGGTCGTGATGCTGGCGCTGGTTGCGCGGGCGCAGGAGGATCCTTGGTGGCCGGGCCAGCAGGGGTTGTACGGGGGAGATGTTGCCGCCCTAGTCTTCTCACCCAATTTCATCGCAGATGAGCTGGTCTTCGCCGGCACGAGGGGGGCCGGCGTGTTCCGTTCCAGCGATGGCGGCCTCACCTGGCAGCCCGCCAGCAGCGGATTGGATTCGCGCACCATCTTCGCGTTGGCCATTTCGCCCGCATTTGCGTCGGATCAGACTATGTACGCCGGCACCGATTCGGTTGTGTTCAAAACCAGCGATGGCGGCCTCAGCTGGCAGAAAAGCGGGAATGGCATTGATGATTTTTACATCCGTGCGCTGGCCCTCGCCGGCGATTACGCCGCCAGCGGCATCCTCTACGCCGGCACTGGCGTAGGCGTGTTTCGCTCCACCGATGGCGGCAAATTCTGGCAAGCGCGCAACGCCGGACTGACCAATACCGATGTAAAAGCCCTGGTCGCCGCAACAGCCGAGAACCTGGATTGGGTCTTCGCCGGCACTGATCAGGGCGTTTTCAGATCTGATGATCGCGGAAACGGTTGGACGGCAAGTTGGACCGGCATCACCGATCCCGAAATCACCGCCCTCGCCGTCTCGCCCGCTTTCGAGAGCGATCGCACCCTGTTCGCGGCCACAGAAAACGGTGGTGTGTTTCGATCGACGAATGGCGGAACCACATGGACACGCGCCAGCCAGGGGCTGGCCTCGTTACAAACATCGGTGTTGGCCCTGTCGCCGAATTTCGCTGCCGACCAAACCCTGTTCGCCGGCCTGGCCTGGGACGGCATCTCCAAATCGATCGACGCCGGAAACACCTGGCAATCGGTGCGCAACGGCCTGGCCAGTTGGAACAGCCTGGCGCTGGCCCCGGCCCCAACGTATGCCGAGGATGGCACGATCCTGGCCGGGTTAGGGCTGAATGGCGGAGTGAGCATGTCGACCGACGGTGGACAAAACTGGAGCAGCAAGAACACAGGCATCACCAATCTGCGGGTGAATGCAATCAGCGTGCCCCCACCACCGCATCAACTTCCCACCCTGTTCATCGCCGCCGGCGGCGGGCGTCTTTTCCGTTCCGACAACCGCGGCGCCAGTTGGATACCGTCGCACACGGGCATCGGCGAACGCACGCTGACCGATGTCGAAGTCTCGCCTGATTTCGCCGCCGACAACACCCTCTTCGCTGCCGGCAGCCTGGCGGGCGTTCATCGCAGCAGCGATGGCGGCCAGACCTGGACGCGTACCGGGGCCGGGCCGGTCGATGTGGCAACCGTGGCCCTCTCGCCCGCGTTCGCCAGCGACAACACCTTGTTTGCAGCCTCGAACTTCCGCGGCGTTTATCGATCCGAGGACCGTGGCGCAAGCTGGCTGGGGATCAGCAATGGCCTGGGCGACCAGCGGGCGCTGATCCTGGCCCTGACGCCGAACTATGCCAGCAGCGCCACGCTTTTCCTGGGCACGGATCGGGACGGCGTTTTCAAATCGACCAACCGCGGCGATTCCTGGATCGCCATCAACACCGGGCTGGGCACGGGCGAGGTGATGGCCGTGGCCGTGTCCCCGGCCTACGCCAGCGACGCCACCCTTTTTGCGGCCGTGTATAGCGATGGTCTGCATCGTTCGAGCGATGGCGGGGCCACTTGGGCGTTCATCGGGTGGGAATTGCCCACTATCATCATCCACGACGTGGCGCTCTCGCCCCACTATCCGCTCATACCTGGCATCTATGTGGCCACGCAATGGGCAGGTGTGTATGAATCCACGGATGACGGCGTCACCTGGCGGGCGATCAACGAGGGGCTGCCCACCTCCGATGTCCGTTCTCTGGCCATCGACGCCTCTGGCGAATGGCTGTTCGCCGGAACATCTGACAATGGCCTCTGGTATCGCCCCCTGGCGGCAGGGACGATCAAGACAGTGTGGTTGCCGATGGTGGCGCTGCCGCAACCCTCGCCCACACCCACGGCCAGCCCCACCGCCACCCTCACCCCTACCCGCACACCGACCTCCACCCGCACGCCCACACCCAGCCCCAGCCCCACAGCCACGGCCACGCCCACCCCCTTCTTCGAAGGCCCCTTCGAGCAGGAGCCGAACAACAGCTTTGCCAGCGCCAACGGCTGGCTGCGACTGGGCCGAAATTACTTCGGTTTCGCCAACGACCATGCCGACTGGTTCAGCATCCGCGCCAATAGCGCCGGCCAACTCGCCGTGTTGCTTTCCAATCACAGCGGCGTCGATGTGGCCATCACTCTCTACGATGCCGGCCTGAACCTGGTGCAGCACGTAGCCCAGGCCGGCCCCGCCCCGACCACCCTACAACTCAACGCCGACCTGCCCGCGGGCGGCGTCTACGGCGTGCGCATCATCTCTGCCGGCAACTTCAACAGCAACACCCCCTACACGTTGCACCTCACCTTTCTCGCGGATTGAAGGCTGCTGCCGTCAGAAAGCGAGGGCAGATAAAAGAAGTTCAGCTTCTTGGGGAAGTTGGCCTCCTGAAGCAAGGTGTTATCTGGCACCCTCTGCATTTTTTGGGCAGTCCCCACCTAAGGATAGAATTCGCTATGGATAATAGGTCTTTTCGCCTCTGGTTGTTCGCGACAGGAGTGATCGTGCTCACTATCTCCTGGTTAAGCGTCCGGTTAACGTCGGCCACGCCGCCCGCAGCACTGTGGTCACTGAAACCAGATGCAGATATCCTGGCGCAACCCCCGATCCCAGAAAAGGGAGCGTATATCGGCGTCTATCTCGACGATGCTGCCGCACAAAACTGTAGGGCCATCCATGAGTTCACAGCACAAACGAGCAAGGCGCACGTCATCTATTCCCGTTATATCCGCATCAATGATGGCGAAGGTTGGTGGGACGGTACGCCAACCAGCATTGCGGATTTCATGAGGTGTGTCAAGGATGCAGCGGGCGTTCCCGCTCTGATCCTAGAGTTTGCACGTCCATTGACAGTCAACGGGCTGCCTGAAGGAGATGCCAATTGGCTGAAGGAACTCATCGCCCCCGAAATCCGCGCGTTTGGCGAACCGATGTTCATCATTTTTGCACCCGAGATGAACCTTATCGAGAACAAAGGCCAAGGACATCTGACGCTAAGCACTTATCAGGCTGCCTATCGCGCTGCATTCTGCCGTGTGAAGCAGATTCTTAGAGAAACCAACGCAGACAATACCGCACTTGTGTGGAGTCCGAATCAAAAATGGGCCAATCAAGACCCTAACTGGGACTACGAATTTTTCTATCCAGGCGATGATTGTGTGGACTGGGTGGGACTTGATTATTATTTTCATAAGGACGATCCATGTGATGACTTTATCATCCGAGCTGCTCTGAATAGCGACGAATTCAACAACTATTTCTATGAACGGTTCTCCGCGCCAACACCGCGCGCCATTTTCACGCCGGCGCGTACTGTAACGCCGCATGGCAAACCGATGATGATCTCCGAGACAGGCGCCTCTAATTGGAGTTCTTGTGGACAAAATTGGTACATCGATCGTTTACACAACCTCTACGAATCGGGGCTCCCGGTCGCCATTGACAAAGAATTTCCCAATCTACACGCTATTGTCTGGTTCAACCAAGACAAGCTGCCAGATGAAAATCATCCCTGGGAGGAACCCTGGGCTATCAAAGATTACGATCATTATGCCACGGCCGTTGCACCTGCATACTTCATCGGCGCACCCATTCCTACTGCCACTCCCACCTCAACCCCGACGCCAACTTCGACGCCTACAGCCACACCAACCCTGACTGCCACGCAAACGTTCTCGCCAACGCCCACGCCACCTTTGACGTCTACACCCACACCTACACTCACCCCAACGGCCACGCCCACATCTACGCCAACCACTACTCCCTCTCCTACTTCAAGTCCTACAAGCGTTGTGATACAGATCTACCTGCCATCGATACATAGATTCCATCCCACACCAACCCGGACGCCAACACCCATCCCCACACCAACCCGCACACCCACGCCCAGCCCCACACCAACCCGCACACCCGCGCCCAGCCCCACAGCCACGGCCACGCCCACCCCCTTCTTCGAAGGCCCCTTCGAGCAGGAGCCGAACAACAGCACCGCCCAGGCCAATGGCCGGTTGCGATCGGGCCGCCATTACCAGGGCTATGCCAACGACCGTGAGGACTACTTCAGTTTCTGGCTGGCCGGACCCGGCCATGTCGCCATCGACATGACCGAACACAATGGACTCGATCCGCAACTGCATCTCTACCACCAGAGCACGGCCAATCGCGTGGGCTTTGCCGGCGCCCCGCCCTTCCACATCGAAGACGACTATTCTGCGGGCTGGTATTTTATACGCGTGTACACTGCCGGCAACTATAATAGCATCGCGCCCTACAAACTCAAGGTTATCTATCCGTGAAAGCGGGTGGTTTTTTGGGGTCTCGCCCTGCCCTGCGCTATCATGGCGGCGCTGTTTTCGCTCTTTTCTCTTTTTTGGATCGCTGTCCGGCCAGCCGCGGCGCTCCACCCAAACCATACAAAATCAAAAGGAATCCCACCATGGCTTTCGACAAAATCATCCTCCCCGACGGGGAAAAAATCACCATTACCAACGGCGCCCTGCACGTGCCCGATCATCCCATCCTGGCCTTCATCGAGGGGGACGGCACCGGCCCCGACATCTGGGCGGCCTCGGTGCGTGTGCTCGACGCCGCTGTGGAAAAGGCCTACGGCGGGCAGCGCAAAATCGCCTGGATGGAGGTCTACGCCGGCGAAAAGGCCGTGGCCACCTATGGCGAGGGCGTCTGGCTGCCGGATGAGACGCTGGACGCGTTCCAGGAATACCTCGTCGGCATCAAAGGCCCGCTGACCACGCCCGTGGGCGGCGGCATCCGCTCGCTGAACGTGGCCCTGCGGCAGATGCTCGATCTCTATGTCTGTCTGCGCCCGGTGATGTATTTCGACGGCACCCCCAGCCCGGTGAAACAGCCGGAATTGATCGATATGGTCATCTTCCGCGAGAATTCGGAAGATATCTACGCCGGGATCGAGTGGGAAGCGCAGTCGAAAGAGGCGAAAAAGGTGATCAAGTTCCTGCGCAAAAAGATGGGCGTGAAGAAGATCCGCTTCCCCAAAAGCTCCGGCATCGGCATCAAGCCGGTGTCGAAAGAGGGCACCTACCGCCTGGTGCGCGACGCCATCCAATATGCCCTCGCCAACAACCGCCAATCGGTGACACTGGTGCACAAAGGCAATATCATGAAGTTCACCGAGGGCGCGTTCCGCGATTGGGGCTATCAGGTAGCCAAAGAGGAGTTCGGGGCCGAGGAGTTCGGCGGCGGGCCTTGGTGCAAGCTGCCCAACGGCCTGGTGATCAAGGATGTCATCGCCGATGCTTTCTTGCAGCAGATCCTCACCCGCCCGGCGGAATATGACGTGATCGCCACCATGAACCTGAACGGCGATTACATCTCGGACGCGCTGGCCGCGCAGGTGGGCGGCATCGGCATCGCCCCCGGCGCCAACATCAATTATCAGACCGGGGCCGCCATTTTCGAGGCCACGCACGGCACCGCGCCCAAATACGCCGGCCTGGACAAGGTCAATCCCTCCTCGGTCATTCTCTCCGGCGAGATGATGTTCCGCTACATGGGCTGGACGGAAGCGGCGGATCTGATCGTCTCGGCCATGAAGAAGACCATCGCCGCCAAGACCGTGACCTACGATTTCGAACGGCTGATGGAAGGGGCGACCCTGCTGAAGTGCTCCGAGTTTGGCGATGCGTTGATTGGAAATATGTAGGGTGGGTGGGTGGTTAGTTGGTTGGTTAGTTGGTTAGTTGGGTGGTTGGTTGGTTGGTAGGTTGGTAGATTGGTTGGTTGGTTGGGGGAAGCGCCTCTTGCGTTGGCAGGGGGCGCTTTTTTTATGGTTGGGGAGGGGAGCTGTCCCGTGAATGAATTCACGGTCTGACATCAGAAACCTGCTAAAGCAGGTTGTTATTGGCATGATAACGTCATCGACAACCCGTTTATGGAAGTTAAAATTTTATTTCGGTAAATGCCTCCCTGATATCCATTCCGATTGCCTTGTGAATCTAGCAAATCATGGTCGGATCGCGAGCCGCCATTACCGGTTTAATTTCTTAACTTCCATAAGCAGGTTGTTATTGGCATGATAACGTCATCGACAACCCGTTTCAACGGGTTTGCTTGTATCAGCCGCCGAATTCATTCGGCGGTTCTGTCGCCACCGCCGCCCCACCGCCCACCCCCCGCCGCCTCTTCCACCCCCTGCCCTTTTGCCCATCCCCTGCGGATGCGCTAAGATTGGCGGATTCCTTCCCAATCCTCTCTTCATTCGTTCAGGAGGCGTGTATGCAAAACCTGCAAGTGCTGTCCTTCTCCCGCTCGACCATCGGCAAAAAGGTGATCATGGCCGTGACCGGGGTGATCGGCATTGGGTTCATCCTCGTCCACATGTATGGCAACCTCAAGGTTTTCATCGGCCCGGAGTATTTCAACGCCTATTCCGAAGAACTGCGCGAGCTGGGCGCGCCCATCTTCGGCCACGCCCACGCCCTCTGGATCATGCGGCTGATCCTGATCGCCTCGGTAGCCCTGCACGTCTGGGCGGCGACGGCGCTGACGATCCAGGCGCGCAAGGCCCGGCCCGATCAGTACGCGGTCAAACGCACCCTGGAGGCAAATTACGCCTCCAAACTGATGCGCTGGGGCGGCGTGGTGATCTTCGTCTTCATCCTCTACCATCTCATGCACTTCACCTGGGGCAATATTCACCCCGATTTCATCCCCGGCGAGGTCTATCACAACCTGGTGGTCGGATTTCAGTTCCTCCCCAATGTCATCTTCTACCTCATTGCCGTCTCTCTGCTGGGGCTGCACCTCTATCACGGCGGCTGGAGCATGATGCAGACCCTGGGCATCCTCAGCCCCCGCTACGATCAGGCCGTGCGCCGCGGCGCCGCCGCCTTTGCCCTGCTCATGACCCTCGGCTTTGCCGTCGTACCCCTCGCCGTCCTGTTCGGCGTCGTCAAATAGGCCCGGAGGAAACACCATGTCACCGCGCACCACCCCCTGGAATCTGGACGACCTGCACACCACCGCGGCCCCGCTGGATGGCCGCGTGCCTGCCGGGCCGATCGAGTCCATATGGGATCAGCACCGCTTCCATATGAAGCTGATCAACCCGGCCAATCGCCGCAAATTCACCATCATCATCGTCGGCTCCGGTTTGGCCGGGGCCTCGGCCGCGGCTTCCTTGGGCGAGATGGGCTACAACGTCCACAACTTCTGCTATCAGGACAGCCCCCGCCGCGCCCACAGCGTGGCCGCGCAGGGCGGCATCAACGCCGCCAAGAACTATCGCAACGACGGCGACAGCATCTACCGCCTCTTCTACGACACCGTCAAGGGCGGCGATTACCGCTCGCGCGAGGGCAACGTCTACCGTCTGGCCCAGGTCAGCAACGCCATCATCGATCAATGCGTGGCCCAGGGCGTGCCCTTTGCCCGCGAATATGGCGGCCTGCTCGACAACCGCTCCTTTGGCGGGGCGCAGGTCTCCCGCACCTTCTACGCCCGCGGCCAGACCGGCCAGCAACTCCTCCTCGGCGCGTATCAGGCCCTGGCCCGGCAAATCCACGCCGGCAGCGTGCAGATGCACACCCGCAGCGAGCTGCTGGATGTGGTCATCGCCGATGGCCGCGCCCGCGGCATCGTCACCCGCGACATGCGCACCGGCGAGATCCAGACCTGGGCCGCCGACGCCGTAGTGCTGGCCACCGGCGGCTACAGCAACGCCTTCTACCTCTCCACCAACGCCAAGGGCTGCAACGTCACCGCGGCCTGGCGCGCGTACAAACGGGGCGCCTATTTCGCCAACCCCTGCTTCACCCAGATCCACCCCACCTGCATCCCCCCGGCCGGCGAGCACCAATCCAAACTGACGTTGATGAGCGAATCGCTGCGCAACGACGGCCGCATCTGGGTGCCGCGGCAGGCCGGCGACAGCCGCAAACCGCACGAGATCCCCGAAGCCGAGCGTTACTACTATCTGGAAGAAAAATACCCCAGCTTCGGCAACCTGGTGCCCCGTGATGTGGCCAGCCGCAACGCCAAAATGGTAGTCGACGCCGGCCACGGCGTGGGCGAACTGCGCAACGGCGTCTATCTCGACTTCGCCGACGCCATCCGCCGCCTGGGCGAAGATGTGATCCGCGATCGCTACGGCAATCTCTTCGACATGTACGAGAGCATCACCGGCGAAAACGCCTACAAAGCGCCGATGCGCATCTATCCAGCCCTGCACTACACCATGGGCGGGTTGTGGGTCGATTACAACTTGATGAGCAACATCGATGGCCTGTTCGTGATCGGCGAAGCCAATTTCTCCGATCATGGCGCCAACCGCCTGGGCGCCAGCGCCCTGATGCAAGGCCTGGCCGACGGCTATTTCGTGCTGCCCTACACCCTGGGCAACTACCTGGCCCAGGCCGGAAAATCGAGCGTGGACAGCAGCCACCCCGCTTTTGCCGAGGTGAGCAGCGAGGTGCAGGACAAGATCACGCGGCTGCTGGCGATCAAGGGCCGGCGCACAGTCGATGAATTCCATCGCGATCTGGGCAAAATCCTGTGGGAATACTGCGGCATGGGCCGCACCGCCGCGGGATTGCAGAAAGCGCTGACCCTGATCCCGCAACTGCGGGCAGAATTCTGGGAAGATGTGCGCGTGCCGGGCAGCGCCGCTGACCTGAATCAGAGCCTGGAAAAGGCGGGCCGCGTGGCCGATTTCTTCGAGATGGGCGAACTCCTCTGCCTGGACGCCCTGCACCGCAGCGAATCCTGCGGCGGCCATTTCCGCGAAGAAAGCCAGACGCCCGACGGCGAAGCCCTGCGCGATGACGCGCATTTCTCCTTCGTCTCGGCCTGGCAGCACACCGGCGACGATGCCCTGCCGATGCTGCACAAAGAGCCGCTGGAATTCAAGTACGTCAAACTGTCCCAACGCAGCTACAAATAAGGGAGAAGAGAAGACAATGAAGCTCAAACTGCGCATTTGGCGCCAGGCCAACGCCGACACCCAGGGCCGGTTCCAGGACTACAACCTCGACCATGTCAGCGCCGATTCTTCCTTTCTGGAGATGCTCGACCTGCTCAACGAGCAGTTGATCCAGGCGGGAGAGGAGCCGGTGGCCTTCGACCATGACTGTCGCGAAGGCATCTGCGGCATGTGCGGCGTGGTGATCAACGGTCTGGCGCACGGCCCGGCCCGCGGGCTTACCGCCTGCCAGCTGCACATGCGCCACTACAAAGAGGGCGACACGATCACCATCGAACCCTGGCGCGCCGCGGCCTTCCCCCTGATCAAAGATCTCGTGGTCGATCGCAGCGCCTTCGACCGCATCATCCAGGCCGGCGGCTACGTTTCCGTTTCCACCGGCAGCGCGCCCGACGCCAACGCCATCCCCATCCCCAAGAAAAACGCCGATCTGGCCATGGATGCGGCAGCGTGCATCGGCTGCGGCGCCTGCGTCGCTGCCTGCCCCAACGGCTCGGCCATGCTCTTCACCGCGGCCAAAGTCAGCCACCTGGGCCAATTGCCGCAGGGGCAGGTCGAACGCCACAACCGCGTGGCCGCCATGGTGCGGCAGATGGACGCCGAAGGCTTTGGCGGCTGCACCAACCATGGCGAATGCTCCGCCGTCTGCCCCAAGCTCATCCCCCTGGATGTGATCGGCCAGATGAACCGCGACCTGATCCGAGCAGTTCTTAGTCGTTAGATATTAGATATTGGGTATTAGATATTAGGTATTAGATATTAGATATTAGATATTGGATATTGGATGGATATTGGTTATTAGGTAATAAGTAACAATTCACTTTATTTTGTCATTGCGAGGGGCGATAGCCCCGAAGCAATCCCCAACGCTGATTGACATCCACAGAATTGACGAGCCACCTTGGAGATTGCTTCGCTGCAATCAATCAATAGCCGCCAATTATTACGAACTACCCAATATCCAATATCCAATACCCAATATCCAATATCCAATATCCAATATCCACCAAAAAGCCAACACCCCGACCGGCGGAGAGCTGATCGGGGTGTTGGGGGAGGAGGTAAGAGGGGTTGAGGAGGAACCACCGCTTGGTGGGCTTGAAGCCCTGTCTACACTTGTCACTATAGCAGACCATCCTTAGAAACAGGTGAAGTGAAGGTTGGCATTGGGTGAAAAAACGCCAAAACCGTGTAACAACGCTTCCTATCCCCTTCACGCCAGCCTCCAGGCAGGGGACTCATCTCCTTTTCATCTTTCTCTCACCGATTTGTAAGCTGGGGTGTGATGTAAATCATGTCGGCAGAATCATGGCATGCTATACTAAACCCATGATTCCCACCCACATTGAGGCGTTACCATGACCGAAAGCGTGATCATGCAACCGCAAATTGCGGCCAAAAACCCCAATAAAAAGATCAAATTCCTGGTTGGCGGCGTCCTGATCGTCGCTGCCATCCTCTACCTGATCGTCACCAGCATCAGCGCCACCGGCGCCTATTACATGTCCGTCTCGGAGCTGAATAGCCAGGGAGCGGAGATCGTGGGCCGAAAGGTGCGCGTGTCCGGGCCGATCGTGCCCGAAAGCGAGCAGTGGGACGCGCCCAACCTGATGCTCAACTTCAAGATGACCGATGACAGCGGCGAACAGATGGTTGTCAGCTTTCATGGCAGCCGTCCCAGCAACTTCAGCATGGCCACCGAAGCGATCATCGAAGGGGAAATGACCGACGCCGGCGTATTTCGCGCCGATCACCTCATGCTCAAATGCCCCTCGCGCTACGAAGAAGCCCCCGAAGTGACTGAATTTACGGCCATCCAATAAGAAACCGCACCTTTCTCGACCCGGCTGCCCGGTTTTCCCCCCTTTCTCGAACGGTCGCTCTTCTCCTCTGGGCGACCGTTTCCATTCCCAGCCCCGCCCCATGCACGCATCCTCCATCCACCGCATTGGCAGCGTCCGCGCCGCGCTGCTCCTGACCCTGCTCGCGCTCTCTCTTCTCCTGGCCCCGTCCGCGCTGGCGCAGAGCGAGGTCAGCGGGCCTGGCGTCCTCGACGTGCTGATCAGCAACCCCAACAGCGGCGAAACGCCCGACGGACTGCCCCTCTTCCTGTGGATCATCGACGGCGAAAACCTGGTGGGCAGCCGCACAGGCGAAACCGCCGACGGCCGCGCCCGTTTCGACAACCTGCCCACCGCCGCCAACTGGGCCTACGTCGTACAGGTCGAATACAACGGCGTGCCTTTTAGCAGCGATCTGGTGCAGTTCAACAGCGGCGAAAGCCTGCTGACCCTGCCCCTGAACATCTACGACGGCGGCGCCAGCAGCGCCGACATCCGCATCAGCCGCGGGCATTGGGTTGTCAACATCGTCTCGCCGCACAGCATCGATGTGGGCGAACTGTACGCACTGACCAACGGCAGCGACCGCGTGTTCATGGGCGATGGCGGCGATCCCTCCCACGTCCTCGCCTTTCACCTCCCCCCCAATGCCACCGATATCAGCTTCGAGGATGGCGCCCTGGGCGAACGCTACGTGCAGGTCGGAGACATCCTCTATGACACCCTGCCCATGCCCCCCGGCCAGCGCCAGATCTTCTTCCGCTACACCCTGCCGGTGACAGAGGAACGCGTGACTCTGACGCACGCCATTGCCTACGCCACCGCCACCCTCAACCTGCTGGCGCCCGACCTGGGCGCCACTGTGGAAGCGCCGGGCTGGACGCAAGGGGAGCCGCGGCAGACCGCCGGCGGTGCCTATCTCAACTTCACCCTCAACAACCTGGCGGCCAACGAAACACCGCAGGCGAGCCTCAGCAACCTCAGCGCCGCCACCTTCACCGCCACCGACAGCGCCGCGGCCCCGGCCGTCAGCGCCAACAGCCAGGTGGTCGACGCCGAAGCCACGCCCGGCCTCTCCGGCCAACCCTTCTTGCCGATCCTGGTGGCGATTCTCTCCCTGGCCGCGCTGGGCGGGGGGCTGCTCTTCGCCCTCAACCGCTACCGCGCCCAGGCCGCGGCCGCGCCCAGACGCCGCCAACAACTGCAAGAGGCGCTGATCGAAGAAATGGCCGCGCTGGACGACGCCTACGAAGAGGGCGAGGTCGGCGCCGCCGCCTACGCCACCGAGCGCCGCCTGCTGAAAACGCGGCTGGCCGCGCTGATGACCGGACAGCACGCATGACAACCGATCCCCTGATCGAGATCGCCGGTCTGCAAAAAGCCTTTGGCCGCCACCGCGTCCTGCGCGGGATCGATCTCGCCATCCCCGCGGGGTCGGCCATCGCCCTGTACGGGCCGAACGGGGCCGGCAAAACCACCCTGCTGCGCATCCTGGCCACCCTCTCCCGGCCCACCGGGGGCAGCGTGCGCGTGGCCGGTGTGGATATCGCCGCCAACCCGGAGGGCATCCGCCAACATCTTGGCCTGGTGGGCCACGCGCCCCTGCTCTACGATGACCTCAGCGCCGCCGAAAACCTGGGCTTCTACGCCCGGCTCTATGGCCTGCCCGCAGCCGATGCCCGCATCGCCGATCTGTTGCAGCGGGTGGGGCTGTACGAGCGCCGCCGCGATCTGGTACGCACTTTTTCGCGGGGCATGGTGCAACGCCTGGCCATTGCCCGCGCCCTCCTGCACGATCCCGCCATCCTCCTGCTGGATGAGCCGGACACCGGGCTGGACCCGCAGGCGGCGGAGAGGATGACCGCGCTGCTGCGCGAGCTGGGGGGCAGCGCCCGCACCATCCTCATGACCACCCACCATCTGGAACGGGGCCTGGATCTGGCCGACCGCGTGCTGATCCTGGCCGGGGGCCGGCTGGTTTTCGACGCGTCCGCGGCCACGCTTGACGCTGCCGGCCTGCGCCCTCTCTACGATCACTACGTGGGCACGGGGGCGGCATGAAGCGCTATCTGCAGGTGATCTGGGCGGTGTTGTGGAAGGATCTGCGCATCGAATCGCGCACCAAGGATGTGTTCACCAGCATGGCGGTATTTGCTGTGCTGGCCCTACTCATCTTCAACTTCGCCTTCGAGCTGCGTGTGCCCGACAAGGCGATGGTGACGCCAGGCGTGCTGTGGGTGACGGTGGCCTTTGCCGGCGTGCTGGGCCTGGGCCGGGCCTTTATCACCGAAAAGGACAAAGGCAGCCTGGCCGGGCTGTTGCTGGCCCCGGTCGACCGCAGCGCCGTCTATTTTGGCAAGATGTTGGCCAATCTGCTCTTCATCCTCGTGGTGGAATTGTTCCTGTTGCCGCTGATCACGATCTTTTTCAATGTCCCCCTGATCACGCCTGCTTTGTTACTGATCCTGCTATTGGGTACAATTGGCTTCGCCGCGGTGGGCACCACCTTCTCGGCCCTTGCTGTCAACACCCGCGCCCGCGAGGTGCTGCTGCCGGTGCTGCTCTTTCCGGTGATGTTGCCGGTGCTGGTGGCGGGCATCCGCTCCACCATCGGTCTGCTGGAGGGCGACACCCTGGCCGACCTCGGCAACTGGCTACAGCTTTTTCTCTTCTACGATCTGCTTTTCCTCGTCGTGGCCTTCCTCACCTTCGATTACGTGGTCGAAGAATAAACTCATTAATTCAAACGCAAAGACGCAAAGGCGCAAAGATAAAACAAAAAAAACTCTGCGCACCCTCTGCGCCCTCTGCGCCTTTGCGATAAAAAAATCATTTCAAACGCAAAGACGCAAAGGCGCAAAGATAAATCCAAAAAAACTCTGCGCACCCTCTGCGCACCCTCTGCGCCCTCTGCGCATTTGCGATAAAAAAATCATTTCAAACGCAAAGACGCAAAGGCGCAAAGAAAAACTCAGAAAACTCTGCCTTCTCTGCGATAAAACCCACTCACACGGAAACAGCTATGGGCCCTTCTCGTCGCCTGGTTGCAGGCCTCAACCTCCTTGCCCTCCTGGCCATGCTGGCCGCCATCTACATGGCGTTGGTGCAGGCGCCAGACGCCACCAACATCGTGCCCGAAATCCGCCCGGCGCAGCGCATCATCTACTTCCACGTGCCCGCCGCCTGGGTGAGTATGCTGGCCTTCCTCGTCACCTTCCTGGCCAGCCTGCTCTATCTGCGCAGCAGCCACGTGCGCTGGGACATCTGGGCGCGTTCCTCCGCCGAGATCGGCATCGGCTTCACCCTGGCGGCGATAGCCAGCGGCTCGATCTGGGCCAAGCCGGCCTGGAACACCTGGTGGACTTGGGACCCCCGGCTGACCACCTACACCATCGTGCTGCTGCTCTACATCGCCTACTTCATGCTGCGCTCGGCCATCGACGAGCCGGGCCGCCGCGCCCGTTTTGGCGCGGTCTATGGCATCTTCGCCTTTCTCAGCGTGCCCCTCACCTTCATGTCCATCCGCTGGTGGAACACCATCCACCCCGTCATCCTCGACCCCAGCGCGGATTTCGGCCTCGGCCCCGGCATGACCCTGGCCTTCGTCTTCGGCAACATTGCCTTCTCCATCCTCTATTTCGCGCTGCTTGCCAACCGCCTGCGCCTGGAATGGACCGTCGAACGCGTCGCCGCCCTACGCGAACACCTGCTCTAACCCGCCCCCCTGACACCTGACACCTGACACCCGCCCCCCCACCCTTCAGGATTCCTCTCATGATCTACCTTGTTGCCGCGTACGTAGTCATCTGGCTGGTGGTTTTCGGCCTGATCTTCAACATGCACCGCCGCCAGGCGCAGTTGGATAGCGAATTGCAAATGCTGGAAGAGATCGCCAATCGCCCCAAAGGCTGATCGCCCCCCGATTTGCCCGCGCTGACGTAAGCAAATCGCTCCTCGCGCAGACAAAGAGAAACAGCAACAGAGCACACACCGCGGCGCGGCCTGCACCCCGCGCCGCGCCACGTCCCAAGGATCTCACCGTGCCCCACGTCCATTCCCGCGCCACCTTTTTCCACGCCCTCGCCCTCGTCGCCGGCTTCAGCCTCGTCTTCACCCTGCTCGGCGCTTCGGTGGGGCTGCTCGGCGGCTACGCCCTCTACGACATCCTGCCCGCGGTCGTGCGCGTGGGCGGCATTTTGCTGGTCATCTTCGCCCTGCGCGTCGCACATCTGCGCCTGAGCCTGGCGGGCTGGCTGGCCGTCGCCCTCCTCCTCGGCGGCGTCACCTACCTGCTCAACCGCTTCCCCTTCGATCCCAGCTTCCGCTACATCAACGCCGGCATCATCGCCCTGACCATCCTCTCCGGCGCCCGCTGGGATCGGCTGCCCCTGGCTATCTTCGCCCTGCTCATCGGCCTGCTCAGTTGGATCACCAGCGACAGCCTGCTGCCCGCGGTGCGCATCGTCGAAACCCTGCTGATCATCGCCGTCATCTTCTTCGGCAACCGCACCGACCTGTTCGATCGCGAACTGCGCCTGGACATGGGCGGGCGTTTCGGCGGCAAGGCCTCCTATTGGCGCAGCGGCTTGGTCGGCGTCATCTTCGCGGCCGGCTGGACGCCCTGCGTCGGCCCCATCCTCTCCGGCATCCTCCTCCTTGCCTCGCAAACACAGACGGTGGGCCAGGGCGCGCTCCTGCTCGCCGCCTATTCTGCCGGCCTGGGCATCCCATTTCTGATCGCCGGCGCCCTTTTCTCCCGGCTGGCGGTGCATCTGCCCCGTTTCTACCGCCACCTGCCCACCATCAGCCTGATCAGCGGCCTGCTGCTGTTGCTGATCGGCCTGCTGATCTTCACCGACAGCCTGGCCCAACTGGCCCAGCTCGGTTTCCTCTTCAACCTGGAAGAGGGCCTGGCGCCTGAATCCATCTCGCAGATCACCCTGCTGCTCGCCTTCCTGGCCGGCGGCATCTCCTTCCTCTCACCTTGCGTGCTGCCGCTGGTGCCGGCCTATCTCGGCTACCTCAGCGGCGCCGCGCTGGGCAGCGGCAGAGGCCAGCCCAGCGGCCAAGCCGCCATCGCCTGAGCCATGACCTCCCTTCCCACGGGCCAGACCACGCCTGAACCCCTCTCCCGGCGCAAACAAGCGCTGTTCGCCGCCATGATCGCAGCCGGCGTGCTGCTGGCCCTGCTGGCCTGGCAACTCAGCCGCGGCCCGGCCCCCGATCTGGCCACCGATCTGCAATTCGTCGAGGGCGCGTTCCCCGTGGCCAGCCTCTTCCGCATCGACAACCGCAGCGCCCAGCCCGACGCCGGCCACCCCGCCCCCGATTTCGCCATCCACCCGCCAGAAGGGGGCAACCTCACCCTGGCCGACTACCGCGGCCGCCCGGTGGTGATCAATTTCTGGGCCACCTGGTGC
This sequence comes from Caldilineales bacterium, assembly GCA_013360575.1. Lineage (GTDB taxonomy): Bacteria > Chloroflexota > Anaerolineae > J102 > J102 > JABWBG01. Next base: position 22,100 of record JABWBG010000051.1, read on the forward strand.
GGGCCTTGCCGCCTGGAAATGCCCGATCTGGTGCGGCTGCACGAAACCTATCGCGATCAGGATCTGGTCATCCTCGAGATCAACGTAGCCGAATCGCACAACGCCGTGGCCGCGTTCGTGGCCGAATTTGGCATGACCATGCCGGTCATCCTCGACCCGCGCGGGGATATCCAGGCCGCTTACAAAACCCAATCCCTGCCCGCCACCTTCTTCATCGACCGGGCAGGCGTGATCCAACTGCGCTGGATCGGCCTGATCACCCCCGACATGCTGGAACAAGGTGTGCGCAACATCCTCTGACCCTATGCCCGCGCCGATCACCCTCTATGGCAAGCCCGGCTGCGGCCCCTGCGACCAGGCCAAGGCGCTGCTCTTCGAGTTGGCGGCGGAGTTGGGGCTGTCTGTCCAGGTCATCGACATCACCGCCGAGGCCGCGGCCTGGCAGCGCTTCCATGCCCTGATCCCGGCGGCGGAGATCGCCGGCGGCCCCACCCTGGTCTGGCCCTTCGACGCCTCCGATCTGCTGCACGCGCTGGCCGAGGCGGGGCCATGAACGCATCCCCCTCGCCGATCCTGCGCCTGGGCAACCGGCTGGCTGCTGCCATCGCGGCCTGGGCCGACTACCTCAGCCGGCATTGGCTGGCCGCGCTCAACCTGCTGCTGCTGCTCTATCTGGCCCTGCCCTTTGCGGCGCCGGCCCTGATGCACGCCGGCGCCGCAGGTCCCGCCCGCGTACTCTACGCCCTCTATCGCCCTGCCTGCCACCAACTGCCAGAGCGTTCCTATTTTCTCTACGGCGCGGCCCCGGTCTACACCCTGACCGAACTGGAAACGGGGGGCGCGGCCCTGGGCGATAACATCTTCAGCCGCCGCGCGTACATCGGCGACCCCGCACATGGTTACAAAGTCGCCCTGTGCCAGCGGGATGTGGCCATCTACGGCAGCATGTTCTTGATGGGGCTGATCTTTGCCCTGCGCCGGCGCCTGCCCCGCCTCCCTCTCAAGATCTACGCCCTGCTGCTGCTGCCCATCGCTGCCGATGGGATCAGCCAGTTGCTGGGGCTGCGGGAGAGCACCTGGCAGATGCGCACCCTCACCGGCGCCCTTTTCGGCGCGGCCACCCTCTGGCTCGTCCTGCCCTACCTGGCCGAGACCATGCAGGAGGCGCGGGAAGGGTTCACGCGCTCACGCAAATCGGCATGACCCGCCATTTGGCTTTCGCCCTCACCTGCGCTATAATCCCTCCCCGTTCCCAATGATTTCCCGCCCGTCCGGGTGCTCCAGCCCGGCGGGTTTTATTTGTCACCGGAGGCACTGAAGGTTGGCTACACACAAATCTGCAATCAAACGACATCGTCAAAGCCTGAAACGCCGCGAGCGCAACCGCGTGGTACGCGGCGGTGTGCGCAAGGCCATCAAGAACACGCGCGTGCTCGTGGCCGCGGGGGAGATGGACGCGGCGCGCGAGGCCATGCAAGAGGCCATCAGCCACCTGGACAAGGCGGCGGAAAAGGGCATCTTGCACAAGAACAACGCTGCTCGCCGCAAGTCCCGCCTCGCCCGGCTGTTCAACGCGGCATCTGCGCCAAAATAATCCTCTTTCCCCCTCCACCGCAAAACACAAGCCGGGGCCAGTCCCCGGCTTTTGCGCGTTTACGGTGCGGGCCGGTTAGCGCCATCCGCCCCACCTGGGGCAAAATAAAAGCAGCAACCATCCCCACCTCGGAGCCTTTGCCTTGAGCAAATTCATCCTCATCGGCGCCGGCGGTTTCGTGGGCGCGGTGCTGCGCTATGTGGTCAGCGGCGCGGCCCAATCCCTCAGCCACAGCGCCGGCTTCCCCTACGGCACCCTTGTCGTCAACCTCAGCGGCTGCCTGATCATCGGTTTCCTGGCGCGGCTGGCCGATCTGCAAGGCCTGTTCAGCGCGGATGCGCGGCTGTTTCTCTTCATCGGCGTGCTGGGCGCTTTTACCACCTTCTCCACCTTTGGCAACGAGACCTACGCCCTGCTGCAAGGAGGGGAGATCGGCCTGGCCCTGCTGAATGTGGGGGCCAGCGTGCTGGCGGGACTGGCCGCGGTGTGGGTGGGGCATGGTCTAGCCACCTGGATCGCGTTCTAAAGGAGGTATCCCCCCATGACACTCCCCCAAACCGGCCATCTGTTGCGCATTTTCATCGGTGAATCGGACAAATACGAGGGCAAGCCGCTGTACGAGTGGATTCTGGCGCAGGCGCGTGGCCACGGTCTGGCCGGGGCCACGGTGCTGCGCGGGATTATGGGGTTCGGCGCGCACAGCCGCATCCACACGGCCAAGATCATGCGGCTCTCCACCGATCTACCGATCATCATCGAGATCGTGGACACGCGCGAGAAACTGGAGGCCTTCATGCCCCTGATCGATACGGCCATCGCCGAGGGCCTGGCCACGCTGGAAAAGGCGGAGGTGTGGTTCTATCGCAGCAGAAGGGAGAGGGACTGATTTTTTGTTTTTTAATCACAAAGGCAGCAAAAAATGCAAAAGATGTAGAATATTTTTTGTAGGTCATAAGATGTATCGGCGTGAAAGTAGCGCCACTGAGACCATAAAACGAATGAACAATATCCCACGATCTACAAGGACCAAGCCAACCATGCCGATAGAGACCTCTTTTCGTATCAACAGCCCCCACGTCATCGCCGAAGTCATCGAAGACGAGGCGATTATCGTCAATCTGGACAGCGGCGCCTATTACAGCCTGCGCGACGCCGGCGCCCTCATTTGGCGCCTGATCGAACAGGGCGCGGCCTTTCCGCAACTTGTCGGCGAGCTAGCGCAGCGCTACGAAGGAACCGAAGCCGGCATCGCAGCGGGCGCGCGCAATCTGATCGCCGAATTGCAGGGCGAGGGATTGATCCTCGCTGGCCAGGCAGCCGCGCCGGGCGCCTTCTCCTTGCCTGCGCACAACGGCCGCCCCCCTTTCCAACCGCCGGCGCTGGAAAAATACACTGATATGGCCGACCTGCTCCTGCTCGACCCCATCCACGAGGTGGACGAGGGGCAGGGCTGGCCCGCGCCGCGGCGATAAGGGCAGGCATGTTTTCTCCCGGCAGGGCCACCAAATTGTACGACGCCAGGGCGCAGCAACTGGCCTCCCCGCGCGGTCAGTTGGCCCAACTGCGCTACGTGCCCCGCGCCTTACGCCTGGTCTGGAAGGCTGCCTCTGGCTGGAGTCTGGCTTCGACCGCGCTGTTGGTGATCCAGGGCCTGCTGCCGGTCGTCACCGTCTATCTGACCCGCACCCTGGTCAATGCCCTGGTTTCGGTGGTGGAGAGTGGCGGCAATCAGGCAGCCTTGCAGCCGGCCCTGAGCGCCATCTTGCTGTTGGGCGGGGTGATCCTGGCCGGTGAGCTGTTGGGCAGCGTCCAGGCCTATGTGCGTTTGCTGCTGGCCGAACGCACACAGGATCACATGAACGACCTGATCCACGACAAGGCCATCGCTCTGGATCTGCACTTCTTCGAATCGCCGACCTATTACGACCAATTGCAACGGGCCAGCATCGATGCCGTCGACCGGCCCCTGGGCCTGCTGGAAAGCCTGAACAGCCTGTTGCAAAACGCCATCACCCTGGCAGCGATGGCCGGCGTGCTGCTCACCTTTGCCTGGTGGATGCCCCTGGTGCTGCTGGCGGGCACCCTGCCGGCGTTGTGGGCCGCCTTGCAGGCCACTGTGCTCTTTCACAAGTGGCGGCTGGTCAACACCACCAACCAGCGCCGGCTGCTCTACTATAGCCGTTCGCTTTCTCTGGAACAGGCCGCGGCCGAAATGCGGCTGTTTGCTCTGGGCGAGCATTTCAAACAGGCCTACAACAGCCTGCGCCGCCGCTTGCGCCAGGAGCGGTTGGGGCTGTTTCGGCGGCAGATGGCCGCGCAGATGGCCGCCAGCCTGGCCGGGCTGCTCAGCCTGGCCCTGGCCCTGGGCTGGATGGCCTGGCAGTCCTTGGTCGGCCGCTTCAATCTGGGCGATCTGGCTATGTTCTGGCAGGCGATGAGCCAGGGCCAACGGCTGATGCGCGGCCTGCTCACCGGTTTCAACGATATCTACCGCAATTTGCTCTTTCTGGAAGATTTGTTCACTTTCCTGGATCTGAGGCCCACGCTGAAGGATCCGGCCCAGCCGCAGCCGCTGGCCCCCGGCTTGCAGCAGGGCATCGCCGTCGAGGCGGTGACCTTTGCCTACCCTGCCAGCGAGAACAAAGCATTGCAGATGTTCTCGCTGGCCATCCCCGCCGGCCAGATCGTGGCCATCGTGGGCGAGAATGGCGCGGGCAAGAGCACCTTGCTCAAGCTGCTTTGCCGCTTTTATGACCCGCAGGAAGGCCGCATCACCTGGGATGGCGTGGATCTGCGTCATCTGGCCCAGGCCGACCTGCGCCGGCGCATCACCGTGCTCTTCCAGCAGCCTTTCCCCTACCACGACAGCGTGGCCGACAACATCCGCTTCGGCGATCTGGCCGCGCTGCCGGATCGGGCGCGCATCGAACAGGCGGCCGGCGCGGCCGCGGCGGAGGAGATCATCCGCCGCCTGCCGCAGGGCTACGACACGATCCTGGGCAAGTGGTTCGGCTACACCGAGTTGAGCGTGGGCGAGTGGCAGCGGCTGGCGCTGGCCCGCGCCTTCGTGCGCCAGGCCGACCTGGTGATCCTGGACGAGCCGACCAGCGCCATGGACAGTTGGGCCGAGGCCGCGTGGATGGCCCGCTTCCGCGAGTTGGTAGCCGGCCGCACCGCGCTGATCATCACCCACCGCTTCACGACAGCGATGCAGGCCGACGTGATCCACGTGATGCACGCGGGCCGCATCGTCGAATCGGGCACGCACGCCGAATTGGTGGCGTTGGGCGGGCGCTACGCCGCGTCCTGGCGGGCGCAGATGCGGGAGGCGGGGGGCGGCGCTCCCGTGATATAGTCCGGCGTGCCGAGCCAAGACGCAGAACTGAGACCCAAGCCAGCCCAAATGGAGATACCGCGATCCGCAAATCATGCCTGGCAGCTCCTTTTCGTCGGCTTCGACAGGTGCGCTGGCGGCTGCGCACCTGGCAGACCCGGCAGAGACGCCTACGTTTTTATCGCCAGTTCATTCCGCACGGCGGGCTGTGCTTCGATGTGGGCGCCAACGTGGGCAACCGCGCAGATTTGTTCCTGGCGCTGGGGGCGCGCGTGATTGCTGTCGAGCCAGTCGCCGAGACGGCCGCCCTGCTGCGCCAACGCTTTGCTCAGAACTCGCGATTGATTGTGCTGGAGACCGCGCTGGATGCAACAGAGGGCCAAACGACTATCACCGTTTGTTCGCCTCACTGGCTGTCAAGCATCTCAGCCGACTGGCTGGCCGCTACCGAACGTACCGGCCGCTTTCCACGGCGCAAGATCATCGCAAAGCGCGTGACGTCCCTTACCACTCTGGATCATTTGATCAGCGTTTACGGTGTGCCGGCTTTCATCAAGATTGATGTGGAGGGCTACGAGTTGCAGGTGCTACGCGGACTGTCGCAGCCTGTCCCGACGCTGTCCTTTGAATATCACCCCGAGACGCTGCATGAGGCAGCGGCCTGTCTGGAGCACCTGACCAGTCTGGGCGCGCTGCACGCCAATTTCTCGCGCGGCGAAAGCCTGACCTGGGCGCTGCCGGAGTGGCAAACGCCGGCGCAACTGCTTGCCCAATTGAATGAAGAAACCACCCACGATCGGTTACAATTCGGCGATATCTACGTTCGTTACGAACGACCGCACTATCAGCAGAAGACCGGACGGAGCTCCTGACGATGACGGCGTATTTCAGACAACTGGCCGGTTCCGCCTGGCGCGCTTTGAGCCACCGTTGGCCGCGGGCGGATCCTCGCCAGCGAGTCGAGGCCATCTTTCATAACGATCACTACTTGCGCCTGACTGCGCGTTCCCTGGAGCATCTCGCCAGTCTGGGCCTACCCCTGCGCGGGCGCACGGTGCTGGAGGTCGGCGCCGGCGCAGGCGACTACTCCAGCTTCTTCATAGATCGCGAGTGCCACATCACCATCACCGATGTGCGCCCGGAACTGCTGGCCTACTTGCGCCGCCGCTACCCGGAACAGGATGTGCAGCATCTAGACCTGGAAACGCCGGCCCCTCTGACCGGTGCGCCCTTCGAGGTCGTTTTCTGCTATGGCGTGCTCTATCATCTGCGCCAGCCGGCCCAGGCGCTGGCCTACCTGAACGACTGCTGCCGCGACCTGCTACTGGTCTCATCCCAGGTCGTCTATGGCGACGAAGAGGATATCGTCCTGGTAGATGAACAGCAGGCGCGGCTCGGTCAATCTTACTACGGACGCGGCGCACGTTTCACCCGCAGATGGCTTTGGCAACAACTGCGCCATCACTTCCCGCATGTCTATTTGCCCATCATCCAGCCCGCGCATCCTCAATTCCCCACCGACTGGACCTTACAGCCTGTCAAGGAGGAGTTGGTGCGCGCTGTTTTTGTCGCCGCGCGGCAGCCGTTAACCAATCCGCTGCTGACCGAAGCCTGGCTGGATCACCAAGAGCGCCAGCCATAGGGGATGAGCGTGACAGCACTGGCAGAGCGTAGTCTGACCGTGGCGTGCTGGGCCGGGCTTGGCAACCGGCTGCGGGTGTTGATCTCCGGGTTGACCGTAGCCGCAGCCAGCGATCGCCGCTTCACGATGCTCTGGCCGCGCACGCGGGATTGCGCCGCCAGCTTCATGGATTTATTCGTGAACGACTGGCCGGTAGAGGAAGCCCCCCTGACGGCAGTCAAGGATCTGCCTCCCTATCTTGGCTACTACTGTCCGCCGCTGCCGGACGCGTTGACCTCGCCTGAGCCGCACCTGGCCCTGCTGACGCCGCACTGGCTGCTGGAACCCGCGCGCTCCCCACGCCACGTGGCGCTGCTGCCCACGTGTGCGGCGCTGCTGGCCGCGTTGGAACCGGCGCCGCTGCTGGCCGACCAGATTGCCGCGTTCAAAGCGGCCCATTTCCGCCCGCGCATGATCGGCGTGCATCTGCGCCGGGGCGACTTTCTGTTTTATGGGGCCGGGGCGGCCGATAACTTTGCCAGCAGCCGGCGCGCGGTGGAAGGCTTGCTGCGCCAGTGGCCGGATGCCGGCATTTTCCTGTGCAGCGACGACGGCGCCGGCGACCCCTACCAGGCCCGCCGCGCGGTGGCCGGCGTCCACGCCGCCTATCGCCAGCATTTCAGCGAACGCGTCGTCTGGCGCACGCCGTCCAGCCTGGACCGCAGTCAGCCCGCGGCCACCCAGGATGCCCTGGTCGACCTCTGGTTGCTGCGCGCCACCGATGGCTTTGTCGGCACGCCGGACAGCAGCTTTTCCGAGATGGCGGTCTTTGGCCGCTCCGTTCCGACTCGCTGGGCCGAGCCGGATGGTTGGCGCTACCGGCTGGCGGCGGGGCTGCTCAACGCTGCCGGCATTGCCTGGCTGCTGCGACAGCAGGGCCGACGGCGCTTTGGCCGGGAGCTTTCGCTGCTGCGACTGATGGATTACCACTGGCGGCGCTGGCGTGGGCGGTCTGTTGTCAACGATGCGCGCGCCTGGCGGCGACACGCGTTGCCCCTGGCGCAGCCGGCAGAGAAGCGTTGAGGCCAACCACCATGCGCGTCTCGCTTGAACCGCCGCCCGTCTATTTCATGCACCTGCCCAAAACCGCCGGCACTGCCCTGGGCCGCTGGCTGCGCATGGGCTACCATCGCAACCGCTACATTGATCTGCGCGCCGAAGAACTGGAGCGCCTGACGCAGGCTGATCTGCCGCGGTTCCGCTGCTTCCATGCCTGGCACCTGGGCCGCGGGCTGTACGATTTGATCGGGCGCAGCGATCTCTTGTGCGTGACGATGCTGCGCGAACCCATCGAGCGGGCGGTATCGGCGGTACGCCATCATCAGCGCACCGGGCAGGATCACCCGGAGCGCATCTCACCCGCGCATCTGGCGCAGATGCAGCCCTGGCTGATGGCGGACAGTGAGGCGTGCATCCGGGCCGGCGTCGCGGACGCGCCGCTCCAGAACGCGCAGACACGCGTGCTGGGCAATCGTCGGGGCTATGCCCAGCTCTTCCGCGGCGCGGCCCAGCCCAGTGCGCGCACGCTCCTCTTCGCTGCTTATCCGGTGCTCGACTATCCGTGGTTGGATCAGCAGACACCGGAAGATGACGCCGGCAGCTTCCAGCGGGCGCAGGCCTGGCTGGACGAGATGGCCGTGGTCGGCCTGACCGAGCGCTACGCCGAGTCGCTGCTGCTGATGGGCGACCTGCTCGGCATCCCGATTCCGGCTGAACCACCCCGCGCCAACATCAACCCGCAGCGCAGCGGCCCGGCCATGCGCTATCGGGATCAGCTTGCGCCGGAGGTGGTGGCCCGGCTGGAGGAGCTGAACCGCTACGACCTGGAACTCTACGCCCACGCCACCGAACTCTTCGAGCAGCAGTGGGCACGCTACCGGGCGCGGGCGCGCCGGACGTTTAGCATTGCCGCGCACGCACGGCAAACGCTGCGACCGCTGAAGGCGCAGATCAGGCGTATCATGCGTACACCATCCAAACGATTGGCCGGATCACCATGAAATTGCTGCTTGAACCACTACCCATTTACTTTTTGCACGTGCCCAAAACGGGTGGTGTCGCTCTCGGAAACTGGCTGCGCCGCGCCTACGGTCAAGGCTATTTCGATCTGGACCTGCCCCAAATCACGAAGCTGACGGGCCGGAGCATTCGGGACTTCCGATGCTATCATGCCTGGCATCATGGCCGCAGCATGTTCGACTGGCTTGGCCGGGGCGATCTCATGGTGATCACCATGCTCCGCGATCCCGTCGAAAGAGTCGTATCGGGATTCAAGTTCCACCAACGAAGGGCCGTAGAGAAACCGGCTAACTGGAAACCAGAATACTTGACTATGATGCGCCCGATCCAACACAGCCGTATCGAAGATAGCCTGGAGCATGAGGTGATCACCCGCAGACTCAGCAACGGCCAGGTGCGTCTGTTAGGCATCCGCAAGGACTACGCTGCATTTCTCACCACCCTCCGCCAGAACCGTCAGTCTGACACGCTGTTGCGGCCCTATGATGTCCCCGTACTCAGCGATCCGGACAACTTGCCCCTGCTCTACGCCAACGCCCGCGCCTGGCTGAACGAGATGGCCGTCGTCGGCCTGACCGAGCGCTACGCCGAATCGCTACAGTTGATGGGCGACCTGCTCGGCATCCCGGTTCCGGGAGAACCACCCCGGGCCAACGTGAACCCGCAGCGCGCCGACCCGGCCATGCGCTACCGGGATCAGCTTGCGCCGGATGTGATCGCCCGGCTGGAAGAGTTGAACCGGTATGACCTGGAACTCTACGCCCACGCCACCGAGCTATTCGAGCAGCAGTGGGCGCGCTACCGGGCGCGACCGCGGCGGACTTACAGTATTGCCGCGTCTGTGCGCCATCACCTGCATCCCGCCAGGGAGAGGGCGAAACAGATGGTCAAGCAAACGCCCTTGCTGGCGCAGATTTACGCCGGTATCCGAAAGCGAGGTTGATTGTCATGCCGCTAACTTTCCACATCATCTATGTACCGGGATCCGTTGACTATCTGCTCGGTTTCGTCGACAGCCTGTTGCGCTGGTCCCCATACTCATTTCGATTAGTAAGCAACGGCTGCTCACCAGCAGAACAACGTTTGATGCAGGCCTACTGCCGCCGTGACTCCAGACTTGAGTATCTGGCGCTGCCAACTGTTGAGCCTCTGTACCATACCCACTCACTGAACTATCTGCAGGCCATCTGTCGGGAAGACGCCTTCTGCTTCATGGATTCGGACATCTTTGCCAGCGGGCCATTCTTGGATAATTTGGACTACCTCCGCCAAGAGTATACAGGCCTCTTTGCCGGCGCACCGTTTTGGTTGCTGCTAGCAGTTTGTCGGAGAAGTCCGGGTTGTGATGAGACGGTCAGGATAACGTACACTTGAGACATGACAAGAAAATTCAAAACCGCAGACTACGAA
>JABWBG010000339.1 GCA_013360575.1 Caldilineales bacterium
GTCGCCGGCGCCTGCGTCCAGATGCCGGCCCGGAAGACGCCGCCGTTGCTCCACATACGCAGCGCCGGCGCGCCCCACAGCGTGTCGATATCTTGCATGAAGGTGAGGTCGCCGCTGAGCACAAAGCCGGTCCAGCCGCCGGGGACTTGGCGGGGGGGCTGACCATAAAAAGTATCCATGCCGCACACCCCCGCCGGCAGCAGATTGGGCGGATCGCAGGGGTGCCCCTGGGCCTGGGCCGCGGGCTGCGCCGGCCAAGAGAGGAAGAGCGCGGCCAGGAGAAGCCCCAGGCGCAGGGCAGCTTGCAAACGAGAGGACATCGGGCCAGAAAAAGGGGGGAATGAGAGTAGGGTCGAGGCCGGCGGGACGACGATCTCGCTGCCGGCTAACTTCTCGTCCCTCCGGCCTCGACTCTACTACACCCGCGGCCAAACCGGCAATTTAGGCACTCGTTCGCGGCAAAGAGCCTCGCAGATTGACAGGCCTTTGTCGCCCCGTTAAGATGCCTGTACACCCCTTTGCCTGGAGTTGACCATGTCTCTGCTACACACTTTGAAGGAACGTTTCACGCGTGCGGCCGCCCCGGCCAGCGATGCCCCGTCTCCGCCCCCGCCGATCGTCGTGCCTGAGATCAGCCCGGCTGAATTTATGGCCGCCCGCCGCAACGGCAGCACGCTCCTGCTTCTCGACTGCCGCGAGCCTTGGGAAGTGCGGCAGGCCCGCGTCCCCGGCAGCCTGCACATCCCCATGAACGATATCCCCGACCGCCTGCACGAACTGGAGCAGGACGCGGCCATCGTCGTGATCTGCGCGCACGGCAACCGGTCGCACGGCGTGGCCGGTTTTCTGATCGAGCAAGGCTTCGACGCCAGCAACCTCACCGGCGGCATCGCCCGCTGGCACGCGGCCGGCGGCGAAATCGAGAGCGAGTCTGCCCGGCGATGACCCTGCACGCTCATTTGCTGTTCGATGTGGCGGCAGAGCATCTGGCCGATCTGCGCCGCCGCCTCGACCCCGACATTGCCATCACCACGGGCAAGGATCTGCCGGAGGGGAGCGGGGTGCACATCCTCGTGGTCGGGCGGCCTCGCCGTGAGCAACTGGCCGCCTGCCCCGATCTGCGCGCGGTGATCGTGCCCTGGGCCGGCATCCCCCCGGAAACGCGGGCGCTGCTGGCCGATTTTCCCCACATCAGCCTGCACAATCTGCACCACAACGCCATCGCCACCGCGGAGACGGCCATGGCCCTGCTGCTGGCCGCGGCCAAGTACGTCCTGCCCCTGGACGCGGCCCTGCGCCGGCACGACTGGACGCCCCGCTACGAGCTGCCCGACATCCTCACCCTGCAGGGACGCACCGCCCTCATCCTCGGCTTCGGCGCCATCGGCCAGCACCTGGCGCGCCTGTGTCAGGCCTTTGGCATGCAGATTTTGGCTATCCGCCGCCGGCCCGACGCGCCCCTCCCTGCCGATCTGCGCGTCGCGGTGCATCCGCCGGCCGCGCTGCCGGACCTGCTGGCGGGCAGCGATGTGCTGCTCATTGCCCTGCCCGAGACGGAGGAGACGCGGGGATGGATAGGCGCGGACGAGTTGGCGCGCATGCCGCGGGGCAGCCTGCTGGTCAATGTGGGCCGCGGGCCGGTGGTGGATGAGCAGGCGCTGTTCGCGGCTTTGCAAAGCGGGCATCTCGCCGGGGCCGGCATCGATGTGTGGTACGCCTATCCCGCCAGCAAAGAGGAGCGGAGCCACACCCCGCCCTCGGCCTACCCCTTTCACGAGTTGGCCAACGTGGTGCTCAGCCCTCACCGCGGGGGCGCCGCGGGCACAGAGGAAACCGAACGCCAGCGCAACGCCGAACTGGCCCGTCTGCTCAACGCCGCGGCCCGCGGGCAGCCGCTGCCCAATCAGGTCGATCTGAAGCGAGGCTATTGATGCCTACCGTCTACCTTGCGCTCGGCGCCAATCTGGGCGACCGCGGCCAGAATCTGGCCGAGGCCATTGGCTGGCTGGGACAGGTGATCGCCATCACCCAGGTTTCGCCGATCTACGAGACCGCGCCCTGGGGCGTGCTGGACCAGCCTGATTTCCTCAACCAGGTCATTGCCGGCAGCACCGATCTCACCCCCTTTGCCCTGCTGGCCGCCACCCAGGCTACCGAGCAGGCCATGGGCCGCCAGCCGCACGGCCCGCGCTACGGGCCCCGGCTGATCGATATCGACATGCTCTTTTACGGCGCCCTGACCTTTGCCAGCTATGCCCTGACCCTGCCCCATCCCCGTCTGGTGGAACGGTCGTTCGTGTTGCAGCCCCTGGCCGACATCGCCCCCGATCTGGTGCATCCGGGGCTGGGCTGTACGGTGGCAACGCTGTGGGCGCGGGTGCGGGGGAGGTAAGGGGACGACGGCGGCCACGAGATCACCGCGCCCGGTGAGGATAGGGAGGGTCCATTACAAATATGTTACGCGGGGGCCGGCTGCTGTCAGAGAGTTGCAAGGTTAGCGATGGCAACTATCGTCGCCGGCATGTTATAGTTGTGCAATCCATTGACGCGCCCATTTCAGCCATGTTACAATCACCGGCAGCGGTGCTTGTAACAGTTTTGTCTGTCTTCTGGGCGTTTTTGGAGCCTGTCACAATCCCCAAAAAAGTATCCTTATGAACCATCATCATTCATCCCTGAGGAGGAAACGCATGTCCAATCTCAATCCCTGGATCGCCTTGCTGCTGGGTATTCTCATCGGCTGGCTGCTGGAATGGTTGCTCGAACTCTGGTTCTTCCGCCGTCGCCGGCTGGCCTGCCAGCAGGAGTTGGAGCGGATGACGGTGGAGCGGGACAGCCTGCGCCGCGAGGTCGATCTGAAGACCGCGGAGGTGGGCCGTCTGACCGCCGCTGCCTCTGCCGCTGCCTCCGGCGTCGCCGCCAGCCTGGCTGCACCCGCGGCGGCGGTGGATCTGCCCGATGTCGATTTCGATGCTGATCTGCCTGACGTCGACCTGGACGCCCCCGACCTGGACGTCGACCTGCCGGAAGTCGACCTGCAAGCCCCCGACCTGGACGTGGAGATCGAAAAGCCGGGGATCGACCTGCCCGATGTCGATCTCAAGGCCGGTCTGGCCGGCATCGGCGCCGGCATCGCCGCCGGGTTTGGCAAGCTGAAAGCCAAACTGCCTGACGTCGACCTGGACGCGCCC
>JABWBG010000340.1 GCA_013360575.1 Caldilineales bacterium
AGCAATCCCCAAGGTGGCTCGTCATTTTTTGGGGATTCAAGCAACGTTGGGGATTGCTTCGGGGCTATCGCCCCTCGCAATGACAAAATAAGGTGAATTCTTACCATAATATCAATATTCGCATTATATCGGCTCGAAAGGCCACGCCTGCCGAGAAAACACAATACAAAGAGATAAATCAATGAAAGTTGAATATGATTTTTCAAAAGCGGAAAAAGGGAAATTTTATCGGCCTGACGCCGTGTTTAGTTTTCCTATTTACCTTGAACCTGATGTGAACGACTATATGAGCCATATTGCCGAGGAAAAGCATATTGACTTGCAAGCATTGGTCAATGAATGGTTGAGAAGCAATATCAAAGTAATACAAACTGTGCAGAATTAGCCGCCCAACAGTGCGTCAACCTGACGCGGCTATCGCCGCTGCAATCGGCGGGGCCAGGCGCTTTGAGGTGGTCTGCTGACAAGGGGGCTTTTCACGCACCCGCCGCGCGGGTTATGCTCATCGTTATTCCCCCCTCCCCCCCTCCCCCCTACCCCACCAACGCCGCATCCACCGCCTGGGCCAGTGAACGCGCTTCGATGATCTCCATCCCCTCCGGCAAGGGGTCGCCGGACAGCCGCCGCCGGGCCAGGCGCGGGATGATCGCCCGGCCAAATCCCAATTTCTTGGCCTCGGTCAGCCGCCGCGCCAATTGGCTGACCGAACGCAACTCGCCGCTCAGCCCCACCTCGCCCACCAACGCCAAATCCGCCGCCACCGGCTTGTTGCGCACGCTCGATACGATCGCCGCCGCAATCGCCAGGTCGCTGGCCGGCTCCGAGACCTTCAAGCCGCCCACCACGTTCACAAAAATGTCCTGATCCGACAGGTGCAGCCCCACCCGTTTGCTCAGCACCGCGCTCAGCAGCAGCAGCCGGTTGAAATCCACGCCGTTGGCCGTGCGCCGCGGCTGCGGGAAAGAGGTGGTCGAGGCCAAAGCCTGCACCTCCACCAACAAGGGCCGCGTTCCCTCCATGGGCACGGCAATGGCGCTGCCCGCGGCGTTGGGCAGGCGCTCGGCCAAAAACATCTCGGAAGGATTCGCCACCTCCACCATCCCCTGCGCCTGCATCTCGAACACGCCCACCTCGTTGGTCGAGCCGAACCGATTCTTCACCGACCGCAGCAGGCGATAGCTGTGGAACCGCTCCCCCTCCAAATAGAGCACCGTATCGACCATGTGCTCCAGCACCCGCGGGCCGGCGATCGTGCCCTCTTTCGTCACATGCCCGACCAGGAAGAGGGGGATATCCTCTGCCTTGGCCAGGCGCAGCAGCAAGGACGCGCACTCCCGCACCTGCGAGACGCTGCCCGCGCTGCTCGGCAGCGCGTCCAGCGAGATAGACTGGATCGAATCCACGATGATCAACCCCGGCGCCAGCTTCTGCGCCTGGGTGAGGATGTTGTCCAGATTGACATCGGCCAGCAAGTAGAGATTGGCCGGCGCCATGCCCAGGCGCGCGGCCCGGCGCTTCACCTGATGCGCCGACTCCTCGCCGCTGACGTACAGCACACTGCGCCCGCCGGCAGCCACCGTCCCCGCCATCTGGATCAGCAGCGTGCTCTTGCCAATGCCCGGATCCCCGCTGATCAGCACGCCGCTGCCCGGCACGATCCCCCCGCCCAGCACCCGCGCCATCTCGCCAATGGCCAGGGGGATGCGCTCCCCGCTGTCCGCGGGCACATCGGGCAGGGCCACCGGCTCCACGGCATGGGCCGGGGCCAGGGTCGAGCGCCCAGCCGCGGGCTGCTCCGCAAACTCCACCAGCGTGTTCCATTCCCCGCACTTGGGACAGCGGCCTGCCCATCTGGCCTGGCTGTGCCCGCATTCCTGGCAAACGAATTGTGTCTTGATTTTGGCCATGTGTCATGCTCCCATGTCCTCGTCCTCCTCCTCGTAACTACCAAGACCCGCATAAGCCCTGTAAACTTTGCGAATCACTGTTCATTGCGGGGAGATAGAGATAGAGATAGAGATAGAGATAGAGAAAGAGAAAGAGAGAGAGAAAGAGAGAGAGAAAGAGAGAGAGAAAGAGAGAGAGAGAAAGAGAAACAGTTCACCTGATATGTCATTGCGAGCGCAGTGAAGCAATCTCCAAGGTAAATCGTCAATTTTGGGGGTTTCAAGCGGCGTTTGGGAGTGCTTCGTCGCTATTTCCCCTCGCAATGATAAAATAAAGTGGATTGTTACAAGTTGTTTTTATAAGACTGCTTAATGATCGTGCGCAGCCAGAAAATCGCTCAGCGCCTGATTGAAGGCCTCCGGCTGCTCCACCGGGGTGGCGTGCCGCGAATCGGGGATGACGACCAGCCGGGCATGGGGCATCTGCGCGGTGTAGGCCTCTTTCAGGGCCACCGGCGTGTAATCCTCATCCGCAGCCACCACCAGCACCGCACACCGGATGCCCCCGATACGATCGGCCACGCTCCAACCGAACAGCGCCCGCATCGCCGCCCGGTACGCGACCGGGTCATTCTCGGCCCAGCGCTCGACAAAGGTCTGGCGGATCTCCGCCTGCTCCGGCTTGATGAAGAGCCGTTTGCTCAGCACCTCGCCCATCTTGCGCATGCCCAGCAGCCGCACGATGACCATGCGCTGCCAGATCTTGAAGCGATCGCCCAGCGAACGGGGCACCCAGGCCGGCGCGCTGTTGACGATGGTCAGAGTGCGCGCCAGGGTGGGCGCGTCCACGGCCAGTTGAAAGGCCACGGCCCCGCCCAACGAAAGCCCCACCACGTGCGCGGCCTCGATCTGCAAGCCGCGCAGCAGCCCCGCCGCGTCCGCGGCAAACTGGGCGATGCTGTACGGCCCCGCCGGCTTCTGCGAGCGGCCATGCCCGCGCAGATCGAACGTGATCACCTGATAGGCGGGGGCAAAAGCCGCGACTTGCAGCTCCCAATCGCGGCTGCTGGAGCCCAGGCCATGGATCAGCAGCAGAGGCAGGCCCGCGCCCGCCCTCTCATAATACAACTCGATGCCGTTGGCGTGAATGGTTGGCATGTTCTCCTCCAGAACTATGTGTGGCGGCCCAACAGGGTCAGGGCCAGATCGCGCAACAAGTGCAGGCCCGGCGGATCGCCCTCGATCGCGGCCAGGGCAGCCTGCGCGGCCTGCGCGTGCTGCGCGGCCACGGCAGCGGC
>JABWBG010000341.1 GCA_013360575.1 Caldilineales bacterium
CGGCCACCGGCGCCCCGTCCGCGTCTCCCCTCGCGCCCACCACGCCTTTGCCTGCCTTCGTCCTGACCACAGCCAACCTGCGCAGCGGCCCCGGCCTCACCTACCCCATCGTCGCCGCCATCGCCGCCGGGCAGCAAGTCCTGCCGCTGGCCCGCAACCAGGCCGGCGACTGGATCCAGCTCGATATGGCAGGCGAGGGGCAGGTGTGGATCGCGGCTTTCTTGCTCGATCTGCCCGTCGGGCTGGATCTGCCCCTGGCCGCAAACATCCCCCCGCCCCCGGCCCTGCCCGGCGATATGGTGCAGTTCAGCCAGAGCACGATCCAGCTGCCCACCTATCCCCGCGAACCCTTCACCACGCCCGCGTACGACCCCACCTATGCCTGGGAGATGCAGCGCTTCGACCGCGCCGCTTTCACCGCGGCCAATCCGCAGCCGCAGCCGCAGAGCTACCGCCTCTTCGTGCTGGAAAATCGCTGGCTCAAGCTCACCTTCCTGCCGCAGTGGGGCGGGCGCGTCTATCAGATGATCTTCAAACCCACCGGCAGCAACGAACTCTATCAAAACCGGGTGATCAAACCCTCGCCCTGGGGGCCAGAGCAGCAGGGACTGGGCTGGGCCGCGGTGGGGGGCATCGAATGGGGCTACCCGGTGCCCGAACATGGCTACGCCTGGGGCGAGGCGTGGAGCCACATCACCCAACCGCGGCCCCCGGCCTACGGCCTCATTCTCTTCGATCGGGGGCAGGAGCGGGTGCACGCCGCTGTCGAGGTGGGCATGCAGCCGGACAGCGCCGCCTTCACCCTCGATATCCTCCTGGAAAACCCCACCGCAGCCGCTCTGCCGGTCAGTTTTTGGCTGAACGCCATGCTGGCGCCCGGCCCGGCCAACAGCGTCGGCCCCGAGCTGCGCTTCCTCTACCCCATGTCCCAGGCCCGCGTCCACTCCACCGGCGAAAGCGACCTGCCCGGCGCGGATGGCATCTTTGCCTGGCCCCGGCACCAGGGCCGGGAAGTGGATCGGTTGGGAACCTGGCAGCGCTGGCTGGGGTTCTTCGCCCACCCGCAGGCCCAGGCCGATTGGGCCGCGGTCTACGACACGGCCGCGGATGAGGGCGTCGTGCGCATCTTCCCCCGCCAGGCCGCGCCCGGGCTCAAGGGATTTGGCTTCGGCTTCAGCGATGCGATCCCTGCCGACCTCTACACCGATGACGGCAGCCGTTATGTCGAAATGCACGGCGGCCTCACCCCCACCTTTGCCGAAGCCCTGACCCTGGCCCCAGGCGGCATGCGCACCTGGCGCGAGACCTGGTATCCTGTGGCAGGGATCGGCGGCATCACGCAGGCCGACGCCCGCGGGGCCGCCCATCTCACCCGCGCCGAGGCCGGCTGGCGGCTGCAATTGTTCAGCGTGACCAGCCTCTCCGGCGAGCTACAGGTCAGCGGCCCGGCCGGCGAGTTGCTGCGCCGTTCCGTCAGCCTCGACCCCGCCCGGCCGCTGGATCTGCTTTTGCCTGCCAGCGAGGGGCCTCTCAGCTTCGAACTCCGGCCCGCGTCTGGCCCTGCCTGGCGCATGACAGGGCTGGGGTAGCCCGTCCTCACCGCGATACCTCATGATCCCGCACAAACTCCGTCTGCAAAACTTCCTCAGCTACGGCGAAGACCTCGATCCCCTCGAATTTGCCGGCATGCACCTGGTCTGCCTGACCGGGCAGAATGGCCACGGCAAATCGGCCCTGCTCGACGCCATCACCTGGGCGCTGTGGGGGCGGGCGCGGGCCGCGTCGGACGATGATCTGATCCACAGTGGCCGCAGCGAGATGCAGGTGGAATTCGAGTTTGAACTGGCCGGCCAGCGCTACAATGTGATCCGCAAACGCCTGATCGCAGGCCGCAGCCGGCGGTCGGATCTGGAGATCGGGGTGTGGGAAGAGGACGCAGGCGCGTGGCGCCCCCTGACCGAGCCTTCGCTGCGGGCCACGCAGACGCGGATCATCGATCTGCTGCGCATGGAGTACGACACCTTCATCCATTCTGCTTTTCTGAAGCAGGGGGAGGCCGACGCCTTCACCAGCAAATCGCCCAGCCAGCGCAAGGACATCCTCGCCGCCATCCTCAATCTGGCGCAATACGATCTCTACGCCGAGCAGGCCAAAACCCTGGCCCGCGAGGCGGAGGGACGGGCCGCGCTGATCCAGCAGCGGCTGCGCGAGATCGAGGCAGAGCTGGCGCAGCGCCCGCAGTTCGAGGAGGATGTGCGGCGCTTCAGCCTGACCGAAAGCGCGGCGCGCGCCCAGCGCAGCCAGGCGGATCAGGCTGTGGCCGAGGCGCGGCTGGCCGTGCAAGACCTGGCCAACAAGCGCGCAGCGTTGCAAGAGCTGCAGCGGCGGCTGCAACAGGCGCAGCGGGCCGAGGCGGAGACCGCGCAGCAACTGCACGCCGCGGCCACGCGGGTGCAATCGCTGGAAGCTCTGCTGGCCCAACGTCAGGCGATCGAAGATGGCTATGCCGCGCTGGCGACCGCGCGCAGCGAAGAGGAAGCGTGGCGCAAGCGGTTGCAGGCCCTGCGCCCCCTGGAACAGGAGCAGCAGCGATTGCAGCGCGCCTGGCTGGAAGCCAAGGCCAGGGCAGAGCAGGCCCTGACCTTGGCCCAGCGCGAGGCGCAGGAGGCAGAAACGCGAGCGCGCAGCGCCGCGGGGCTGTCCGAAGACGCCGCCCGCGTGCGTCAGGAGATCGAGCATCTGCACAGGCAACAGGAGGAGGCCCTGGGGCTGCGCCAGCAGTTGGCCGGACTGGCCGCGTCTCGCAGCCAGCAGCAGACGGAAAAGGAACGGGTGGAGGTGGAGGGCAAACGCCTGCGCGAACGTCAGGAGATGTTGCGCTCCGGCGAGACCGCGACCTGCCCGGTCTGCCGCCGGCCGCTGGATGAGGAGGGCCGCGGGCATTTGGAAAGGGAGTACGAAACGCAATTGCAGGGCCTGCGCGAGCAGGTGCGGGCCGCGCAGGAGGCGATGAAGGGGATCGCCGCGGCGGAAACAGAGGCGCAACAGGCGCTGGCGCAGATCGAGCGGGCGCTGCGCTCGCTGCCTTCGTTGCAGCGGCAGGCGGCAGAGATCGAGACGGCGCTGGAGCAGGCACAGCGGGGGGCCGCGGCCCTGCCCGCCTTGCAAGCC
>JABWBG010000342.1 GCA_013360575.1 Caldilineales bacterium
CAGGGCTGCGGCCGGCCCGCCGATCTGAAAGCTGGTGTGCGGGGCCAGGGCCGCGTTTTCTTGCACGCCGTACCGCGCCAACGGGCGCAGCGCCGCCAGCAGAGAGGGGGAGAGGGGGGCGGCGAGCAGCGCGCCTGCCAGCGCGGTGGCCGGGCCGGCGCTGAGCAGGATCACCACCCCGCCCGGCTGTACATGCCCCTGCAGATGCTGCCGCGTCTCTTCCAGCGAGCCGCTGGCCACGGCCTGGGGATGGCGGCTGGCGGCCACGATCTGGGCGGGGCTGATGCCGGGGTCGAAGGCTTCACGCGCGGGGTAGATATCGGTCACCAGCAGATGATCCGCGGCCGCGAACACCCCCTCGAATTGATCGAGCAGGGCGCGGGTGCGGCTGAAAGTGTGCGGCTCGTACACCGCCCAGATCTGCCGCTGCGGATAGAGGGCGCGGGCCGCGGCCAGGGTGCTGCGGATCTCGGTGGGATGGTGTGCGTAATCATCGATCACCAACACGCCGCCCGCTTCCCCCTTGATCTCGAAGCGCCGCGCTGCCCCGCGGAAGCTGGCCAGCAAGGGCGCAGCCGTGGCCAAGGGCAGGCCCGCCAATCCCGCCGCGATCAGGGCGGCGGCGCTGTTCAGCACATTGTGCAGGCCGGGCACAGCCAGCTGCACCGGCTGCTCGACCCCGTCCGGCCCCTGCAAAGTATAGCAGACGCCTTCAGGCCCGATCTCGATGCCCCGCGCCTGCCAATCCGCGCCGGCGTGGGCGCTGTAGCCTTGCCAGCCCGGCCCCCCCTGCGCCGCGGCCAGCGCCCGCAGATTGGCATCGCTGCGGCAATAGACCACGCTGCCCCCGGCCCGCAACTGCCGGCTGAAGCGCTCAAACGCGGCAAAATAGGCCGCGGGGGTGGGAAAACAATCAGGATGATCCCATTCCAGGCTGGTGAGGACGATGATCTCGGGAGTCAGGCCCAGGAACGCGTAATCATACTCGTCCGCCTCGATCACGAACCAGTCCCCTTCGCCCGCGCGGCTCTGCCCCAGCCCGGGGATGTCGGAGCCGATGATATAGCCCGGCTCGACTGAGCTTGCCGAAGTCGCCGCCGTCTGTGGCCGTCCCCCCCGGCTGAGCAGGTGCGCGATCATGCCGGTCGTCGTGGTTTTGCCATGCGTCCCCGCCACGGCGATCACCCGGCGACCGGCCAACAGCGGCCCCAGCAGCTCTCGCCGTTTCACCACGGGGATGCCCGCAGCCCGCGCCGCCGCCACCTCCGGGTTGGCCGCGGCGATGGCCGAGGAGATCAACACCAGATCGGGCCGCGGCAGCAGATGCGCCGGGTCATGGCCGAGGTGCACGCTCGCGCTTGCCGCGGCCAACGCTTCCGTGCGCGCGGAGGTCTGCTGGTCGCTGCCGCTGACCTGGAAGCCCATTTCCAGCAGCACGTTGGCGATCGGCGCCAGCCCCGTGCCGCCGATGCCCACCAAATGGATGCGGTGGGCCGGGCGCTGATCCCGCGGGAGGGAGAAGAGGGCTTGCCAACTCATCTACGCACCCGGAAGAGGAGCAGCAGCATCACCATCGCCGCCCAGAACAGGGGGGGCACCACGTAGGGGGGCAAGAAATTGGCCAGATTTTCCGCCAACGGCGTCAGCGGCAGATCCAGCAGCAGCGGCTCGCCGGCGCTGTTGGTGAAATCGGCCACCGGATACCGGTAATAATCCTGGAAATACCACAACGTGCCCGCCACCAGATAGCCGTTCAGCAGCCCCACCAGCACGTTCAGCAGGTTGTTGCGCCGGTTGCTGATGCCGGGCAGGGTGAAGGTGGCGCCGGCGTAGCTGGCGAAGAGGATGGAGATGAAGATCACCGAGAGGAGGGTGCTCAGCAGGTGATCGCTGGCGCGATCGTCGATCACCCCGCCGGTGCGTTGCAAGACCGCGGTCATGATCCGGGGCAGGTAATCCTGCGCAAACTCGGTGATGATGAACAGGGCCACGAAAATCAGGGTCGTCACCCCCAGTTCATTGCCATAGCCGCGGGCAAAGGCAATGAAAAGGAAGAAGATGACGACGATCGCCCACAAGACTTCGAGAGGGCCCATGATGACTAACTCCGCCGGTGCGCGCGCAGGCCGTTCAGACCCAGCAGCACGATGAAGAGGATCAGCAACATGACCAGCGTGTTGCCCAGCAAGGAATACAACACCGTCACCGGCGCGGTGGCGATCTGCGGATCGATGCTGTCCAGGGTGTCGCCGATGGTTTCCACCACGCCATCGCCCAGGGTCAGCCGTTCCTGCACAGCCAGGATGGGCAGGGCGCGGGGCAGGGCGGGCAAGAAGAGGTAGGCCAGCACCAGGCCATTGGCCGCGCCTGCTGCCAATCCCAGCGCCGGCGCGATGCGCGGCAGCCGCCGGCCGATCAGATATCCGGCGTAGATCAGCAGCAACATCAACAAAAACAGGATAATGCGGCTGTTGTCCTGCGTGATCAGCAGAGGTTTGTCCGCGATCTTGGTGAAGACGTTGCTCAGATCCTCCGGGCCAAAGCTGCCGGAGAGGATGATTTGCAGGCCGCCGTTGCTGAGGAAGAGGAAGGTGAAGTACATGCCATTCACCGCTTTCACCACCGTGTTGCCCAGCACCGCCGGCTGTCCCACTGCCACGCCGACCATGATCAGCCCCAGTTTGATGATCTCTGCCAGCAGTCCGCGCTGGAAGCCCTGATGCGCGAAGACCGCCATCAGCAGCAAGAAAAGGATGAGTTGTTCGGTGGCATTGAACATGGTGCGACTCGTCAGAGCGGGGATGGGTGCGCCGCCAGGTCGAGGATCGCCTGGGCGATGCGGTCGGCGGCATCTGGCTGGGCCAGGGCGGCGCTGGCCGCGGCCATGGCAGCCAGGCGGGCAGGGTCGAACAGGAGACTGTGGATGGCGGGCAGCAGGTCGGTGGCCAGGGATGCATCGGCCACGATGTGGGCCGCGCCGCGTTCGGCCAGATAGGCGGCGTTGGGCAATTGGTGCTGACCGGCAATGGGCAGGGGCGCGAGGATGGCGGGCAAGGCCATGGCTGGCAACTCGCCCAGCACCGCGGCGCCGGCCCGCGCCACCGCCAGATCCGCCGCCGCGAATGCCTGCGGCAGTTCGTCCTCCAGATAGGCGAAGGCGCGGTA
>JABWBG010000052.1 GCA_013360575.1 Caldilineales bacterium
CGGGGCGGATGCCCCACACGCCGGTGAGGTAGTCGAGGGCCAGCGTCTCATCCGCGGCCGCGAGGATGGCGGCCCCTGCCGGCGGATCCACCGCCAGGATCGCCTGGCCGGGGCGGAGACCGGTATCGCCGGCGCGGTCGCGCTGCATCGCGCGGGGGGAGGACTGGGTGAATTTGAGCAGGATCAGGGCCAGCAGCAGGAGGATGAGGGCGCCGCGCAGGGCGTGGGCGGGGAATCGCTGCCACAGCCGGCCCAGGCTGACCCCCGCGCCCAGCAGGATGAGGGGATAGAGGGGCAGGATCACCTGGAACCAGTTGCCCAGGCGATCGATGTAGCAGAAGAGGAAATAGAGCAGGGCGGTGAGCGCGTAGAAAAGGAAGGTTCGGCGGCCCAATAGCGCCCAGCCCGCCACCCCCAGGATGAGCAGCAGGGGCGTCATCTCCACCCAGATCAGGCGGGGGAACTCGGATGTGAAGGGCCCGAGGGCCCAGGTCAACTCATCGCGACCCTGGGCGGTGGAGAGGAAGCTGAGGAACCAGGCCTGCGGCGTGGCCCACGTCCCCTCGCCCCACCATTCGGGGTGCGCGGCCCCGCGCAGGTAGACGTAGGCGTAGCTGAGCAGGGGCAGCAGCGCCAGCCCCAGCGCATGCAGGATCAGGCGGCCGCGGCGCAGCAGCGCCGGCTGTTTGCTGAGCAGGAAGAGGAGCAGCCCCGGCCCCAGCAGCAGCACGGTGATCATGTGGGCCAGGGCCAGGCCCAGCCCCAGGGCGATGAGCAAGAGCGTGCGGTCGCGCGGGGCGTGATCCCAGGCGTGGGCCAGGGCCGCCAGGGCCAGGGTGTGGAAGATGGCGGAGGTGTATTGCTCGCTGGTGACGCTGTAGAACCAGAAGAAATAGGTGACCGCGTAGAAAGCGCTGAGACCAAGGCTGACGGCCAGGACGCGGCCGCTGAAGTGGTGCAGCAGGCCGAAGAGAAGGGCAAGGGAGAGCAGCCCCCAGAGGGTGGAATAGCTGCTGAGCAGGGCGATGGGGTTGGCCGCCGGCGCGATCAGGCGCAGGCCGTGGAACCAGAGCCAGCCGCCGATGGTGTAGAGCGGATAGCCAGGCGCGTTGGCGGGCCGGGCCTGCGCTTGCGCGTAGTGATGGGTGATCAGGTCGCCGCCCACCAGATCCGCGGGGGCAAGGCCGTTATCGAGGGTGGCCAGATAGAGGATCGCCGTCGCGATCAGGAGCAGAAACAGCCCCCAGCGGCCGCGGCGGTCGAGGGTGAGAAGAGACATGGCGGGCAGTATAGGCGTAGGCGCGGGCAGGCCCAAATTGGGGGGGGCAGGGAGGAGGGAGCAGGGGGCGGGTTGTGCCGGGGGGAGGGCAAGGCTATAATCAGGGTCATCTGCATGGATGAACACTCAGTGCACATGACTCCCTCCCCCATCGGCCTCTTCGATTCTGGCGTGGGCGGGCTGTCGGTCTGGCGGTGCATCGCCGACCTGCTGCCCGCGGAGCGCACGATCTATCTGGCCGACCAGGCGCATGTGCCCTACGGCCCCCGCCCGCCGGCGGAGATCGCGGCTCTGACACACGCAGCAGCCGCCTGGCTGCTGGAGCAGGGGGCCAAGTTGGTGGTCATCGCCTGCAACACCGCCTCGGCTGTGGCCCTGGCCAGCGTCCGCCAGGCCTGGCCGCAGGCGCTGATCGTGGGCATGGAACCGGCAGTGAAACCGGCCAGCGCCGGCACCCGCAGCGGCCGGGTGGGCGTGATGGCCACGCCCGGCACCCTGCACGCGGATCGCTTTCATCGCCTGGTCGAGCGCTTCGCCGGCGGGGTGGAGGTGCACACCAGTTTTTGTCCGGGGCTGGTGGAGTGGGTGGAGCAGGGATGGTTGGCCGGGCCAGAGATCGATGCGCTGCTGCGGCGCTGTCTGGCGCCCTTGCTGGCCGCAGGGATCGACCAGTTGGTGCTGGGCTGCACACACTATCCCTTCCTCCTGCCCGCCATCCAGGCCGCCGTCGGCCCGGGGGTGACTGTGATCGACCCGGCCCCGGCCGTGGCGCGGCAGGTGCAGCGGCGTCTGGCCGCGGCCGATCTGCTGGCGCCCGCGGCGGCGATGCCGGCGCAGCACCAGTTCTACACCACCGGCGAAGTCGCGGCCTTGCAGACTGCGCTGACCCGGCTGCTGGGCCTGACCGGCGCCAGCGTGCGGGCCGCGTCCCTGCAGATCCAGGCTGCCGACGCCGAGGTTCCCGCCTGAAATGGATGCCCTGTTCTAAGCCTGTGGCCGGTTCTGTGGTACAATTCACCCGCAATACAAGTTCGGCAGGCTTCAGATGAACCCGGCCAGCGCCATTCTCCACCCTTTTCGCGGTTTCGCTCCCATACAATGAGGTATTCCCATGGGCAAAGACAGCCTTTCTGTGACTGACAATCGCACCGGTAAGACGTACGAAATCCCCATTCAGGATGGCACCATCCCGGCGATGGATCTGCGCCGGATCAAGGTTGATGACGATGATTTCGGCCTGATGAGTTATGATTCAGCCTATCTCAATACAGCCTCCTGTCGCAGTACAATCACCTATATCGATGGTGATCATGGTATTCTAGAATATCGCGGGTATCCTATCGAACAATTGGCTGAACAATCGACCTTTTTGGAGGTCGCGTATCTCCTGCTCTACGGCGAGCTGCCCACGCAGGATCAACTCGATCGTTGGGTGTACGACATCACCCACCACACGATGGTGCACGAAAACCTGCGCATCTTCCTGGATGGCTTCCGTTACGATGCTCACCCCATGGGCATCCTGATCAGCACGGTGGCGGCCCTCTCCACCTTTTATCCGGAAGCGCGTAACGTCAACGATTGGGACTCGGTGGAGTTGCAAACGCAGCGGCTGGTGGCCAAGATGCCGACCATCTCCGCCTTTGCCTACCGGCACGCCATGGGCCTGCCCTACATCTACCCCGACAATGACCTCAGCTATCCCGGCAACTTCGTGAACATGATGTTCAAGATGACGGAGCTGAAATACAAACCGAATCCAATCCTGGAGCGCGCCCTCGACATCCTCTTCATCCTGCATGCGGATCATGAACAGAACTGTTCCACCAGCACCATGCGCATGGTGGGCAGCTCATTGCCCGATCCGTACGTGGCGGTGGCGGCAGCCGCGGCGGCTTTGTATGGCCCCAGGCACGGCGGCGCCAACGAGGCTGTGGTGCGCATGCTCACCGAGATCGGCGACGTCAAGAACATCCCCGAATTCATCGATAGCGTCAAGCAGGGCCAGCGCCGGCTGATGGGATTTGGCCATCGCGTTTACAAGAATTACGATCCGCGCGCCCGCATCGTCAAGGAAACCGCGCACGAGGTCTTCGAAGTCACGGGGCGCAACCCTCTGCTCGATATCGCCCTGGAACTGGAGACGATCGCGCTGGACGATGAGTATTTCGTCAGCCGCAAGCTCTATCCCAATGTCGATTTTTACAGCGGCATCATCTATCAGGCCCTGGGCTTGCCCACCACCATGTTCACAGTGATGTTCGCCATCCCGCGCACCGTGGGCTGGATGGCGCAATGGCGGGAGATGTTGCGCGAGCCGGGCAACCGCATCGCCCGCCCCCGCCAGATCTACGAAGGCGCGACCACGCGCGACTATGTGCCCATGGCCGACCGCGGCTGATCCAGCTTTGTCCCTGTGAGCAGACAGATCTCCACCGTCGCCCCTGGCCCTGGCCGGGGGCGACGTGCATTCCTGCGGGCGCGGCGCAAGCGGATTGTTTGGGGCTGCCTGGCGCTGCTACTGGCGCTGGTCGTGCTCGCTGCCGGCCTGATCTGGCGGCAGTTCGACCGTGGCTGGGCCTTGCAAGATCAGGCAGCCGCGGCCGCGGCGGACTATCATTTCGACATCTTCACCTACGAAGTCGGGGCCATCGCCGGCAAGGTGGGGGATAGTCCACGGCGGCTGGGCGTGCGGCTGACTCCGGCAGAGCAGCGCCAACTGGTCGAATCCTATCATGACCGGGCCGGGCGCAGCGCCTGGCTGGAAAGGCGCATCAACCGCATCTACGCCAACCCAGACGTGGCCGACCCGGACGCGGCCAGCGCCAATCTGCGGGCGCAGTTGGCCGATCTGCGCGACGAGCAGGCCGAATTGCGGCCCCTGGTCGAGGCGGTGCTGGAGCGCCAGGTGACCGCCGCCCTGGAAGCCGCCGGTCTCACCACTGCGAGCGTGATCTTTCCGCCGGTGCGCTTCAACTTCAGCGACATGCCTCACTATCTGATCCTTTCCCCGCGAGAGCAGATCCGCATGGAGGCAGGCGTTTATTTGCAGCCGCAGCTGGATCTGGCCCAGATCGAAGCCATCGAACAGGCCATTGCCCAACAGTTCGGCCGCTCCACCCTGATCGAGGGGCTGGGCGGGCTGGGGGTGTGGCCGACGATGGTGATGGATGAGGCCAGTCTGAGCTGGATCCTGGCCACGGTCGTGCATGAATGGGTGCACACCTATCTGGCCTTCCGGCCCCTGGGCTGGGGCATGTTCGACAGCGGGGAGATGAACACGATCAACGAAACCGTGGCCACGATCATCGGCGACGAACTGGGGCAGGCGCTGGCCGAGGCGGTGTACGGTATCCCGGCTCCAGCCCCGCCGGCGGCAGGGCAACGGTCGGCCCCGCCCCCAGAGCCGGAGCCAGATCGTTTCGATTTTGTGACGGAGATGCGGCGCACACGGCTGCACGTGGATGCGCTGTTGGACGCGGGCGAGGTGGCCGCGGCCGAGGCGTACATGGAGGAACGGCGGCAGTTGTTTGTGGCCAACGGCTTCCCCTTGCGCAAGCTGAACCAGGCTTATTTTGCTTTCCACGGCTCCTATGCCACCGGCCCCGCTTCCTCCGACCCGATCGGGCCGAAGTTGGTCGAGCTGCGGGCGCGTATGCCTGATCTGGCGACTTTTTTGCGGGCGGTGCAGGGCATCCGCCGGCCTTCGCATCTGGATGATTTGCTGGCGGTGTGGCCGCCGCGGGAATAGGCCGCCGCCCGGCCCTAGCCCACAAGCTGTTGGAAGGCGGTCATCTGTTCTGGGCTGGCCATCACCGCGGCCAGATCGCCGCCGCGCAGGCGGAAACTAGGATCGGGGTTGGCTGTGACCTTGCCCTCGCGCAGCACGCCCACCACCGAGGCGCCGCTGCGGCTGCGGATGGCGGCCTCGGCGATGCTGCACCCGGCCAGGGGACTCTCCTCCGGCACCGTGACCCACTGCAATTGTAGACGATGGGCGGCGTTTCGCAGGTGGGCCACCGTCTGGTAGGCATCATGCACGCGGTAGAGGGGGGCGTAGAGGTCGCGGCGGATGGCGTCGGTGTATTCCTGGATCGAGCCAGCCGGCACATCCAGGTGCAGCAGCGCCTGCCGCGTGATCTCCAGCCCGGCCTCCATCTCGGGCTGCACCACCTCGTAGACGCCGTGATCGTGCAGCAGCCGCATCTGTTCGATGCCCTCGGCCCGGGCGACGATGTGCACCTGCGGGTTGAGGCGATGCACTTGATCCACAATCATTTGGGTGATGCTGATGGCGGGGGTGGCGATCAGCACCAGACGAGCCTTGCCGATGCGCGCTGCTTCCAACACCGTCTCCTGGCTGGCGTCGCCGAAGATGATGGGCAGGCCGGCGGTTTTGTTTTGGAGAAAACGGCGCTGATCCAGCTCGATCATGACGAAATCGAAGTCGAGCCGGCGCAAGACCTGGGCCACATACTGGCCCACGCGCCCGCCGCCGGCGATGACAACGTGATCGTGCAGGCCGGCAGCGGGGAGATTGGCAATCTGCAGCGGCTCCGGCTTTAGCCAGCGCTTGCGCAGGGCGTAGAGGGGCGCCGCCAGGCTGTAGATGGCGGGCGTCAGCACCATGGTGATGATGGCTGTGGTCAGGGTGAGGGCGTAGAGATCCCGGCCGATCGAGTTCGTGGCCAGGCCGACGCGCGCCAATACGAAGGAGAATTCGCCGATCTGGAAGAGGCCAAGGGCCACGACGATGGGCGTGATGTAGCGGTATCCGAAGGCCAGGCTGATCAGGAAAAAGATCAGGGCCTTGCCCACCATCACCAGAAGCACGACGCCCAACACCAGCAGCCAGTTGGCGGCCAGGAAGGCGGGATTGAGCAGCATGCCCACGGAGACGAAAAAG
The DNA here is from genome assembly GCA_013360575.1 of Caldilineales bacterium. GTDB lineage: Bacteria > Chloroflexota > Anaerolineae > J102 > J102 > JABWBG01. The sequence continues at coordinate 6,186 of JABWBG010000052.1, forward strand.
AGCAGGCCGAAGATGTCGCGCAGGGGGATGACATCGCTGAGGGCCTGGTGGCTGTAATCCGATTCGCTGAGCACCAGCCCGGCCACGAAGGCGCCGAAGGCAAAGGAGAGGCCGAACAGGAAGGTGACGTAGCCGATGCCCAGGCCGATGGCGGTGTTGGCCAGCAAAAACAGCTCGCGCGAGTTCCAGGCGGCGACGTAGGTCATCAGCCGGGGCAGCAGCCGCGTGCCCACGAAGAACATGAGGATGAGGAAGAGGGCGGCGCGCAGGCCGGCCGTGGTCAGCGCGGCCAGGCCGGTATCGGGGTGGCCAAGTTGGGGCAGGATGATCATCAGCGGCACCACGGCCAGATCCTGGACGATGAGAATGCCCACCATCACCCGGCTGGAGAGGGTGCCCATGTGGCCGCGGCCGGCCATGGTCTTCAGCACGATCATGGTGCTGGAGAGGGCGATCATGCCGCCAAACCAGAGCGAAGATTGCCCGTCCCAGCCCAGCAGTTGCCCGATGCCCCAGCCCAGGGCCATGGTGATCAGGACTTGGAGGGGCGCGCCCAAGAGGGCGATGCGGCGCACCGGCTGCAACTCTTTCAGCGAGAATTCGAGGCCGAGGGCGAAGAGGAGCAGGGCCACGCCGATCTCGGCCAGCAGTTCGATATCGTGGATCTCGGCCACGGAAATGCCGCCGGTGAAAGGCCCAACCGCGACGCCGGCCAGGATGTAGCCGATGATCAGCGGCTGGCGCAGTTGTTGGGCGATCAGCCCGCCGATGAGGCCGGCGACGACGATGATGGCGATGTCAGCAGCAATACCCATGAGGATGGAAGGGGGCGCCGCGGCGGCGGCGGGAACGCGGGCCGATGCAAATCGCCCGTCTGCGGAAGTGGCAGGGGGATGATAGCCGAGAAGGGATGTGGGATCAAAACGCCGACCGGCGGGGCTGTTCTGTTGTTTGCTGCAATGTCGGCGCTACTCCCCCCTCCGCCCAATCCCATCCTCTGCCGGAACCCAAGCGCGGTGCGCACATTCCAGACGATAGCCGAAATCGGTGCTGAAGCTGGCAAAGGCTTTGCGCGGCCAGTCGCGCACCCGCTGGCGCATGAGGTTGCGCAGGCCGCGGCTGGCAATGCCGGGCCAGCCGTACAATTTGCGGGCCAGCCAGTCGTAGCCCTGCGCCAGTTGCTCTGGCGACATCTGTTTGGGATAGTAGGTGACGTGGTTGGTGTCGTACAGAGACCAGGGAACCTCTGGGATCAGGCGACCCTGCTCGATCCAGGTGCGGCGCTGCGGCGTGCCCACGTACGGCGTCAAGATCGTGATGCTCACCCCGTCCAATTCGCTCGCGCGAATGAAATCGTAGGTGCTCTGGAAAATGGCGGGCGGGTCGCCATCGAAGCCGAACACGAACAGCCCCACCACGCCGATGCCCGCGGCGTGCACGCGGTCGATCACCTGGCGATAACGCTCGATGTTGCCCGCGGCCTTGCCCCCCAGCTCGCGGCGGTTGTCGGGGTTGGCGCTTTCGAAGCCGATGAAAAACTTATCCATGTGCGCTTCGCGGGCCAGTTTCAGCAGGTCAGGATAATCGGCCACCAGTTGCTCGGCCTGGCAGGTCCAGCCCTTCAGGGGCAGCTTGCGCAGTTCTTTGAACAGCGCCTCCATGTACTCGGGATAGAGCCGGAAATTCAGGCCGAAATTATCATCGGTGAGGAAAAAGCGCTTGATTCCCCGCCGCTCGATCTCCTCCACCACCTGATCGACGGGGCGCAGGCGCATCTTCCGGCCCGACACGCGAATGGCGGTGCAGAAGGTGCAACTGCGTGGGCAGCCGCGGGTGATCTCCAGATAGGGCGTCCAATAGTTCTTGTTTTCATCCACCTGGGCCAGCACCCGGTCAGAGATGGGCGCCAATTCATCCAGATGCGCCCATTCTTCGTCCACGTAACGGGGCTGGAGCGCGCCGCGGTCGAAGTCGGCGATCATCTGCGGCCAGGTGCGGTAGGCTTCGCCCACGGCGATGCTGTCGGCCCATTCGCCCACCTCATCGGGGGCCAGGGTGGCATGCGCACCCCCGATCACCACCTTCGCTCCCTGCGCCTGCGCCCGCTGCGCGATCCACCGGGCCCGCTCGATCTGCAAAGTCTTGGCCGTGATCCCCACCAGATCATCCGGTCCCAGCGCCGCGAAAGGCACGGGCTTCAGGTCTTCGTCGATGATCTCGACTGGCACGGCGTCGGGCACCAGCGAGGCCAGACGCATGAGGGTGTAGGGGGCCATGGTGGCCTTGCCCAAAAAAGCGCCGTCGCGGCCCGGTTGGATGAGGTAAGCTTTGCGGATAGACATGTGGGGCGTGGTGCGTGGGGCGTGGGGCGTGGGGCGTGGGGCGTGGGGCGTGGGGCGTGGGGCGTGGGGCGTGGGGCGTGGGGCGTGGGGCGTGGGGCGTGGTGGGTAAAGAGTACGTGATCAGAGAGATATTACGTTTTACGCATTACGTTTTACGTTTCACGCACCACGACCCACGTTATCCCAAGTTATGCACGTAATCGTGCAATTGGCGTTGATTGATTTTTATGAAGCGATCCACGAGAATCTCGGCCATTTCTGCTTCGCTTAGGCGCACGCGCAATATGCGCAGCGCGTCTTCTGGCGATTCGCCATAGGCCAGCTTCTGCTTGCCGTTCTTTAGATCGAACAGGTACATGTAATGGGGATTGGAAAAGCTGCTCATCACGCCACCGCAGGGGTGAGTGCGACCTGAAAGGATTGGCCCAGCGGCTCGAATTCGCGAATCTCCTGGCGTTCCAGCTTGGCTCGAATTTGCTCGAACTGGCGAATCGTCTCCTGCGCGTAGAGTCGTTCGCCGCAATGCTGGCAAACTTCGGCGCGCACACACACCGCCGCGGTGTGGATGCCGCCGCGCAACAGTTTCTCGACCTCTTTTTCAATCAGTTCGCCGCCGCAAACCGGGCATTTAGGGAAAGGAAACATGGTTATCTTCTCCTTGTGCGCCAGTCCAGCCAGCGCTTCGGGTCAGGACGATAGAGTGTGATGAACACAGTCTATCGGTAATCAGCCTGATTTCCATAGGGGCGTTTAGGCCTTTACCAGCGCGCCTTCGTATACCTTGGCGCCGCGGGCAGCGCCCTCGAGGCCGCGGTTGATCTCGGCGTCGTACTTGCCGGCCAGCATGTCGCGGTAGAACCCGTAATCCACGCCCTTCACTTTCTCGTCATCAGGAAAACGATGGTAGTTGTCCTTGCTCATCAGGCTTTTGCCCTCGGCGATCAGTTGGTAGCCCAGGGCGGAGCCAGGATAGGGGGCATAGAAGCTGATCGAGGGCATGACCGATTGCATGTGCTTGAGCATGCGCATGGTCTTGAAGGCATCCTCGCGGGTTTCGCCGGGAATGCCCAACATGATGTTCGACCAGAACACCGGCGGCTGCTCGCCCCTGGCCTGCAGCTCCGCGGCCAGACGATTGACCAGATCGATGGTGAAATAATTGTCTTCCTCGGTGCATTCCTTGTTCAGCAGCTTGAGGATGCGGTCGCTGCCCGATTCGAAGCCGATGGAAATGGTGCGCCAGTTCGTCTCCCGCACCAGGGCCTCGAACAGGTCCGGCCACTGTCGCACCGTGTCCGAGCGGCCCGCGGCCCAATACGTCCAGCGTTTGGTCTGCCGCGGATATTTTTCGATCCACTCCTTCAGCCATTTCGGGTTCTGGAAGAACATGGAATCGTGGATGACGACCGAGCCGACGCCATATTTGCGGTCGAGGAAATTCAGCTCGTCGATCACCTGATCCACCGGCTTGCGGCCCATGTTGGGGATGTAGGAATTTTCGTTGCAGAACACACACTGCCAGGGACAGACGCGGCTGGTGATGATCGTCGCCACCGGCCCCGGCCCCCAGCCGCAGGCCGGCTCCAGCGGCCATTTCCAGCCCCACTTGCGTTTCATGCGCCAGCCCACCGGTTTCGGCCACAGCGTGCGGTCGATGTGCGGCCATTCGGCCATGGAGCGGGCGCCCTCGGCTCGAAACACGCGCTCGAAATCGCCCGGATTCTTGACCAGATCGACGATCACCTTCTCGCCCGGCCCGATGCAGATGCGGTCGAACTCGGCCACGGCTGCCATCTCATCGGGGGCGACGGTGGCGTGCATGCCGCCGGTCAGCACCATGCCCCGCGGGTTGATCTCTTTGAACAGTTTCGCTGCCTTCAGCGCCGGCGGATAGGTGTAGCTGCGCACGTTCATGATCAACGTATCGTAGCCGGCGAGCTGCGGTTTCAGTTGCTCCCACGAGGTCACGGCCCGCGTGGAGGCCACATCGGTTTGGATGCCGTTTTGATGCAGGATCGTGCGCAGCAGGCCCAGACCATGATCCTGCCATTGCTCGTGCGGCCCGCCGGGGTTGACCAGGTCGCCCAGATCGCCCAGGTCGAGCCAGAGGATGGTGGAGGTTTTCTGCTTAATCCAGGGGAAAATAGAAGTCATCGTTATTGGCTGCTCCCAAAGCGACTGTCATCCGGCAACACCAACTCAATTGGCGACGCTGAACCCCCGTTTTTGTCATTGCCGCCGGTGCGCACCGTCTGGCCGCTGAATTGCTCCTGCACCGGGCGATTGCCGAAGCCGCCGGCAAAGAGGGTCGGCTTCCACCATGCCCATTCGCTGCAGGTGGTGCAGGGCGATACATACTCCCCGTCGAGGTGGCGTTGGCGTAGTTCCTGCATTTTCGGCCCGTTCCAGTTCTTCATCACCCGCACCACGCCATCTGCATCGATCACGTTGCCGAGATCATAGTCGAGATTGAAATCGCGGTCGCACATGGCGATGGCGCCATCCCAATAGATGTGCACGTGGTACCAGAGGTTGGGGCAGGCGAAACGGGGAGGCAGGGGCCTGCTGTCCGCCGGCTTCAGGGCGCTGATCTCTTCGATCTGGTCGCCCCAGGAATCGAAAGGCTTGACATGCACCAGATCGACGCCGGGCACATCCTTCCAATACTGCACGAAAGCCTCGGTCTCATCTCGGGTGCGCGCCATTTCGATGATCTGCAAATTGACAAAGGTTTGATAGCGGCCGGCGTGCTTCATCTCCACAAAACGCCGGATGTTTTCGTTGGTTTTTTCGTAATCCGCGTTGATACGCACGTTTTCGTAGGTTTCGGGGCGGATGCCATCCTGGCAAAGATAGATGACATTGAGGCCGGCATCGAGCAGGCCGCGCGCCCGGTCTGCGCTCAGCAGGGTGGCGTTGGTGCTGATCTCGGCCCGCAGCCCCTTTTCGCGACAGTAGGCCACCATGTCGAAGATGCGTTTGTGCAGCAGCGGCTCGCCCCAGATGTGCAGGGTGGTGGCCTTCACATGCGGCGCCATCTCATCCACGATCTGCTTGAACACCTCCCATTTCATATAGCCATGCCGCCGGGTGATCTCCTTGCGGCCGGTGGGGCACATGATGCAGCCCAGGTTGCAGATATTGGTGGACTCGATGTACATGCGGTCGGGCGGGGGCACAAAGCGGGTCTGGCCGCTCTGGTAGGCCAGCCACTTCACCGGCCCCATGGCCCGGCGGCGATACATGCGCGATTTATTGCGCACTTTTTCTTGGAAGGTGAGGGGGTGGATAGTCATGGAAATCCCAGGATCGGCTATGCGATAGTGGTTAGTGAGCGAGCGCCAGCATCAGGTCAAAATACCCACTAGCCGACTAACTCCACTGCTCGGCCCCAAAATAGACCTGCTTGGTGCGTTGGAAGCGGCCAAACAGGCCGGCGCGGGCCAGAGCGCTGCCCACTTTGCGCACCGGCGTCACCCGCGAGATGTTCCACAGCAGATCGCCGGCGGCGTCGCCGAAACTGCGGCGGTACATGCGCTGTTTCTTCGCTTCCAAGAAACGCTGCCGGGCCTTGATCGCCATGGCGCTGAGTTCCTTGTCATCTACTTCGGAAACATTCATAAAGGGTGCGATCTCGGCAGTGTAGCTGTTGTAATAGTAGCTTTTAGTAAAATCGGCATTGTATTGTGTTTCTGGACGTTTAGCCACCAATTCATTCCATAGCTGCGTGCCCGGCATCGGTGTGGCAATCGAGAACATGGCTTCGCTCAAGTCCAGCCCGGCCGCGAACTCGATCGTCTCTTCCATCGTCTCGACGGTATCGCCGGGCAGGCCGAGGATGAAATAGCCTTTGCTGTGGATGCCGGCATCTTCGGTCCATTTCACGGCATCGCGCACCTGGCTCAGTTTGATGTGCTTGGCCGTGCGTTTCAGCACCTCTTCATTGCCGCTTTCGATGCCGTAGTGCACCTGGCGGCAGCCGGCCTTGTACATCTTTTGCAGCAACTCTGGGGTGACGCGATCCACGCGGGCCAGGCAGCGCCAGCGGATATCCATATCCCGTTCCAGCAGATGATCCAGGATCTTGTCCAGACGGCGCACATCGATGGTGAACAGATCGTCGATGAAATAGAAATTACGCACGCCGTACCGATCGAGTATGTGTTGCAGCTCATCCGCGATGTTTTGGGGGCTGCGCTGGCGGTAGGTGCGGCCAACGATGCCCTTGAAACAGAAAGAGCAGTTGTAGGGGCAGCCGCGGCTGCTCAGCACCGTCAACATCGGCTCGCCATTGGGCGCGTAGAGGGGATATTTGCCCAATTCGAACAGGTGCCGGGCCGGATAGGGCAGCGCGTCCAGGTCTTCGATCAGGCTGCGCTCGCCGCCGGGGATGACCTTGCCAGCCTCCTTGTACCACAGGCCCACATACTCGCCCCAGTTGCTGCGCCCCGCGGCCAGCGCCCGGATGAAATCGCGAAAGACCTCTTCCCCCTCGCCGTAGATCAGGAAATCCAGATGCGGATTTTCCAGGGTGAGATGGGGTAGGGTGGTGGCGTGGGGGCCGCCGATGATCGTGGTCACGCCCAAGGATTCCTTCAACATCGCCGCTGTGGTCTCAACGCTGGCGTAGCTGGTGGTCATCGAGGTGAACGAGACTAGATCGGGGCGGAAGGCCATCACCTCTTGCACATCCTCGGCGATTGGCCGCTGCGGGCGCAGGCCGAAATCAAAGATGCGGCACTCATGCCCCTCCTGTTCGGCTACCGCCGCCAGGTATCCCAGCCCCAACGAGGGGTAGGCGTTGGTCAGATCATTCCATTTGGGACCGATAAAAGCGATTTTCAAGGCGTAATCCTCCTGAAAACAGGTCAGAAGAAGGGAACGGAGCGGAGAGCGGCCAGCCGTCCTCCGCCATCCTGGCAACAACTGCGGCGCTCAGTCTAGCATGCGCAGATGAAACCGCCATGAACAGCCGCGGCGTGCAGGATGAATGTTTTGTCAGGCGCGGGGTCAAGACAGGGCTTCCGCCTCGATCTTCTTGCGCAGCGCGGTCTTTTCCGCTTTGGGCAGGAAGGTGCGCAGGGCGATGCGCATGTTGCGGGGCAGGTTCATCCAAAAATCTTTGGTCTTCAGCCGGCGCAGGATGGGGGCAGGCCGCAGATAGAACTGGCGGTAGGCCTTGCGATACATCTCCTCTACCAATTCCGCCGTCATCTCGCCCATTTCATAGCGCGCTCGCTGCTCGAAGAAGACGTAATCTTCCCAATCGTTGATCAACATCCGGCCCTGGCGTTTCACCTGCTCGTACACGGCGGTGCCGGGGTAGGGCGTCATCATGCTGAAGTTGGCGATCAGCGGGTCCAGCTCGATGGCGAAGTTGATCGTGTCCTGCATCGTCTCGCGCGTCTCGCCGGGCAGGCCGATGATCATGAAAGCAATCGTCTCCAGCCCCACCTCTTTGCAGATCTTGAAAGCGCGGCGAATGGTATCGTGATCGATCTTTTTGTCGATTTTCTTGAGGATTTCGGGGTTGCCCGTCTCCACGCCGAAGGCAGTGCGGCGCAGACCGGCCCGCTTCAGTTTCAGCATCACATCATGATCCACGATGTTGGCGCGGATGCCGTTGACGAAGATCCAGGGCACGCGGTTGAGTTTGTGCGCAATCAGCAGGTCGGCCAGTTCGTGCATCCGCTCCTTGCGGATGTTGGCGCTGTCGTCCAGCACGCCGATCTCCTGCGCGCCCAGGTCTTCGACCAGATGCTTCCATTCGGCCAGCACATTCTCCGAAGAGCGCGCCCGCCAGCGGATCGGCATGATCGACTGCGAGCAAAAGGTGCAGCGATAGGGGCAGCCGCGGCTGGTCATGATGCTGAAACTCTTGGAGCCATCGATTTTGTCGGTGGCGGGCTGCAGGTTCGTGTATTTGTCCATGCGGAAGAGGTGGTAGGCCGGCCAGGGCAGCGAGTCGAGATCATTGATCACGGGCCGATCCAGGTTGCGGTGCAATCCGCCATCGCTGCTTTTGTAGGAGATGCCGAGGCAATCATCCCAAATACCGCGGGCCGGATCCATCAGCGCCTGGGTGGAGAAGCTCTCCTGATCGCGCAGAAAGGTCTCGACGCGGTCGCAGATGTCGATCCACGCCGACTCCCCCTCCCCCCGCACGACGATGTCCACATCGGGCTGGCGGGCCGATTCGAAATCAAGATCCTCTGCCGCCACGCTGGGATGCGGCCCGCCCAGCACGACCGGCACATCGTGCACGGCCTTGATCTGGGCGGCGTGGCGCCAGGCCTGCTTGACCTGGGGCGTGTTGGCGGTGATGCCGACCACGTGCGGGCGGAAGGCCTGGATGAACTCGCTGAGCGGCTGCTCCTCGACATCGGCATCGAAAATACGCACCTCATCCCCGCGGCGCTCGGAAACGGCAGCCAGATAGGCCAGCCCCAGGTGCGGAGAGGTGCGGGTATCGATGGGCAGGCGAAAGCGAGGATTGATTAAGACAACACGCATGAGCGGTGTACCTCTTTTTATGTGAGATGGGGCGGGGCCAGACCAGCGGCCCTGACCCGCCCAAACAGATCGTCCGACAAAAGAATCAGCCATGCGTCGGGGCGAAATGACCCGCCGCACACAGGCTGACCAGGGGCGATTATAGGCCGGGGCCGGATCGATGTCAAATTTTTATGAAAGGCTTCATAAAAATTATCTGCCCTTTGGCGCCGCGCCGGTTGACAGCAGGATTGCCCTGCCGTAGAATCGCAGCCATGCCCGAACTGCCCGAAGTCCAGACAATTCTCGATGCCATCCTGCCCTTGGTGCGGGGGCAGACGATCCAAGGGGTGTCGCTGCTGTGGCCGGGTGTGGTCGATCGGCCCACCCCCGATCTGTTCTGCGCCTGGCTGCAGGGGCGGCAGGTGCTGGCAGCCACGCGGCGGGGCAAATACATGCTCTTCCATCTCGATGATGGCCGCTGTTTGATCCTGCACCTGCGCATGACCGGGGAATTGCGCATGACCCCCCGCCCCGCGGCCCACCACCCCCACGATCGCCTGATCGTGCATCTGCAAAATGGCCAGGACTGGCGCTTCAAGGATCAGCGCAAGTTTGGGCGGGTCTATCTGGTGGAGGAGCCGGCAGAGGTGATCGGCAAGCTGGGGCCAGAGCCGCTGGACGCGGCTTTTTCGCCGGCCTATCTGGCCGCGGCATTGGCCGGACGCGGCGCGGCCATCAAGTCGCTGCTGCTCGATCAGCGGCTGGCCGCGGGGCTGGGCAATATCTACGTGGACGAGGCCCTATTCCGGGCGCGCATCCACCCCTTGCGCGCCGGCGGCGCCTTGCAGCCCGATGAAGTGGCGGCGCTGGCCGCGGCAATGCAGGCGGTGCTGACCGAGGCCCTGGCCGAGATGGGCACCACCCTGCGCGATTATCGCCGGCCCGATGGCTCCACCGGCGCGTTCCAGAACCGTTTGCAGGTGTTCCGGCGCACCGGCGAACCTTGCCCCTCTTGCGGCGCCGCGATCAGGCGCATCGTCGTGGGCGGCCGCAGCACACATTTTTGCCCAAACGAGCAAAAATAGTAACAGTTCACCTGATATGTCATTGCGAGTGCAGCGAAGCAATCTCCAAGGTTGTTCGTCAATTTTGCGGTTGTCAATCGGCGTTGGGGATTGCTTCTAAAATTTAACCCCTATGAAAGAAATCAAACGCTGCCGCTTTGCGCATTTGCCCACACCGATTGAGGCATTACCCCGCCTGACAGCCCACCTCGGCGGCCCCAGACTCCTGATCAAGCGCGACGACCAAACCGGCCTGGCTTTCGGTGGAAACAAAACCCGTAAACTTGAATTTTTGGTTGCTGAAGCCTTGGCCCAGGGCGCCACGACCCTGATCTCTGCCGGCGCTATCCAATCCAACCATTGCCGCCAGACCGCAGCAGCCGCGGCGCGATTTGGCATGGAGTGTATTCTCATTCTGAATGGTGAACCGCCGATCGACCCCTCGGCCAACTACCTGCTCGACCGATTATTCGCCGCAGAAATTGTCACCATCTCGGCCCGGAATGACCGGGCCCGCGTCCTGAACGAAACCTTCGAGCGGGTGCGACAAGCAGGCAAAAATCCCTACCTCGTGCCCTATGGCGGGAGCAGCCCCACCGGCGCGCTCGGCTATTTCTTTGCCATGGAAGAATTTGTCAACCAGGGGATCAAGGTGGACTGGATTGTTTTCGGCTCATCCTCCGGGGGCACCCATGCCGGCCTGGTTTTAGGCCAGCGGATCATGGGTTTTCCGGGCAAAGTCTTGGGGATCAGCATCGATGAGCCGGAATCTGCCCTGAAAAAGCAAGTCGCGCAGTTGGCGGCGGAAACATCAGAACGGCTTGGGCCAAGGATCGACTTCACGCCGGCAGATGTGCTGGCGACTGCGCAGTATTGTCAGGCCGGATATGGTGTGCTGACCGATTTAGAGCGCGAGGCAATCCAATTATTCGCCCGGCAGGAGGGGCTTCTGCTCGATCCGGTTTATACCGGCCGCGCCGCGGGGGGTATGATCGATCTGATCCGCAAAGGCTATTTTGGTAAGGAAGAAACCATCCTGTTTTGGCATACCGGTGGACAACCCGCGCTTTTTGCGGACAACTATGAGAGGGATCTTTTTTAAGATCATGGACGAAGAAACGAAATAAAAACCGTCCACCCTCATCGCAGCCCCCCCACCCCCCCTGCCCCCTGCTCCCTGCCCGTTGACAGTTGACAGTTGACAGTTGACTGTTGACTGTTATCCCCCCCTCACTTCAACAGCGCCAGCATCTCCGCCAGGGGCCGGGTGTTGATCACATCGGCCGGGCTGAGCCAGGCGCGGCGGGCGGTGTGGATGCCGTACTCGAGCAGGGCCATGTCCGTGGGGGAATGGGCGTCGGTGCTGATGGCGATCTTACAGCCCAGGGACGCGGCCCGGCGGGCGTAGATATCGTTCAGATCGAGCCGGGAGGGATGGGCGTTGATCTCCACCACGGTGTTCGTCTCGGCGCAGACTTGCAACACCCTCTCCACATCCAACTCGGTGGGCGGGCGGCGGCCCAACAGGCGCCCGGTGGGGTGGCCGAGGATATCGACATGGGGGTTGCGCACCGCGGCCAGGCAGCGGGCCGTGATCGTCTCCCGCTCCTGGCGCAGACTGCTGTGGATGCTGGCGACGACGACGTCGAGCGTGGCCAGGATGTCATCGGCCAGGCCCAGGCTGCCATCGGCCAGGATCTCCACCTCCACGCCCAGAGCCAGGCGAAAATCGCTCCTCTCGGCCTGCCACTGCGCGTTCAAGCGGTCGATCTCGGCCCGCTGCTGCGCCAGTTTGGCCGCATCCACCCCGCCGGTGATACCCAATCCCACGCTGTGATCGCTGACCAGCCAATAGCGATAGCCGCGGGCGCGGGCCGCCGCGGCCATCTCGGCGATGCTGTTCTGGCCATCGCTGAAAGTGGTGTGCCCGTGCACCTCGCCCTGGATGTCGGCGGCGGCGATCAGGGGGGGCAGGCTCGCGGCCTGGGCCGCGGCGATCTCGCCCCGATCTTCGCGCAGCTCCGGCGGGATCCAGGGCAGGCCCAGAAAGGTGTACAACGCTTCCTCGGTCGCGAAGAAGCGCTCCGTCCCCTCTGGAGCCTGGCCCCGCCCGGTGGCGGTGAGGCCGTACTCGTTCAAACTCCAGCCTTGCTTCAGCGCCAGCTCGCGCAGGGCCACGTTGTGCTCTTTGCTGCCGGTGAAGTATTGCAGGGCCGCGCCCCAGTGTCGCGGCTCGACCACGCGCAGGTCGCATTCCAGGCCGTTGGCCAGTTGCACCCGCGATTTGCTGCGCCCCGCCGCCAGCACCTGCGTCACCGGCGGCAGGGTTTGGAACGCGGCCATCACCCGTTCCGGCTCGGCGCTGACGGCCAGGATGTCGAGGTCGCCGATCGTCTCTTTCCAGCGGCGCAGGCTGCCGGCGGGGGCGATTTGGGCCAGCGCGCCCGCGGGCAGCGCCGCCTGCAACTGGGCGATCAAGTCGAGCAGCGCGGGCCGGGCCACGCCCAGGGG
>JABWBG010000343.1 GCA_013360575.1 Caldilineales bacterium
GCCGTCGCTGCCGCCGGCCTGCACTGCGCCGACCAGATCGTCCAGCGCGGCCAGGGCCGCGGGGGTGTCGAGATCCTCCTCCATCGCCGCGTGGAACCGGTTTTCGGCGTGGGCGATACTGTCCAGCAGTTCGGGCGGGGCGGGCTGGGTGCCGCTGCGCACGGCCAGGGCGCGATCGAACGCGAAGGCGCGGGCGCGGGCCGCCTGCAACAGCGCTTCGTCGAAACACCAGGAAGTGCGGTAGTGGTGGGAGGCAAGATAGAGACGCAGCGCATCGGCGGTATAGTCGCGCAGCAGGTCGCGGGCCATGATCAGGTTGCCCAGCGACTTGCTCATCTTCTCGCCCTGGTGGTAGACCATGGCCGCGTGCATCCAGAAGCGCACAAAAGGCCGCCCGCTCACCGGCTCCACCTGCGCTATCTCGCACTCGTGGTGCGGGAAGATGAGATCGCCGCCGCCGCCGTGGATGTCGATCGTCTCACCCAGATAATGGCCGGCGAGGGTGGAGCATTCGATGTGCCAGCCGGGGCGGCCAGGCCCCCAGGGGCTGGGCCAGTACGGCTCGCCCGGCTTCATTGCCTGCCAGAGCACGAAATCGAGAGGATCGCGTTTGTGCGGGTCGTTGGCTACATTGCCGCGCTGGTTGGCAATGGCCAGCATCTGGTCGCGCGGCAGCCGACTGAGCCGGCCGAACAGGGGCCAGGCGTCGATATGAAAATAGACATTGCCCCCGTTCTCGTAGGCCACCCCCGCCTGCAGCAGCCGCGTCACCCCGGCCACGATCTGGGCAATGACCTCGGTGGCGCGGGGGTAGACATCGGGCGGGCGCAGGTTAAGCTGCTGCAAGTCGGTGATGAAACGGGCGGTCCAGCGGTTGCCCAGGGCGATCCAGTCCTCGCCCATCTCGCCCGCTTTGCGCAGGATGTCGTCGTCGATGTCGGTGACATTCTGCACGTAGCGCACACTGTGCCCGCGGTGTTCGAGATAGCGGATCAGGACATCGAAGACGGTGTAGGTGAAGGCATGGCCCAGGTGGGTGGTGTCATAGGGCGTGATGCCGCAGACGTAGACGCGCACCGGGTCGGCGGCGGAAAAGGGCTCGATGGCGTGAGTAAGTACATTGTAGAGTCGCATGGCATAATCATAACGCAACTCCCGCAGCCACGCCATTGTGGCAGGGAAGAGGTGGTCGATCAAGCGGTCGGAGCGCTCGCAGCGCTCCGACCGCTGCTCACTCACTGACCAGGGAAGAGGTGGCAGATCAAGCGGTCGGAGCGCTCGCAGCGCTCCGACCGCTGCCCGCCTACTGACCACTGACCACTGACCACTGAATACTGAACACTGCCCCCTGCCCCCTGCTTGTGATATAGTTCCCCCATGACCACACTCACCCTTTCCCCTGGCCCTTTGCTAGGCGTCAGCGCTGTGCCCGCGGACAAGTCGATCACCCATCGCGCCCTGTTGTTCGGGGCCATCGCCGAGGGCGTCAGCCGCGTGCGCAATTATTTAGATGGCGGCGACTGCCGCGCCACCCTGGCTGTGGTGCGCCAATTGGGCGTGCAGGTAGACGCGCCCGCGCCCGGCGAGTGGCGCATCCACGGCCGCGGGCTGCACGGCCTGCGCGAGCCGGAAGAGGTGCTGGACTGCGTCAACAGCGGCACCACGGCCCGGCTGCTGGCCGGGTTGCTGGCCGGCCAACGCTTTCACAGCGTGCTGGCCGGCAGCGAACAACTGCGTCGCCGGCCCATGGCCCGTGTGGTCGAACCGCTGCGGCAGATGGGCGCAGATATCGCCGGCCGCGAGGGCGGGCGGTTGCTGCCCCTCTCGATACGTGGCCGCGAGCTGGCAGGATTGGAATACCTCATGCCCGTGGCCAGCGCCCAGGTCAAATCTAGCCTGTTGCTGGCAGGGCTGTACAGCCGCGGGCTGGTGGCCGTGCGCGAGCCAGGCCCCGCCCGCGATCATAGCGAACGCATGCTGGCGGCGATGGGCGCGCCGATCAGCCGCCGCGGGCCGATCCTCACGGCAGAAGCGCCGGCGCACCCCCTCGCCCCCCTCGATCTCAACGTGCCCGGCGATTTTTCCTCTGCCGCGTTCCTGCTCGTCGCCGCCGCCTGCGCCCCCGGCAGCCATCTCACCCTCACCGGCGTGGGCGTCAACCCCACCCGTCGCGGCCTGCTCGACGCCCTGATCGCCATGGGCGCGGACATCACCCTGGACAATTGGGGCGAGAGTGGCGGCGAGCCTACCGGCGATCTGCGCGTCCACGCCGCCGATCTGACCGCCATCACCCTGGGCGGAGCCGAGATCGTCACCCTGATCGACGAATTGCCGGTGTTGGCCGTGGCCGCCACCCAGGCGCGGGGCGAGACGGTGATCCGAGACGCGGGCGAACTGCGCGTGAAGGAGACGGATCGCATCGCCACCACCGTGGCCGAGTTGCGCAAACTGGGCGCGCAGATCGAGGCCCGGCCCGATGGCTTCGTCGTCTCCGGGCCGACGCGGCTGCGCGGCGCCCGCGTCGATTCGCATGGCGACCATCGCCTGGCCATGGCCCTGGCCGTGGCGGGCTTGCTGGCCGAAGGCGCCACGGCCGTGCAGGGCGCCGAGTGCATCCCCGATTCTTTCCCCGGCTTCGCCCAGACCCTGGCCCGGCTGGGCGCGGCGATCCATTGAACGCCAAGCGTTTTCTATGCTCCTCACTGGCTTGATCGGCTGGCCCGTGGCGCATTCCCGCTCGCCGGCCATGCACAACGCCGCCTTTGCCGCCGCCGGCATCGACGGGGTCTATCTGCCCCTGCCCGTCCACCCAGAGCGGGTGGGCGAGGCGGTGGCCGGGCTGCGGGCCTTGGGCTTTCGGGGGGCCAACGTCACCATCCCCCACAAAGAGGCGGTGATCCCCCACCTGCACACCCTCAGCCCGGCGGCGCAGGCCATCGGCGCGGTCAACACCATCATCGTGCAGGCGGATGGCGTGCTGCAGGGCGAGAACACCGACGCGCCCGGGTTCCTGGCCGATCTGCACGAGCAGGGCGTGTCCCTGGCCGAGGTGCAGGCCGGCGGCGCCCTGATCCTGGGCGCGGGAGGGTCGGCCCGGGCTGTGGCCTATGCCCTG
>JABWBG010000344.1 GCA_013360575.1 Caldilineales bacterium
CGGTGAAGCGGACGAGGCAGCCGGTGACGCCCGGCTCGATCATGTCGGGCAGGGCGCCGACTGTTGTGGCCACCACGGCCCGGCCCGCGGCCATGGCTTCGGCCACGATCACCGGCGCGTGCTCCTCGCGCGAGGGCAGCACCAAGGCCAGCGCCTGCTCCAGCGCCCGTTTGATCTCGTTCTGATTGCGCAGGCCCTGGAAGTGAATCGCGTCGCCCAACGTCGCGGCCTGTTTTTTCAGCCCGGCCACATAGGCCGGGTCCGCCTCCGCGCCGATGATCTCTAGCCGCAGGCCAGGGAAGCGGGGTCGCAGGCGGGCGATGGCGGCGATAGCCACATCCACCCCTTTGCGCGGGGTGAGATTGCCCACAAACAGCAGGCGATCCGGCGGCGGCGGGGGGCCGGGATCGAAAAAACGCGGATCGATGGGGTTGTCGATGCGGTGGAAGTGGGCGCGGGTGCGCCGGCGATAGGCGGCGATGGCGTGATCGGAGATGGCGACGATGTGGGGGGCGCGGCGCAGCATCCGCCATTCCAGCCAGATCTCGGCCAGGGTGGCGGCGCGGCGAAACCAGCCCCGCCGCGTCCAGAATTCGTTGATGGGCATGCCGTGCAGGGTGTGCAGAGTGGGGATGCCCAGATCGAGCGCCGGCAGGGTGAAGGAGGGGTGGTGGGAACTCACCGCGTCGGGGCGGACGCGGCGCAGCCAGTCGCGGGCCAGCAGTTCGCTTTGCACGGTGTTCGGCAGCAGGCGGCGGCGGGCGATGGGTAGGTTGTGCAGGGTGTAGCCCGCGGCCGCGAAGCGGCCCGCGGGCGCGCCCTGGCGATGTTGCACTACGTGCAGTTCCAGGTCGGGTTGCGCTGCCAGGCTGCGCACGAGGTTGGCAGTGACGCTCTCGATGCCGCCGGCGGGGGCGTCGCCGGTGGGAAAATGGCCCATGAGGGCCAGACGGAGAAGTGTCATGGCAGAGGGCCTGGGCGAGGGAGGGCAGAGGATGGCGATCTATCCATCCTCTTTGTGCGGGCCAATGACCGGTCGCGGTCTAGCTTTCGGCCTCTGTAGCTGCCGGCGGCGGGGGAGGCGGCGCGCTGCGCTCCCAGGGCATCCTCTCCTCTGCCGGCGGCTGCGCCCGTCGTTTCAGTGTGCGCGCGGCCTGGCGCAGGCCGGCGCCAAAGCTCAGCGCATCCACCCCCGGTTTGACGATGCGTTTGCTGAGGAAGGTTGTGGTGGCGCGCACGGTTTCGCTGGTCTGCTGGGCGTTGTCGAGCAGGGGATGGATTTCGTCGCGCAGGAGGACGACCAGGGTGCGCACCTGCCATAGCAGTAGGGCCAGCAACACACCGATGACGATCGTCTCCAGGGCCAAAACGATGATGGCGATATCGCGAATGACTGCGGTCACGGGGGGCCTCGTTGAGCGGATGGGAAAGGGCCGGTAGCCCTATTCTACCCTTTCAACCAGGCGGCGGCAAACATCAGCAGCCACGCTGCCACGCTGCCTTCGACCACGCGGGTCTGGCCGATGCGCGGCAGATCCAGGTCGAAGAAGGCGCCTGCCATCTGGCCGAGCGCCATGCCCAGCCCCGCGGCCAGCAGGGTCAGGGCCAGATCTCCCCAGCCTTTGCCGCGCCAGAAATGGAAGATGGCGGCGTAGATCAGGCCCAGGAGGGCCAGCAGCAGGAGCATGGGCGAGAGTGTGATCATGTTCGAACCTCCGTGAAGGGGCGGCGCCGGGTCACCGTTCGATCACCCCGCCGCCGAGACAACGCAGGCCATCGTAGAAGACTGCGGCCTGGCCGGGGGCGATGTCTCGCTGCGGGTGGACGAAGTGCACGGCCGCGCGGGCGTCGGGCAGGGGCTGCACGGTGGCGGGCTGATCCGCGGCGCGCGAGCGGATCTTGACCGTGCAGGCGATGGGGCCGGGGGGCGGCGATCCATCGATCCAGTTGACGTTGGCAGCGGTCAGAGAGTCGCGGCCCAATTGCTGCGCCGGCCCAACCAGCAGGATATTGGTTTCGGGCTGGAGTTCGAGCACGAAGAGGCGTTCGCCGGCCACGCTGGGCAAG
Organism: Caldilineales bacterium; assembly: GCA_013360575.1. Lineage (GTDB taxonomy): Bacteria > Chloroflexota > Anaerolineae > J102 > J102 > JABWBG01. The sequence goes on from JABWBG010000344.1 coordinate 2,068, forward strand.
CCCTTGCGCTGGCCGATGGTGTAGGAGGGCAGGCCCTGATGTTCGCCCAGGATGCGGCCATCGCTGTGGCGGATGGGGCCTGGCTGCATGGCCGCGCCGGCCCAGTCTTGCAGGAAGCGTCGGTAATCGCCATCGGCCAGAAAGCAGAGATCCATGCTCTCTGCTTTCTCCGCCACGGGCAGGCCAAAGGCCGCGGCCAGCGCCCGCACTTGCGGTTTGGTCAGGTCGCCGACCGGGAAGCTAAGGTGGCGTAATTGCTCCTGGCCGAGGATGCTGAGGATGTAGGACTGGTCTTTGGCCGCATCGGCCCCGCGCAGAAGCTCGAAACGGGCCGGCGCCGCGCGCACGCGGGCGTAATGGCCGGTGGCCAGGTAGTCGGCGCCCAAGGCGCGGGCGTAGTTGAGCAGATGATCGAAGCGGATGTGGCGGTTGCAGGCCAGGCAGGGGTTGGGGGTGAGGCCGGCGGTGTAGCCGGCGATGAAATAATCCACCACCTGCTGCTTGAACACCTGCTCGACATTGAGCAGGTAGAAGGGGATGCCGAGGTGGGCGGCGATGCGGCGAGCATCTTCGGTGGCTTCGAGGGTGCAGCAGCGGTTTTCCCGGCTCACCCCGGCGGCTGCCTCGGCCCACAGGCGCATCATCACCCCCACCACGTTGTAGCCGGCGGCTGCCAGCCGCGCCGCGGCCACCGAGCTATCCACGCCGCCGCTCATGGCGACGACGACCATAGTCTCGGCCGGCGGCTTGCTGGGGATCAGGTCGAGCTGGAGCATGGGGAGGTTGGTAGATTGGTTGGTAGATTGGTAGATTGGTAAATTGGTAGATTGGTGGGGATCGCCGATTTACACGTCAACCTACCAATCTACCAATTTACCAATCTACCAACCCACCAACTTCCAAATGCGCGCTGCCAGGGGGGGGAGGACTTCGAGCACGCGGTCGATGTCGGCGGCGGTGGTGCTGCGGCCCAGGGTCAGGCGCAGGTGGCCGGCCGCGTCCGCGCGGCTCACACCCATGGCCGTGAGCACGCTGGAGGGCG
>JABWBG010000053.1 GCA_013360575.1 Caldilineales bacterium
AGGCCCACGCCGAGGACTGCCAGGCCCGCGACGCGTGCAGCCACACCGGCGGAGATGGCGCCACCCTGCGCCAGCGCCTGCAACGGGCCGGCTACACCGCCAATTGGGCGGGCGAGAACTGGGTCTACGCCCGTTATCCTGAGCTGGCGCTGGAATGGTGGTATGATGAACCCCTCGGCGCCGACCCCCACCGCCGCAATCTCCTCTCCCCCAACTACACCGAGATCGGCATCGGCGCCGCCCGCAACCAGTGGGGCATGGTCTATTTCATCGCCGATTTCGCCGCCCCGGCTCATAATCAATAATGATTAATGATTAAGTAACAGTTCACCTGATGTGTCATTGCGAGTGCAGCGAAGCAATCTCCAAGGTGGCTTGTCAATTCTGTGCATGTCAATCAGCGTTGGGGATTGCTTCGGGGCTATCGCCCCTCGCAATGACAAAATAAGGTGAATTGTTACATGATTAAATCACGCGGCAATAAACATATTCTTAATCATTAACCATTAATCATTACCAATTACCCAATATCAAAGAAAACGGAGTTTTGCCATGCTCATCACCCACGCCCGCGTCTTCACCTTCGGCGACGAGCCGCACTACATCGCCGACGGCGCCATCCTGATCGAGGGCGAGCAGATCGCCGCGGTGGGCGAAAGCGCCGCCCTGGAGCAAGCGCATCCCCAGGCCCAACGCCTGGACGCCGGCGGCATGTTGGCCCTGCCCGGCATGATCTGCGCCCACACCCATTTCTACGGCGCCTTTGCCCGCGGCATGTACATCCCCGGCCCCCCCATGAAGGACTTCCCCGAGATCTTGCAGCGCCTGTGGTGGCCGCTCGACCGCGCCCTCGACGCCGACGGCGTGCGTTACTCCGCCCTCCTGCCCCTGATCGACGCCATCCGCTCCGGCACAACCACCCTGATCGACCACCACGCCAGCAACCGCTGCATCGACGGCTCTCTGGACATCATCGCCGCGGCGGTGGAGGAGACGGGGCTGCGCGCCTGCCTCTGCTACGAAGTCAGCGACCGGGATGGCGAGGCCGTGGCCGCGGCCGGCATCCGCGAAAACGCCCGCTTCATCCGCCGGATGCAGGCCCAGCCTCACCCCCGGCTGGCCGCCACCTTCGGCCTGCATGCCGCCCTCACCCTCAGCGACGCCACCCTCGACCGCTGCGTGGCCGAGGCGGAGAGCCTGGGGCACAGCGGCTTCCACATCCACGCCGCCGAAGGCCCCGCCGACCGCGAACACTCGCTGGCGACCTATGGCCTGCCCACCATCGACCGCCTCTCCGAGCGCGGCATCCTCGGCCCCCGCACCATCGTCGCCCACGCCATCGACATCGACGCCTGGGAGATGGCCCGCCTGCGCAGCAAGGGCGTCTGGGTCAGCCACCAGCCCCGCTCGAACATGAACAACGCTGTGGGCGTGGCCGCGGTGCCCACCATGCTGCGCGGGGGCGTGAAGCTGGCCCTGGGCAACGATGGCTTCAGCAACGACATGTTCGAAGAGATGCGCGTGGCCTATCTGCTGCACAAAGCCGCGGGCCAAGATCCCCGCCTGCTGCCCGCGGATCAACTCGTGCAGGTGGCGATCGGCAACAACGCCATCCTGGCCCAGCGTTTCTTTGGCCAGGCCCTGGGCCGGCTAGAAGCGGGCGCGGCCGCCGACCTGATCCTGCTGGACTATGACCCGCCCACGCCCCTGACCCTGGCCAACCTGCCCTGGCACATCATGTTCGGCTTCGATGGCCGCAAGGTGGACACCACGATCGTCGCCGGCCGCGTGCTGATGCGGGGCCGCCAGATCCCGCATCTGGACGTGGCCCGCCTCACCGCCCGCAGCCGCGAAGTAGCGCAAGCCACCTGGGAACGGTTTTGGGCAGCATGATTGGGGGGGATAGACGAAGGACGAAGGACGAAGGAGTTGTCCTGAAAGCAAGAACTTTCGTCTTTCGTCCATCGTCCATCGTCTATCGTCCATCATCGGCGCTGGCCTGATTCAACTGCGCCAGCTCGGCTGAGGTGAGTTGCACGGCCAGCGCTTGCAACGATTCCTGCAACTGCGCCACCGTGTTGGCGCCGATGATCGGCGCGGTGATCACCGGCTGCGCCAATTGCCAGGCCAGGGCGATCTGCAGAGGCGTGACCCCGCGCTCCGCCGCGGCCGCTTCCACCGCAGCCAGAGTGGCCCAGCCGCGGGCATTGAAATAGCGCCGCACCCCGCCCAACCGGGCCGAGGCCGGCGGCTCCGCGTCGGGCCGATACTTGCCGGTGAGAAATCCCCCGGCCAGGGGGCTGTAGGGGATGACGCCCACCCCCTCCGCTTCGCACAGCGGCTTCAGCTCCGCCTCGAACTCGCGGCGGTGCACGAGGCTGTAATGGGGTTGCAGGCTGTCATAACGGGCCAGCCCCAGCCGCTCGCTGATGCCCAGCGCCTTCATCAGCCGCCAGGCCGTGAGGTTGGAGCAGCCGAGATAGCGCACCTTGCCCTGCCGCACCAGGTCATCCAGCGCCCGCAGGGTCTCTTCCATCGGCGTTCCCGGGTCGTCCGAGTGGATTTGATACAGGTCGATGGCCTCGACGCCCAGCCGGCGCAGGCTATCTTCGGCGGCTTGCATGATGTGCGCCCGGCTCAGCCCCTCGCCATTCGGCCCCTCCCACATGCGCCCGCGCACTTTGGTGGCCAGCACGATCTGACGGCGGCAGTCGCGGGCGCGCAGCCAGCGCCCGATGATCGCTTCGCTGACGCCGCCGGGGTTGCCCTCGGCCCAGCGCGAGTAGATGTCGGCGGTGTCGAGGAAATTGCCGCCCGCCTCGAAAAAGGCGTCCATCACCGCAAACGCGGTCGCTTCATCACTGGTCCAGCCCCACTGCATGGTGCCCAGGCAGAGGGCGGAGACTTTGAGGCCGGTGCGGCCCAGGGTGCGATAGTCCATGGTCTCTATTCCTTGTCGATCAGCGCCCGCTTCAGGATCTTGCCGGTGGCGGTCATCGGCAATTCAGAGCGGAATTCGATAAAACGGGGATACTTGTACGCGGCCAGTCCCTCTTTGGCAAACGCCATGATCTCCTCGGCAGTGGCGCTTTCCCCCGGCTTCAGCACGATGTAGGCCTTCACTTCCTCGCCCAGCTTCTCATCGGGCACCGCTTTCACCGCCACCAGCGACACCTTGGGGTGCGTCATCAAGAATTCTTCGATCTCGCGCGGGTACACGTTGAAGCCCCCGCGCAGGATCATCTCCTTTTTGCGGTCGACGATGAAGTAATAGCCCTCATCATCCACCCGCGCCAGGTCGCCGGTGTGGAACCAATCGCCCTGCATCACCTCGGACGTGGCTTCGGGCCGTTTGTAATAGCCTTTCATCACATTGTGGCCGCGGATCACGATCTCGCCCACCGCGCTGAGCGCGCCCGGCTCGGTCGGCTTGGGCAAGATGGCGTTGTTGTCATCGACCAGCGCCATCTGCACGCCCCACACCGGGATGCCGATGCTGCCGGGCTTGCGCGGCTTGCTCGACACATTGAAACTGGCCACCGGCGAGGTTTCGCTGAGACCGTAGCCTTCGAGGATCGGGACACGGAAGCGGGCCTCGAAGTTGCGCATCAATTCCACCGGCATGGCCGCGCCGCCCGACGCAGCAATGCGCAAGGTGCGGGCGATCTTGTCCAGATCGAATTTGTGGGCCTCGGGATAGGCATACAGCGCCCAATACATGGTGGGCACGCCGGCAAAAATGGTGACATTGTCCCGCTGCATGATTGCCAGGGCCGCGTCCGGCGTGAAGCGGGGCAGCAGGGTGATGGCGGCGCCGGCCATGAAGCAGGCGTTCATCAGCACCGTCTGCCCGAAAGAATGGAAAAGGGGCAGCACGGTCAGGGCCACATCCCCGACCCCGCTGCCCACCAGATCCACGCTGACGCGGGCGTTCATGACCATGTTGCTGTGCGTCAACTGCGCGCCTTTGGGGCTGCCGGTGGTGCCAGAGGTGTAGAGGATGACGGCGGTGTCATCGGCCGCGGTCTGCACCGTATCGAAGACCGGGGACCCGCCCATGCCCAGGAAGCGGTTGAAGTCGAGCACCGCTGCATCGGCATGCGTGAAGGGCTGGGCCGGGTCCGCGCTGGCGATGATCAGATGCTTGCAGCTTTCCACCTGTTGGAAGCCGTTGTAGGCCGGCTCTGCGAACATGGCGAAGCCCACCAGCGCGGCGGCGTCGCTATCTTGCAGGTGATAGGCCACCTCGCGGGCGGTGAAGAGCACGTTGAAAGGCACAACCGTGGCCCCGGTTTTGAGGATGCCGTAATAGGCGATGGGAAAATAGGGCAGGTTGGGGATCATCACTGCCACTTTGTCGCCCTGGCCGATGCCCAGCTTGCGCAAGCCGTTGGCGAACATGTTGGCGGCCCCGTTCAACTGAGCGTAGGTCAGGGTGCGGTCGTTGAAGATGACGGCGGGGCTGGCGGGGTAGTCCTGGGCGCTGGCCTCGACCAGGATGGAGAGGTTCAACATGGTTTTCGCTCCTTTCACGATAAAAATAAAGATTAAAGATTAAAGATTGATGATTAAGTATTTACTCCATATGATTAACTTTAATGTAACAATTCACCTTATTTTGTCATTGCGAGGGGCGATAGCCCCGAAGCAATCCCCAACGCCGATTGACAATCGCAAAATTGACCAACAACCTTGGAGAGCAATGACATATCAGGTGAACTGTTACATTTTAATCATTAATTATTAATTATCAATCATCAATCATTGATTTTGCCGGCGCCAGGCGCAGAAATCGGCCAACGGGCAGACTGTGCAGCGGGGCTGCTGGGCCTTGCACACCTCGCGCCCGTGGCGGATCAGGTTGCGGTGGAAGGGATAGAACCAGTCCGCGGGGAGGGCGGCCTCGACCACGGCCATGACTGCATCGGGCGTGGCGACGGACGGGGCCGCGCCCACCCGCGTCAGCACGCGGCGTACATGTGTATCGACCGGGAAGACCGGCAGTCCCAGGCTGAAGAGGAGCACGATCGAGGCGGATTTGGCGCCGATGCCGGGCAGGGCTGTCAGCCAGCGCCGCGCCTCGGTCGCGGGCAGCCCGGCCAGCCAGGTGAGATCGAAGGCGCCGCGGGCGGCAAGGATAGCGGCCAGAGCCTGTTGGATGCGCGGGGCTTTCTGGTTGGCCAGGCCGCCGCTGCGGATGACTTCGATCAACTCCGGGGTGGCCGCGTCCAGCACCGCCTGCCAGGTGGGATAGGCGGCGCGCAGGGCGGCGAAAGCGCGGCCGGCGTTGATATCGCTGGTGTTCTGGCTGAGGATGGCGCCGACCAGATCGTCGATCGGGTCCGCAGGCGGCGTGCGCACAGGCAGGCCATAGGCCGCGGCCAGTCGCTGATGGGTGGTGGCCAGGATGGCCGCGGTTCGGGCCGCGGGATCGGTCATGGACAGGGATCGGGGAGAGGCGGGATGCGGTTGCGGATGGTTGCGACGATACGCAGGCTGCCCGCAAGTATGCCCGCGGGGGCCGCGGCTGTCAACACCTTTGGCGAGGGGCGCGTGATTTTGGCGCGGCGGGTTGCGGGCGTATACTGCGGGCGCGCACAGCCGGGCCTGTGCCTCTCTTCCACTCCTCACCCCACAGGTTTGCCATGAAACGCGCCGTCAGCGTCAGCTTGGGCAGCAGCAGCCGCAACAAAAGCGTCGTCATCACCCTCGGCGGCCAGCCGATCAGCCTCGAACGCATCGGCGTGGATGGCGACGAGCGCCGGGCGCGCGCCCTGTTCGCCGAGTTGGATGGCCAGGTGGATGCCCTGGGCGTGGGCGGGGTGGAACTGCGCATCCACATCGGCGACCGCAGTTATCCGCTGCGATCCGGTTTGAATCTGGTGAAGGAGGTGCGGCGCACGCCCACGGTCGATGGCAGCGGCCTCAAGCACACCCTGGAGCGCCGCGTCTTCGAGTTGGCCGCGCCTGAACTGGGGGGCATGCCCCATTTTGCCCGCGCCTTTGTGACGCTGGGCGTGGATCGCTACGGCATGGCCGTGGCTGCCGAAGAAGTCAGCGATCAGGTCATCTTCGGCGATCTGATGTTCGCCCTGGGCGCGCCCATCCCTGTGCACGGGCTGCGCGCGTTGCAGCGCCTGGGCCGCGTCCTGGTGCCCATCGTTGGCCAATTGCCCATTTCCATGCTCTATCCCACCGGGGCCGCGCAGGAGAGCATCCAACCGAAATTTGGGCGTTTCTGGGCCGCGGCGGAACTAATCGCCGGCGATTTTCTCTACATCCGCAAACACATGCCCCCGCAGTTGGCCGGCAAGACCGTGGTCACCAACACCACCACCGCCGCGGATGTGGCATTGCTGCAGCAGCGGGGCGTGGCCTGGCTGATCACGACCACCCCTCGGCTGGAGGGGCGCTCCTTTGGCACGAATATGATGGAGGCGGCGCTGACCGCCTACGCCGGGCTGGGCCGCGCCCTCACCCTGGCCGAGTTGAACGCCTTGATCGATGAACTGGGTCTGCGCCCGCACGCGCAGCGCCTCAATCCCTGACCGCCACACCATGAAGCGCTGGATTTCGTTGCTGCTTTTGTTGTTGCTCGGCGCCTGCGCGCGGCCTGCGGTCGCCCCCACCCTCGTTCCCACCTCCGCTCCGACCCCCACCCCTGCCCCGACCCCGACCCCGACGCCAACGCCCGCGCCTGCCCTGCCCGCGCCCGCCCTGTTCGACACGGCCTGGGAGGATCGTTCCCCCTTTGCCGCCGGCCTGATCGCCGCAGAGCAAGTTGCGCTGGCCGCGCGGCCCGGCGCCACGATCTACCACATCGATCTCACCCTGGCGGACAGCCTGACGCGTTTGCAGGCGCGGCAGGAAGCGCTGATCACCAACAACGCCGAGACCCCATTAACCGAGCTGCATTTCCGCCTCTTTCCCAACCTCAGCGGCGGCCGCGTCCAGATCAGCGATCCCACGATCAACGGCCGCAGCGTCATCCCCCGGCTGGCGCTGGCCGAGAGCGAGTTGATCCTGCCCCTGTCCCCCCCTTTGGCGCCGGGCGCGCAGGTGGTGGCGGCCATGGACTTCACTGTGGACATCCCCACCACGCCGGGAGGGAATTACGGCGTCTTTGCCCTGCTTGATCAGATCCTCGCCCTGGCCCACTTCTATCCCATGCTGGCCGTGTTCGATGACACGGGCTGGCATACCGAGATCGCGCCCGATTGGGGCGATGTGGTCTTTGCCGAGAGCAGCTACTATCTGGTGCGGGTGAACACGCCGGCGGATCAGGTGCTGGCCGCTTCAGGCGTGCGCGTGGCCGAAACCGCGGCCGCGGGCCGCCAGATCGTCACCTTTGCAGCCGGGCCGGTGCGCGATTTCTACCTGGTCAGCAGCGCCCGCTACGAGAAAGTGAGCCGCACCCTGGGCGAGACCACGATCAACGCCTACGCGCCGCCGGAATACGCGGCGGAGAATGCCCTGGCCCTCGATTACGCCGCGGCCTCCTTCCGCAGCTACAGCGACCGCGTCGGCGCCTACCCCTTCACCGAGTTGGATGTGGTGGGCACGCCCACCCTGGCCGGCGGCGTGGAATATCCGGGGATTGTGGTCGTGGCCCTGGCGATCTACCATGCGCGCATGTCCTTTTTCGAGCACGCCACCGCGCACGAAGTGGCGCATCAGTGGTTCTACAGCATCGTGGGCAATGATCAGGTGGATGAACCCTGGCTGGACGAGGCGCTGACGCAGTACGCCACCCTGCTCTATTACGGCGACGCCTATGGCCGCGCCGGTTATGAAGCCTTCCGCGACGCGCTGCAGCGGCGCTGGGATCAGGCCGACGACCCCGCCATGCCCATCGGCCTGCCTGTGGCCGCGTACAAAGGCGCCGATTATGGGGCCATCGTCTACGGCCGCGGCCCCCTCTTCTTCGAGGCCCTGGCCACGGCGATGGCGGATGCGTCGCTGACTGACTTTCTGCCTGTCTATTACCAGGCTTTCAAGTACGGCGTTGTCACCACCGCTGCCTTCCAGGCCTTTGCCGAGGCGCAGTGCGCCTGCGATCTTTCCTCCCTGTTCGCGGCCTGGGTGTTTCCTTGATCGGGTCAGGCCCGCACGCGGCGCGCCGCGGCCCTAACCCCCCGCCTTTTTCGCCCGGTATCCCCATTCGTCCAGCAGGGCGAGGATGCGGTCGCGGTGATCCCCCTGGATCTCGATCTCTCCGGCCTTGACCGCGCCGCCCGTGCCTAGCCGGGCCTTCAGCGTCTTGCACAGCTCTGCTTTGGCCTGGGGGTGGCCGGGGACGCCGCGCAGCACCGACACGCTCTTCCCGCCCCGGCCCTTGCGCTCCACAAAGACGCGGATCACCCCATCTTCGGGCAGGGCGGGCGGGGCAGCGCCGCGGGCCGGGGACCGGGAGGCGGGGCGGCGAGGCTCGACCGCCGCATCCGGGTCGGTAGAATAGACCAGACGGGAGTTCTTCGAGGGCATGGCCGTGCTCACGCCACCCGCAGCCAGCGATAGCCGTAGGGCGGCAGCGTCATGCTCCCCTCCGCCCAGGTGACATCGGCCAGGAGGTCGTGCGTGGTGGGCAGGTCGATGCGCACCCCGCGCGGGCTGAGGTTGTGCAGGCAGATCAGGGTCGTCCGCTCATGGCTGCGGCGGAAGGCCAGCAGCGCCCGGTCGGGGTGGTCGATGAATGCCAGATCGCCCAGGGCCAGGGCTGGCTCGGCCTTGTAGGCGGCGATGAACTGGCGCATGCGCCGCAGCAGCGAGGTGGGATTGGAGATCTGGGCTGCCACATTCACACGCTGGTAGCCGTAGACCGCGTCGCTGATCACCGGCGCATACACCGTTTCCGCCTCGCTGAATCCGGCGTGGCGGCTGGCGTCCCACTGCATCGGCGTGCGCACCCCGTTGCGGTCGTGCAGCCAGATGTCGTCGCCCATGCCGATCTCGTCGCCGTAATAGATGATGGGGCTGCCGGGCAGGGTGAAGAGGAGGGAATTGAGCAATTCGATCTGGCGGCGGTCATTGCCCAGCAGCGGGGCCAGGCGGCGGCGGATGCCCAAATTCAGGCGCATGCGCGGCTCCGGCGCGAATTGCTGCCACATCCACTGCCGCTCTGCTTCGGTCACCATTTCCAGGGTCAGTTCATCATGGTTGCGCAGGAAGGTGCACCACTGGCAGTTGGCGGGGATGGCGGGCGTGCGCTGCATGATCTCGACCACGGGCGAGCGGTCGCCCCGGCGCAGGGCCATGTACAGCCGGGGCATGACCGGGAAATGGAATCCCATGTGAAATGCATCGCCCGGCGCGGTGGGGTCGGCCAGATCGCCGCCAAAATAGGGGCGCACATCCTCCGGCCACTGGTTCGCCTCGCACAGGAGGATGGCGTGGGGATATTCGGCCTCCATCATCGCCCGCAGGCGGCGCAGATAAGCGTGCGTTTCGGGCAAGTTCTCGCAGTTCGTGCCCTCTCGCTCGAACAGATAGGGCACGGCGTCGGCGCGGAAGCCATCCAGCCCCAAATCCATCCAAAACCGGGCGATTTTGAACATCTCTTCCTGCACCGCGGGGTTGTCGAAGTTGAGATCCGGTTGCTGGCGATAGAAGCGGTGCCAGAAATATTGCCCGCGCGCCTCGTCCCAGGTCCAGTTGGAAGGCTCGGTGTCGAGGAAGATGATGCGGGCGTCGCTGTACGTCTCGTTGCTATCGCTCCACACGTAGTAATCGCTGTAGGGGTCTTGCCGCCGGCGGGAGGCCTGGAACCAGGGATGCTGATCTGAAGTGTGATTGAGCACGAGATCGGCGATGACGCGCAGCCCGCGGGCGTGGGCCGCGTCGATCAGGGCCTTGAAATCATCCAGCGCGCCGTAGGTAGGGTGGACGCCGTAATAATCGGCGATGTCGTAGCCATCATCGACCAGGGGGGAGGGGAAGGTAGGCAGCAGCCAGATGCAGTTCACCCCCAGATCGGCCAGATAATCGAGACGGGTCAGCGCCCCGCGCAGGTCGCCGTGGCCATCCGCGTTGCTATCGGCGAAGGCGCGGACATAAAGCTCATAAAAAACCGCAGTCTGATACCAATATGGACGTTTAATCATAAAAATACTCCTAAGAAGCAAATGCACGAAGAAAAAATCTCTGCGTTCTCTGCGTCTTTGCGATTAAAAAGAAAAAAACCTCTGCGTTCTTTGCGTCTTTGCGATTAAAAAAATTGCGTCTTTGCGATTAAAAAGAAAAAAACCTCTGCGTCCTTTGCGTCTTTGCGATTAAAAAAATTGCGTCTTTGCGATTAAAAAAATTGCGTCTTTGCGATTAAAAAAAGATGATGGCAGCAGTGTAGCACAGCCCCGCCGAATCTGCATCTGCCGCCCTTTGACAACGCCCCGCCCGCGGCCTAGAATCCTCCCCCATCCCACTCGGAGCATCGTTGCCATGACCCTTTCCACCCGCTGGCTCACCCCCGACTGTTTTCAGGACTACATCGCCTTCACGCAGCAGATCTATCCGCAGCGGCGGCACGTAGCCGAGCGTTTCCGCGTGCAGGTGCTGGACAATCCTTTTCTGCACGACAAAACCAGGCCGGTGGTGCTGCTCGCCTGCACCGAGACTGGCGGCATCGTCGGGCATTACGGGCTTTCGCCTGTGCGGTTCCATCTCGGCGGCAGCCAGCAGGAGGGCTTCTCCGGCTTCGATTTCCTGGTGCTGCCGGAGCATCGCCAGGGTGGGGTGGGCCGAGAATTGGCCGCGACCGCGCTCAGCCACGAGCCTTACTTCGGCATCGGCGCCACGCCGGTGGCCGAGCACATCTATCTGAAGTTGGGGGCGACGACGGTGGGGCACATGCACCGCTTTTTTTGGCTGCGCGGGCCTGTGCAGCTGCTCTATCTGGCCGGGGAAATGGCCTTGGGCAGGGCCTGGCCCCGGCAGCCCGAGAGCGTGGGCGATAGGGCGCGGCTGCCCGTGCAGGTGACGGCGCAGGGCGTGACCTGGACGCGGCAGACGCGCTGGCCAGAGTGGCAGGACGCGGCCTGGTCGCCGCAGGTCATCTCCTTCTCCCGCTCCGCCCAGTTCCTGACCTACCGCTTCCTCGAACATCCGCAGCACTATCATCTCTACGCCGCCGCCAGCGGAGACGCGTATTTCGTGGCGCGGCGCTACCCTTGGCGGGGGCTGGCGTTGCTCTGTCTGGCCGATTATCGCCTGCCGCCGCAGGATGGGGCTGCGCTGGACGCGCTCCTGGCCGCGGCCAAGCGCCTGGCGCGGGCAGGCCGGTTCGATGGCGTCGTGGTCTACAGCTCGCTGCACTTTGTGGATGCGCGCCTGCGCGCCGGCGGCTTCCGGCGCATGGGCCAGCCCACCATCGTCGTGGCCAAGGGCGATCTGCCGCTGGACGCGGCCCGCATTGCCGCCCGTGACTACGTCTTCGTCACCCTGGCCGACTGCGATCAGGATTTTGCGATCTTCGATTGATCCCCACACGTGTTCCGTGCAGTCCCAAATCCTAAAGGTTTCTCAAACTTTTAGAGTTTTTCCCTCGGATTTAGGGAAAAATATTACAAAAAAAACAAAGAATGGCGAGAATTGGCGCATTCGCGCCAATTCTCGCCAAAAGTTCTGCGATCTTTGGGTTGAGACTCTGTCGGGCGCTAATTGGCGCACGAACTGGGCATTTCTTGGCCGGTGTGGCTGTGCGAGGTGCGGAAAGAGCTGCCGCAGCCGCAGGAACTGGTGGCGTTGGGATTCTCGATGTTGAATCCACCGCCCATCAGGCTGTCCACCCAATCGATGCGAGCGCCATTGATGTAGAACAGGCTGATCGGATCGATGATGACCTTCAGGCCGTGCTGTTCGTAGACTTCGTCATCTTCGCGGGGGCTATCGTCGAAAGTCATGCCATATTGCATGCCTCCGCACCCGCCGCCCTGGACAAAGACGCGCAGGCCGTAGGATGAGGCCAAGCCTTTTTGATGAATGATCTCGCCTAGCTTGCCGGCCGCGGCAGGGGTGAGGCTGATACCGGTGGTGAGTGCGGTGGAAACGTCGTCGAGCATGGCTGTGGTCATGGGAAAGCAACCTCCAAATGGTGCTTGAGAATGGGGATAAGGGAATTGTACTTGGATTTGGCGATCTGTAAAGTAGAGGGGGTACCGATCAGCCGCCGATTTGAGACATGAGGCGCAGTTGGGGGATGTCGCCGCTGGGCAGGCCGTGGCCCCAGGGTTTGTGATAGGCGGCGGCGTGGATACGCTGGCGCAGCGTGGCGCTGTCCACGCCCTGACGCAGGGGGGTGAGGATGTCGAATTCGCCATCGCGCAGCAGGCACAGCCGCAATTTGCCGTCCGCGGTCAGGCGCAGGCGGTTGCAGCCGGCGCAGAAAGGCTCGGTGATGGTGCTGATGAAGCCGATCTGCCCCTGGGCCCCGGCCAGACGATAGGGCCGGGCCGGGTCGTGCAGGTCATGGCCGGGCACAGGTTGCAAAGGCCCCAACGCCGCTTCGATGCGCTGGCGGGTTTCGGTCGAGGAGACGACCGCGCTCTGGGCGAAGTCGGCCTCGCTGCCAAAGGGCATCAGCTCGATGAAGCGGATGTGCCACTCGCGCTGCAGGGTCAGTCGGGCCAGATCGACGACTTCGTCATCGTTGAAATCGCGGGTGACGACGGCATTGATCTTGAGCGGGCGCAATCCCGCTGCTTCTGCCGCCTCCAGTCCGGCCCAGACTGTGTCCAGCTTGCCCCAGCGGGTGATGCGTTTGAACTTGGCCGGGTCGAGGGTGTCGATGGAGATGTTGATGCGATCCAGCCCGGCGCGGGCCAGCGGTTCGGCCAACTGCGGCAAGAGCAGGCCGTTGGTGGTCATGGAAAGATCGCGCACCCCCGGCAGCGCGGCCAGCCGGCGCACGATCTCGACCAGTTGGGGCCGCACTGTCGGCTCGCCGCCGGTCAGCCGGATTTTATCGACGCCCAAATCCACCAAAACGCGCACGACGGTGAACAATTCGGCGTCGGTCATCAAGTGCGACCGCGGCATGAAAGTCATCTGTTCTGGCATGCAATAGATGCAGCGCAGGTTGCAGGCGTCGGTCAGCGAGATGCGCAGGTAATTCAGCCGGCGGCCAAACCGGTCGATCAACGACAGCGCCGGGGGCTGGGACAGCGACTCAGGCATGGGACAGGCTCTCGACCAGGTGGGGCAGGGCAAAGGGGATCGGCGTCTGCGCTTGCGCGCTCTGTTTGCGGGTGCAAAAACGATAGGAGCAGCGGGCATCGCCGGCGGGGATGTGCGCCACCCGTTCCGGCGCCTCGCCGGTGAGCGCGCCGATGAAGAGGAGGTCGAGCAGGCACAGTTCGGGGTGCCTGGCCACAAGGCCGCTGTAGGGGCAGTGACAGGTGTGCAGCACCAGGGCGTCAGGCCCGGTTTCCACCTCGGCCATGTAGCCGCGTTCGTCCAAAAACGCGCTGACCGCGGCCAGCGCGTCTTCATGATCTTGCCCTTCGCGGGGGGCGGGCATCTGGGCGGCGGCGTGGCGGGCCAGATGGCGCAGCGTCTCCTGCAATTGTTCGGGGGTCAGGATCTGCTTCAGCGCCTCCAGGCTGTCGCTGGCCAACTGCTGATATTGGTTGGGAAAGTAGGCGTCGGCCTCTGGCGTGAGGGCGTAGACCTGTTGGGGCCGGCCAGCGCCGGGCGCGCGGCGCACGCGCGGGGTGGAAACCAGCCCATCTCCGATCAGCAGGTCGATGTGATGGCGCACCGAAACCGGGGCCAGGGCCAGTTGCTCCGCCAGTTCGCTGACTGTGGCGTAGCGCTGGCGTTTCAGGGTCTCGAGGATGGTCTTGCGGGTGGGATGCACAGTAGGCGCCAGGAAGTGGGGGAGGAGCGGCCGATAGCGGGCTAGTTTAGCATGCGCTTTCGATGGCTGTCAATTTTTATAAAGTTCTTCATATAAATTCGGCCAAACCGGTGTGCGCGGCGATTGGAAGCCCCACGGCGCGGCCCGATTCGCGGCTTTGCCCGCCTTTTTGCTACACTCCCGCCAGCATCTTCTGCCCTCCTCCTCTGCTGTCCATGCCCTCTCATCCCCGTTTGCGCTCTCTCGACATCCGGCCCACCCACCATGGCGGCGCGCCGGCGTTGCTGGTGCGCGATCCGCTGGAACTGGCGGATCGCTATCTGATCCTGCCGCACGGGCTGGGGCCGGCCCTCTTTTTGCTGGATGGCGAGCACGCGCTGGCCGATCTGCCTGATCTGCTGGCCGAGGCGTGGGGTGTGCGGGTGGGGCCGGAGGTGCTGGCCGAGTTGTTGGCCGCGCTGGACGAGGCGTTGTTTCTCGACAATGACCGCAGTCAGGAGGCGCTGGCCGCGGCGTTGGCCCGCTACCGCGCGGACGCGTTCCGTTCGCCCGGCGGGGCCGGTCAGAGCTATCCGGCCCAGCCCCAGGCCCTGCGCAGCCTGCTGGATGGCTATCTGGCGGGGGTGAAGGGCGACGCCATCCTGCCTGCCGGCGGAGGTGGGCCGAACGGAGCGCACGGGCTGCTCAGCCCCCACATCGACTACGAACGGGGGGGTCGCGTCTACGCCCAGGTGTGGCGTCAGGGCGCGGAGATGGCGCAGGCCGCGCGGCGTGTGGTCATCCTTGGCACCGACCATTACGCCGGACACAACCGCGTCACCCTCACCCGCCAGAATTACGCCACCCCCTACGGCCTTCTCCCCACCGATCAGGAGGTGGTGGCGGCGCTGGCCGCGGCCATCGGCCCGGAACAGGCTTTCGCCGGCGAGCTTTATCATCGCCGTGAGCATTCGTTGGAGCTGGTGTTGACCTGGCTGCACCACATGCGCGGGGGCCGGCCCGTGGCGGTCACGCCCATTCTCACCGGCTCTTTCCATCCCTTCATCGCCAATGGCGGCCATCCTGCCGCGGACCCGGCCTTTGCCGCGCTTTTGCATACGTTGGCGCCGCTGGCCCGCGACCCCGACACCCTTTTCCTGGCCTCCGGCGACCTGGCGCACGTAGGCCCCGCCTTTGGCGGCGAGCCGGTGGGCATCATCGAGCGGGCGGAAGTGCGCGCCCACGATGACGAACTGCGCGCACATCTGGCCGCGGGCGACGCCGAGGGCTTTTGGGCCTTCATCAAGGCCGGGGAGGATGCCAAGAATGTCTGCGGCGTCTCTCCCTTCTACCTCACCCTCAAGCTGCTGGGGGCAAGTGAAGGCCACCCCGCCGGCTATGCCCTCTGCCCCGCCGATCCGCAAAATACGTCGATTGTGTCGGTGTGTGGGATGGTGTTTGGGTAGTTGGTTGGTTGGTTGGGTGGTTGGTTAGTTGGGTGGTTGGTTAGTTGGTTAGTTGGTAGATTGGTAGATTGGTAGATTGGTAGAAATGTCGCTATAATTTACGTTTTACGTTTTACGCAATATCACCCCCATGCGTTTATTGATTTCTCTTGCTGTTTCTGTACCGATTTTTGTTTTTCTTGCCTATATCGACGTGAGTACGCGTTATGCGGATCGTATTTTCACGGTGGAGGCGGTGGCGGCGCGTCCGGTTGCCCTGGTGTTGGGCGCGGGCATCTATCCCAGCGGCCGCCTCAGCGCCGTGCTGGCCGACCGCATGCACACGGCCATGGCTCTGTACGAGGCCGGCAAGGTCGAGAAGCTGTTGCTCAGCGGCGACAATAGCATCGCGCACTACAACGAGCCGGCAGCCATGGGCGATTTCGCCCTTGCCGCCGGGCTGCCCCCGGCGGCGCTGGCCTACGATTTCGCCGGCCGCCGCACCTATGATTCTTGCTACCGCGCCCGCCATATCTTCGGGCTGGATCAGGTGATCGTGGTGACGCAGGCTTTCCACCTGCCCCGCGCCCTTTATCTTTGCCAGCAGGCGGGCGTCGACGCCGTGGGCGTGGCCGCGGATCAGCGCGCGTATCTGCGCTCCGACTGGTTCGCGTTCCGCGAGGCTTTGGCCCGCGCCCGCGCCTGGTTCGACGTTCATCTCCTCCGCCCCCAACCGGTTGGCGGGTCCCGCATCGACATCTTCGCGCCCGATTATCAGGGCCGCGCCCACTGAAAACGATGAAAATCTACACCAAAACCGGCGATCTGGGCGAAACCGGCCTCTTTGGCGGTCGCCGCGTACCCAAACACCACCTCCGCATCGACACCTACGGCACCGTGGATGAAACCAACAGCCTCCTGGGGCTGGCGGCCAGCCTTTGCCCCGACCCGGCGCTGCGCAGCGTGATCGAGCGCGTGCAGGGTGAATTGTTCGAGTTGGGCGCGGATCTGGCCACGCCTGCCGACACAGCCTCGGCGCATATCGTGCGCGTCGCCGCGGCCAATGTTGCCCGTCTGGAGGAGGAGATCGACGCCTGGGAGGCGGAACTGCCTCCGCTGGCCCACTTCATCTTGCCCGGCGGCTCGCAAGCCGGGGCCGCCGTACACATCGCCCGCACCGTCTGTCGCCGGGCCGAGCGCCTGCTGACCGCGCTGGCCGCGGCCGAGCCGGTCAGCCCCAACGCCCAGCGCTACCTCAACCGCCTCAGCGACTGGCTCTTCGTCCTCGCCCGCCTGCTCAACCACCGCCTGGGCGAGGCCGAGACCCCCTGGCATCCCCGCAGCAGCCGCTAAGGGCCTGTAACCTTCCCGATACCCTAAAAAGCCCCCAAACCCTAAAGATTTTAGAAACCTTTAGGGTTTTTCCCTGTAAAAATTCCTTTTCTTGTGTTATTATGACCGCATCAAACGCTACCAGGAGGGCGGATTATGACCATTGGCACCGTGACTGTCAAACTACCGGAAGACCTTTACATCCGATTGGACGCGCTGGCGAAGCAGGAGCGCACCGATCTGGTGGCCCTTTTGACCCAATGGGCCGCCACGCTGGCAACGTCGCGGGCGTCGGTCGAGCCATCTACGCTTGCATTTCAGCGGATCCTGAGCCGTGCGACTGATCTGGGTGTGAGCGATCTGGCTGAGCAACACGACCACTATCTCTATGGCACGGAAAAACAATGAAGGCGCCCGTCTTCATTGATACCGGCTACGTCTTGGCGTTGCTAAATACCGGTGATGAGCATCACGACCGCGCGACTATGGCTGCACAACAGGTCAAGCCGCCGTTTATCACGACCGAGGCCGTCCTGACGGAGATCGGGAACGCTCTCAGCCGCGTTCGTTGGCGCGCTCTAGGCTACGCAACCATCCAGGATCTGCGCGCTGACTCAAACATCGAAGTCGTCACTGTGGACGCTGTTCTATTCGACCGCGCCTCGGCGTTGTACGGCGATCGCCTGGACAAGGAATGGGGCCTGACCGATTGCATTTCCTTTGTCGTCATGCAAGATCGTAAGCTCACGCAGGCGGTGATCACCGACCGGCACTTCGATCAGGCGGGATTTGTCAACTTGCTGCAGCATTTACCTGCCGATTAGCTGCTACCGCATCCTCTTCCGGTATAAAACCGAATTTCGGTCGCGCCAGCACCTCACGATACTCCGCCATCAACCGATCATCGTAGCCACCCGGATATCGCCGCCGAGGATCGTGAGGGGGCGGCATCATCCCCCCACTCCCTTTGCAACCGCAATCATGCCTACCCGTGAACAAGCCTGGACGCTCGTCTGCGACTGGATCCAAAATGATGGTTTGCGCAAACACGTGCTCTCTGTCGAAGCCGCGGTGCGCGCCTACGCCCGTAAATATGGGGCGGATGAAGAACTGTGGGGCATTGCCGCCCTCGTCCACGACCTCGACTACGAACGCTTCCCCAACATGGATGACGCAGTCGATGGCCACCCCCGCACCGCCCTGCGCCTGTTCGAGTCGCTGGGCTGGCCGGGGGAGATCCGCCAGGCCGTGGCCGCGCATGCCGATTTTCTCGGCGTTCCCCCCGTCCATTTGCTCGATAAAACCTTGCGCGCCTGCGATGAGATCACCGGGCTGATCCTGGCCACGGCCTATGTGCGGCCCAGCCGCAACCTGCACGAGGTCACCCTCGCCTCGGTGAAGAAAAAGTGGAAGGATCGGCGCTTCACCGCCGCCATCGACCGGGAGGAGATCGCCCACAACGTCGCGGCCCTGGGCGAAGACCTGGACGCGCACATCCAGTTCGTGCTCGGCGCCATGCAGGGCATTGCCGATGAGTTGGGGGTCGGGGGGGCGTAGGCGAGGGCGAACGGCCAGGCCCGTCCCCGGGCTATGGTGTGGGCGCTTCGTTTCTGTCTGCCCCGGCCGCGGGCGCGGCAAAGAGCAGGGCCAGCAGGTACCAAAAGAGGAAATGGGGCTTGGCGCCCATGGCCACCGCATCCCCCAATCCATAGAGGGCAGAGCCGAGCAGCGCGGCCAGCGCGCCCAACGCCAGAAAGCGATCGCCGGGCGCGGGGGCGCGCCACAAGTGCAGGGCTTGCCGCACGGCCAGCAGCAGGATCGCCAGCAGCGCGATCAGGCCAGGCAGGCCAAAATCCAGCGCCGTCTGTAAGAAGAAGTTGTGGGCGTGACCGATGTCGTAGCCGGGCGAGATCGTGAACAGGGGATAGAGCAGGTGCACGATCTGCCGGAAGGTACCCAGGCCCATGCCGGTGAAGGAAAAATCCTGGATGCCGTACAGCGCCCGGTTCCAGATCTCCTGCCGCCCGGCCAGCGTGATGCTGCCCAGCGCCTCCGTCTCTTGGGCGATGTCGAACAACTGCGCCCAGGGGATGTAGGGCAGCACCGCGGCCACGCTGACGCCGGCAAGCAGCAGCAGCCAGCGCCCGCCGCGGGAGGGGAAGAGGAAGAGCAGCAGCAGGGCCGCGGCCATCCCCATCAGGCTGAAGCGGGATTGGGCAGCGAGGAAGACCAGCCCCATGAACAGGGTCGCGGCCAGGACGAGCAGCGCTTGCAGCCAGCGCCGCTGCATGCCCAATCCCAGAAGCAAGGCCGGGGCCAGCGGCAGGACATAGAGCAGGCTGCCTGCCACCTGATTGGCGTTGATGCCACTCTCCGCGCCTTGCAACGCCAGCAGTTGGTCTGCCGGCAACAGGGCTTGCAATTGCGCCAGCAGCGGCACCTTGGCCGGGAAGCGGGCGCCCAGGGCGCTGACCGCGGCCACCGCAGCCCCGGCCAGCATGAATCCGAAAGCAAAGAGCTGGCGGTAGCCGGCTCCGCGGCGGCCATGGGCCACCACCAGGGCAAACAGGGCCAGACTCCACAGCAGCACGTAGGCCTTGGGGATGCTGTAGAGCAGGCGCAGGGAGGGTGGCGCCGCCCACAGCGCCACCGGCAACATCACCAGGAAGAGAAAGAAGAGGGGCAGATCGATGGGCGTGGCAGCCCACCACACGCCCAGCCGCCAGCGCCGCCACACCCATGTCAGCGCCAGCAGGCCCAGGCTGGCCGCCGGCGCCCACTCTGGGAAGCTGCCCGGTTGCAACAGCGCCGGCGCGGCCAAAAGCAGCACAAAAAGCTCGATGAAGAGGGTGGTATCCCACCAGCGCAAGAATCGGGTCATGATCGGAGCGGTTTTCCTCGATTGGCGGGCAACCGCGATTGCAGGCTGCACTGCCGAATCATGCTATCATAGGCAGCGAATCACGATCAAACCTGCCGTCCCTCTGCAACTTGCCCATCCGATTGCTTCCCCGCGCATGGTCCCCTTCGACATCCTCGGCATCGCCGCCAATTTTTTGTGGATCATCGGTCTGGCCCTGATCCTGGCCGCGGCCAGCCATGCCTGCTACCGGGCGCGGCTGGCGGGAGGATCGATGCGCCGCAGTTTGGGCGGCCTCACCTTCACGCGCGATGCCTCGTGGGGTCTGATGCTCTTTGCGCTGGGGCTATCCCTTGCCGGCGCCCGGCGGTGGTGGGAGTCGCTGCTGTGGTTGGGCCTGGCCGTGGCGTTTGGCGTGCAGGCCTGGCAAGCGCAACGCCGGCTGGCCGGCCAGAATGGGGATCTGTGGCCGTTGGCGCGGGCCTATTTCCAGCGCGAGCGGCTGGCCGCGGCGGGGATCATCGCCCTGGCCCTGCTGTTGGCCCTGCTCTACGCCCTCATCATCCGCCCCTGGATGCAGCCGGATGAGCCGCGCCATTTCGAGATCGTTCAGCATGTGGGCCGGCTGGGCAAGCTGTCGGTGGGTTTCGATGACCGCCGCGCCGATTGGGAGCAGGCGATCATCGCGGACATGGAGGCGCAAGATTTTTGGTGGTATGGCTTCAGCATGATCGGATGGGACCCGGACAACCTGCCGCAGTCGTTCAATGAGATCTGGGGCGATTATTTTGCCACCCTGTTTTCGCAGCAGCCCCTGTTCTATTCCATTGCCGGCATGGTTTACCGGGCCTGGGCCGATGATCTGTCTTTGTCTCAGGCGGTCGTGGTCATGCGGCTGTTCAACATCCTGCTCTATGCCGGCATGTTGGCAGGGATGTGGGCCTTGCTGCAGGCGCTGCTGCCGGCGCGGCCGCGGCTGAGTCTGGCCGTGCTGGCGTTTGTGGCGCTGTGGCCTTCGCATCTCACCATCGCCGCCAGCGTCACCAACGACATTTTCGTGGAACTCGTGGTGGTGTGGCTGCTGTATGCGTTGGCGCGCACCCTGCGGGAGGGGCCAAGCCCGGCCCTGCTGGCGGCTGCGGTGCTGCTGGCGGTGCTGGCCGTGCTCAGCAAGCGCACCGGCCTGGGGGCGGTGGCGGCGCT
>JABWBG010000054.1 GCA_013360575.1 Caldilineales bacterium
AATCTGGCCGCCGCGCCGCAGCCCGCGCCCCGCGGCCCCGCGCCCGCGGGCAATGGCCTGCTGGAAATGCACATCCTGGCCCACCTGGTGGCGCACCCCCCCCTGCTGCCCTGGGTGGATAGCGAGCTGGCCAAGATGCGTTTCGATCCGATCGACAGTGAAGAGTTCGAAGAGGCGTCAAACAGAGCGATCTTTGACGCCCAACAGGAATTCCTGTACAGTGACGCCGTGCCCAGCCCCGACGACTTTCTCAGCGAGTTGGATGACCTGTTGCAACCCCGCGCCCAGCACCTGCGCGCCTTGATCCAATCCTTGCAAGACCTGCGCGTAGAGCAGCGCCACAAAGACATCATGGATTGTATGCTGCGCTTGCGCCGCAGTCGCCTGCAGCAGCAATGCCAACGCCTGGAATCCCTGATCCACAGCGCCGACGCCGACACACTGCCCACCCTGGGCCAGCAACTGGCGCGCATGACCCAGGACTTGCAGCAATTGCAGCGGGCCTTATTCAATCGCTCCCAGTCCAGTCGCTGGATGAAGCTTTCCTGATCCTCTCCCTCTGTCCTTATGAGCCCGGCCAAACGATACGCCGCCAAAACAACTGCATATGAGGATCTAGACTTCGACGCCGCCAACGGCGACGACGCCTTCATCGACCCGTTGGAAGAGGAAGAACAGCAGGATCTGGAGGATGAATTTGCCGAGTCGGACGAAGATCTGGAAGAAGATGAAGAGGAACTGTTCAAGACCGACATCCCCCTGCTGGAATTGGAGGATGAGGACAGCGACATCCTCCCCGACATCGAGCGAGACAAGAAGCTGGAAGAGGAGGTCGAGGCCGAGGTCGCAGCGCCGATCGAGCGGCTGGTCGATGATTTCAGCATCAACGACCCGGTGCGGCAATACCTGCGCGAGATCGGGCAGCACGCCCTGCTGACGAGCGAACAGGAAGTGGCGATCGCCCGCCGCATCCGCGGCGGCCAGGAGGCCGAGGCGCGGCTGGCGCAGCAGACAGAGCAGGGCGCGGGCCTCTCTGCCGCGGAGCGGGAGCAGCTCAGCCGCGTCGTCGCCGATGGGTATCAGGCGCAGAAGGAATTGGCGCGCAGCAACCTGCGCCTGGTGGTCAGCGTGGCCAAGCGCTACATCGGCCGCGGGCTGAATTTCCTCGATCTGATCCAGGAAGGGAACCTGGGCCTGCTGCGCGCGGTCGAGAAGTTCGATTATGCCCTGGGATTCAAATTCAGCACCTACGCCACCTGGTGGATCCGGCAATCGATCAGCCGGGCCATCGCCGATCAGGCGCGCACCATCCGCATCCCCGTGCACATGGTGGAAAGCATCAACCGGCTGCTGCGGGTGCAGCGACGACTGGTGCAAGAGTTGGGCCGCGACCCCACCGCGGAAGAGATCGCAGTGGAGATGGATTTCATCGAAGAGGAAGAGGAACGCCTGGCCATCCGCCGGGCGCTGGCCGAGGGGCAGCCCCTGGATGCCATGCAAAAACGCACCTTGAAGCGGGCTGCGGCCAAGGTGCGGCGGATCAAACGAGTCTCGCAGGAGCCGATGTCGCTGGAAATGCCGGTGGGCAGCGAGGACAGCAGTTCGCTGGGCGATTTCATCGAGGATGAGAGCCTGCCCGCGCCCGCGGACGCGGCTTCCAATCAACTGCTGAAAGAACAGATGCAAGAGATCCTCGAACAACTGAGCGAGCGGGAGCGGCGGGTGTTGGAGATGCGTTTTGGGCTGAACGACGGCATCGGGCGCACGCTGGAAGAGGTGGGGCAGGAGTTCGGCGTCACCCGCGAGCGCATCCGCCAGATCGAAGCCAAGGCCCTGCGCAAGCTGCGGCACCCGCAACGCAGCCGCAAACTGCGCGACTATCTGGGATAACCCGCTCGCCCGCAGGCGCCGCGCCTGCCGCCCTCACCCGCCCATGCCTTCGCGCCCTGCTCTACTGACCCAACGCTATATCCTGCGCTTCTGGCTGCCGCTGGCCTTCATGTGGCTGATGATGGCGGTGGAACAGCCGGTGCTGGCCGGGGTCATCGCTCGCATGGCCAATGCCAAGCAGCAGTTGGCCGCGTTCGGCGTCACCTTTGCCCTGGCCCTGCTCACCGAAAGCCCCATCATCCTGCTGCTGGCCGCCAGCACGGCCCTGGCCAAGGGCAGGCAATCCTACGGCCAGTTGCTGCGTTTCACCACCCTGCTCTCGCTGGGCCTGACCGCCCTGCACCTGACCCTGGCCCTCACCCCCGCCTACAGCATGATCGTGGGCGTGGTCATCGACGCGCCGCCAGAGCTGGTGGAGCCGTCGCGTCAGGCTTTCCTGGTCATGTTCCCCTGGAGCGCGGCTGTGGCCTATCGCCGCCTGTGGCAGGGGGTGCTGATCCGCTTTGGCAAGACCGATCAGGTGGGGATAACCACGATCGTGCGGCTGGCAGCCACCACGCTGACGGCCCTGGGCGGCATGCTGTGGGGCGGCCTGCCCGGCGCCACTCTGGCCGGCGTTTCCCTCATCGCCGGTGTCACGGCCGGGGCCATCGTCGCCCGCATCCTCGTGCACCCCCTGTTGCAGCGGGAATTGCGCCAGCCCGAAGCCGCGTCCGACCGTATCAGCCTGATCTTCCTGCTGCAATTCTACGTCCCCCTCGCCCTCACCAACATGATCAGCTTCGTTGGCCAGCCGTTGCTGACCCTGGCCCTGAGCCGGGCGCTGCTGCCGCTGGAATCGCTGGCCTTGTGGCCGGTGCTGATGTCGCTGGCCTTTCTCTTTCGCAGCGGCGGGTTTGCCTATCAAGAGGTGGTCGTGGCCCTGTTCGAGGATGCGCATGGCCACGCGGCCCTGCGGCGCTTTGCCCTGTTGTTCGCGGCCCTTTCCAGCGCCGCCCTCTTCCTGCTGGCCGTCACCCCGCTGAATGCGCTGTGGTATGGCCGCGTGGCCGGGCTGCCGCCCGATCTGGTGGCGCTGGCCCGCGTCCCCACTCTGTTGATCAGCCTGGCGCCGGCCACCGCGTTCCTCGTCTCCTGGCAGCGCGGGGTGCTGATGCAGATGCGGCGCACGCAAATGATCACCCTGGCGGTTGCCATCAACCTGGCGGTGCTGCTGGCAGGGATGTGGCTGGGCATGCGCCTGTTCGCCCTGCCCGGCATCACCCTCGCCGCGGGCGCGCTGATGCTCTCCTTCGCGGCCGAGACCCTCTTCCTCTTGACACAGACCCGCATCGCTGCCCACTCCTCCATCCAGCCCGGTTCCGCCGCCGCATGAATGCACACCCTCTGCCCCCCATCCTCTCCATCGTGGCCAAATCTGGCTCTGGCAAGACCACGTTCATCGAAAAACTGCTGCCAGAACTGAACCGCCGCGGCCTGCGTGTGGGCGTGCTCAAACACCACGGCCACGCCACACCCTTCGACATGCCCGGCAAAGACACCTTCCGCCATTTTGCCGCCGGGGCCGAGGTGGTGGTCGGCGCGTCCGCGGCGCAGGTGGCGGTGTTCCGCCGCCAGAATGGGGCCGAAGATCTGGAAGGGGTGATCGCCCAACACATGGCCGATCTGGACCTGGTGCTGACCGAGGGCTATAAACGGGGCCCCCATCCCAAGATCGAGGTGCATCGCGCGGCCCGCTCCGGCGAATTGCTCTGCGACCCCGCCGACTTGCTGGCCCTGGTCAGCGACACACCCTTTGCCATCCCCACGCCCCAATTCGGGCTGGAGGAGGCGGCGGCGGTGGCCGATTTCCTGGTCGCCTGGTTGCAGGCGCGCGCTTGAGGTGCAGCTATGAATCAATCCCCACGGCGTTACCTCATCCTGCACAAGCCCTACAACGTGCTCACCCAGTTCAGCGACGCGGAGGGCCGGCCCACCCTGGCCGATTACATCGCCATCCCCGGCGTCTACGCCGCGGGCCGGCTGGATCAGGACAGCGAAGGCCTGCTGTTGCTGACCGATGATGGCGAGATGCTGCACCGGGTCACGCATCCGCACTGGAAATTGCCCAAGACTTACCTGGCCCAGGTGGAGGGCGTGCCGGCAGAGGCCGATCTGGCGCAACTGCGCGCGGGCGTGCTCGTGAAGGGAGAGCGCACCGCGGCGGCGGAGGTGTCGTTGCTGCCACACCCGCCCGATCTGCCCCCGCGGGCGGTGCGCGCCTACCATCCCACCCCCTGGCTGCGCATCACCCTGCGCGAGGGACGCAAACGCCAGGTGCGGCGCATGACCGCGGCGGTGGGCTTTCCCTGCCTGCGTCTGGTGCGCGTGGCCATCGGCCCCCTGTCCCTGGGCGATCTGCTGCCCGGCCAGTGGCGCGATCTCAGCGCGGGCGAGCGGCAGGCGCTCTTCCAGGCGGTGGGGCTGACCGAGGACGCGGGCCCGCCTGTGGCGGCGCGGCCCCGGCCCAGTGGGCGACAAGGCAAACGCCCGCCCCGGCGTTAGCCCCGTGAATGAATTCACGGTCTGGTATCAGCCCCGTGAATGAATTCACGGTCTGGTATCGGAAACCTGCTGAAGCAGGTTTTCAAGGCAGAATGCCGTGATCAATAACCCGTTTCAACGGGTTTCTTTGTATCAGACGCCGAATTCATTCGGCGGCATATTCGGCGGCATATTCGGCGGCATGACGGCCAACTACCCGCGGCAAAATCATTTGGATCGCAAAGGGCTTGACAAATTATGTAAATTTGCTATAGTTATGTCACGTTCCTGAAAAACCAGCATTAAGCTCAAGCCGCCATGAAACCGGCCATTTTTCTTGATCATGGACGATCGTCCATGATCAAGAAAAACAGCAAAGGACTGATCCCGCAATGACTTCGGTTTAGGATCGAGCGTTTGCCTGTTCCCAGGCTTTTCCCCCCTCGCAGATCCGATTCATGAAAAAGAAAAAACCCCCTGTTTTCCTATTTTCCTATCCTCTGATCGTCGCCATCCTGCTTTTGATCTTGCCGGGGCTGGCCGCGGCGCAATCGCACATCAACGCCTGGCGAACGTATGATAAATTCGATGGCGTGACCGGGGCCTGGGTGTACGCCGCCGCCCAAAGCAGCGATGCCAGCCTCTGGTTTGGCAGCGACGAGGGGATCATGCGCTACGACGGCGATTGGCAGGCTTTCACCGAGGTGGCAGGACAGCCGGTGGGGTCGGTGCTGGCGCTACTGGCGGGGGAGGCGGGGGAACTGTGGGCCGGCACCACCCAAGGCGTGATGCAGTGGCAGGGGCAGGCGTGGACGCTCTTGGGCGAGGCGGAACAGGCCCCGCGCACGCAGATCAGCGCCCTGGCCCGCGCCGGGGATGGCACGTTGTGGGCGGGCGGGCCTACGGGACTCTTCCAGCGCCCGGCCGGCGCGCAGCAATGGCAACGAGCGCCCGGCTTGCCCGCGGCCAGTCGCCTGGCGGGCGACGGCGACCGCCTGTGGGCCGCGCAGGAGTCGGCGCTCTACCTGTACGAGGCCGGCGGCTGGCGCGAGATCGTCATCACCCAGGGCCAGACCGTGCTGCGCAGCACCATCACCGCCCTGCTGCCCGACGGCGCAGGGGGCGTGTGGCTGGGCACAGAGGGCCAGGGACTGGGCCACTTCGACGGCGCCGGCTTTGCCTGGCAACACACCACCGATGGACTGTCCGGCGAGCAGATCCTGGGTCTGGCTCAGGGCGCGCAGGGGGAGCTGTGGGTCGGCTTCAACGGCGGGGGTGTGGGCCGCCTGCATCAGGGCCAGTGGCAGATCCTGCAGATCAGTGATGGCTTGGCCGCGAATGTCGTCACATCGGTGCTGGCCGATAAAGACGGCATCCTCTGGTTTGGCACGGTGGCGGGCATCTCCCGTTACGACGCCCGCAGTTGGGCGCTGTGGAGCGACAAAGAGCAGGCCCCCACGAACGCCATCAACAGCATGACCCTGGACAGGCAGGGGCGGTTGTGGGCCGCGGCAGAGGGCCAGGGCCTGTATCGCTTCGATGGCAGCCGCTGGCAGCGTGTGGCAGGCAGACCCGATCTGGAATCCCCGCCGGCAGAGGGAGCAGACTTCTGGCCCCTGCCCACCAGTTTTGTGCAGACTGTGTTCATGGACGCGGTGGGGCAGATGTGGGTGGGCATGAATGGCGGCGGCGCGGCCCGGCTGGCCGCGGCCAACCGCGTCGATCTGTTCACCGCGGCCGATGGGCTGGCCGAAAACATCATCCGCGCCATTGCCCAAACCCCGGATGGGGTGATGTGGTTCGGTTCCTATCGCCGCGGGCTGAGCCGCTGGGATGGCCGAACCTGGCAGACCCTGACCACCGCCGATGGGTTGGTGGACAACGCCATCACCGCCCTTTACAGCGACCACGCCGGCCGCCTGTGGGTGGGCACAGAAGGGGGCCTGAGCCTGCTGGAGCAGGGCGTCTGGCGCACCCTGGCGCCGGTGGCAGGCCTGGCCAGGCAGCACTTCACCGCCATTGCCCAGGCGCCCGATGGGGCGATGTGGTTCGGCACCTGGGGCGGGGGGGCCGTGCGGCTGGTCGCGGACGAATGGCGCATCTTCAGCACCGATGATGGCTTGCTGACGCCCGGCGTCGAGGCCATCTGGCCGGAGCCGCAGGGAGAGCGGGTGTGGTTTGGCGTCTCCAGCGGGCTCAGCGTCTACGATGGCAAAAGCTGGCAGGGCTACAGCGTGGCCAGCGGCATCGCCGTGGGCCGGGTCAGCGCCCTGCGCCCCGACCCCGCCGGCGGACTGTTCGTTGGAGCCAGCGCTGGCGTGGCCCATTTCCTGCCCGATCGCACCCCGCCCACCGTGACCATCGCCTCCATCAACGGCGTCTTGCCCGGCGGCGGCAGCGTCAAGATCTCGCCGGAGAGCACGCTGCGCCTCGTCTTTAGCGGCCGCGACCTGCTGACCGAACCCGCGGCCCTGTTCTATCGGTACCGTCTGGCGGGCGTGGATGCAGAGTGGCGCGTGTCGCGCAGCCCCCAGACCACCTATCCCCCCCTGCCCGAAGGGACATACACCTTCGAGGTCATGGCGCGCGATGCCAGCATGAACTACTCGGCCAGCGAGCGCATACAGATCGTGGTGGAGCGAGAGCCGATCGCCATCACCTTGCCCTGGATCGGCCCGGTACGCTTTGGCTATGTCTTGGGGGGTGTGGCCCTGCTCACCCTAATCACCACCATCACCCTCTATGCCGTCTGGAGCACGCTGACGCGGCTGGCAATGCAGCGGCAGGCAGTGGAACGACGCTTCAACCCCTACATCGCTGGCAGCCCCCTGCGCGATGCCAACATGTTCTATGGCCGCCAGCGCCTGCTGAACCAGGTGGAATCGGCCCTGCACCAGAACAGCATCATGATCCATGGCGAACGGCGTATCGGCAAGACCTCACTACTCTACCAAATCCGGCGGCGGCTGGAAGAACGCCACGACCCCACCGTACAATTCCTGCCCATCTTCATCGATCTGGAAGGCACGCCGGAGCCGGAATTCTTCCACCGCCTGATGGAAGGGGTGATCGAAGCCCTCGCCGGCCCGCTGGCGCAGATGCCCAGTCGCCCGGAATTGCATTACTTCCAAGAAAGCAGCCATGCCGCCTACAGCGACCGCAATTTCCGCCGCGATCTGCGCGATGTGATCGAATTCCTCAAAGAGTTCTATCACCGCATGCCCCGCCTCATCTTCATCCTGGACGAGGCCGACATCATGAACACCTACGACGCCCTGACGCAACAGCAACTGCGCCGCATCCTGCAGGATACCTTCGCCCAGAATGTGGGCGCGGTGGTAGCGGGCGTCAACATCAACAAAGTTTGGGATCGGGTGGAATCGCCCTGGTACAACATGTTCCTGGAAATAGCGATGCAGCCCCTGGATCGAGAGGAAGCGGAGAAGCTGATGCGCCAGCCGGTGGCCCGATTCTACACCTGGCAGGAGGATGCCATCCACTACGTCTACGCCCAGAGCCAGGGCAAGCCGCACCGCATCCAGCAGATCTGCCTGGAAGCCGTAAACACCATGCTCGACAACAAGCGCCGCGTGATCACGATCGGCGATGTGCAGGAAGCCTATAAGCGGGTGCTTTTTGCCGAGGGCAACTGATCCCATCGCCCGTCCTTCTTCCCCCCCCTCGCCTTTTGCTGCGCCATGAACAAATCCCCCGTCCCCCCCAATCCCTACATCGTCGGCGGCTGGGTGACCGGCAAAGATTTCTACGGCCACACCCTGCTGCGCCATGACATTTTGTATGGCCCCAACAATTATGTGTGGGTGATCGGCACCCGCCGCGTGGGCAAAACATCGCTGCTACGCCAATTGGCGTTGGATGCCGGCCCGCCCTATCTGCCGATCTACTGGGATCTGCAAGGCTGCGAATCGGCTGCGGACCTGGGCGACGAGTTGTTCTATGCCGTCGAAGAGCACCAGGCCGCCTTTGCCGCGCTCGGTCTGGACATCGCCCCCCTGGAAAACAGCAGCCTCCGCCGGCAATTGCGCACCTTGTGTCAGGCTGCGGCCGCGCATGACCGCACCCTCCTGCTCCTGATCGATGAGCCGGAAGTGCTGATCGCCATCGCCGAGCGGGAGCCGGTGCAAGTGCAGCGGCTGCGGGCCGCATTCCAACGGCCCACCAACCTGCGCGTGGTGCTGGCCTCCACCAAATCGCTGACCCGCCTGGAAGAGATCAGCGAAGCCTGGCCGACCTCGCCCTTTCTCGCCGGTTTTATCCCGCGGCACCTTTCCGGCCTCGGCCCGGAGGAAGCCGAGGGCCTGATCCGTCAGGTGCGGGCGCCGCAACGCACGCAGGTGGACGAGGAAACAGTGGCCGCGATCCAGGCCATCACCAACAACCACGCCTTCCTGGTGCAGTGGCTCTGCTATCGACTCTACCAGCCGGATGGCAGCCTGCGCCGGCCCGGCCCCAGCGACATCTACCTCGACCCCATGATGGCCTCCCTCTTCCAGCAGACGTACAAACACCTCTCGCCCAGCGAACGCCTGATCTTGCTGCGCCTGAGCCAGGGAGGGCCATGCAGCGTGGAGGGACTGGCCGAGGCGCTGCAGATCGATGTAACGGCAACACGCATCTATCTTTACGCCCTGAACCGGTTGGGGTATACTCGCAAAAATGCTGCCACCGGCTGCATCATCATCGGCAACGACTTTTTCCAACTCTGGCTCGAAGGCAACCACGCCAAAATGGCGCTCGACGATGCCGAAGTGACCGACTCCTCGGTACAAGATCTGGCCCGCGCCGGCAAAGAGCAAGAGCGAGGATACTGGCAACAGCAGTTGCACGTCTATCGTTTGAATCTGGCCCGGCTGGAAGTGCAGGCCGCCAATTATGGCATCGACACCCCTCTGAAACTGCAAAACGAACTCGAATTTCACCACCGCAAGATCGCCGAACTCGAAGCCCGTCTGGATACTTTGCCTGTGTAGCCCTCTTTTCCCCACGCAGACCGATCCATGATGCTGCTCCTCCGGGGCAGCATCTTCTTTTCTCAGGAGAATTTTGCATGTCTATCCCGTTGGTAGACCTCAAAGCCCAATACGCCGGCATCCGCCCCGATATCGACGCCGCCATCCAACGTGTGATCGAGAGCACCGCCTTCATCATGGGGCCAGAGGTGAGCGCGTTCGAGACCGCGTTCGCCGCTTATTGCGGGGCCAAACACGCCATCGGCGTTTCCAGCGGCACTGCCGCCATCTTTCTCACGCTGGCCGGCTACGGCATCGGCCCCGGCGACGAGGTGATCACCACGCCCTTCACCTTTTTCGCCACCGGCGAGGCCATTTCGCAGGCCGGCGCCCACCCGGTGTTCGTGGATATCGACCCGCAGACCTACAACATCGACCCGGCCCGGATCGCCGCCGCCATCACGCCCTACACCAAGGCGATTATGCCGGTGCATCTCTACGGCCAGCCCGCAGACATGGAGCCGATCAACGCCATTGCCCAGGCCCACGGCCTGAAAGTGATCGAGGACGCGGCCCAGGCGCATGGCAGCCGCTATCAGGGCCGCCGCGCCGGCAGCCTGGCCGACGCCGCCTGCTTTTCCTTCTATCCCAGCAAGAACCTGGGCTGTTATGGCGATGGCGGCGCCGTGGTGACCGATGATGATGATCTGGCGGCGCGGGTGCGGCTGCTGCGCGATCATGGCCGTATCAACAAGTATGAGCACAGCGAATTGGGCTATGGCCACCGGCTCGACGGCTTGCAAGCCGCCATCCTCGCCGCCAAGCTGCCCTATCTGGATGGTTGGAACGCAGGCCGCCGCCAGCGCGCGGCCCGCTATGCCGAGTTGCTGGCCGATACGCCTGTCGTCACCCCCACGCATCTGGCCGAGACTGAGCCGGTCTACCACTGCTATGTGGTGCGCGTGCCCGAACGCGAAGCCACCCTCAATCAGATGCAGGCGGCGGGCATCGGCGTCGGCGTGCACTATCCCATCCCTCTGCACCTGCAACCCGCCTATCGCTATCTCGAACTGGAACGGGGCAGCTACCCCATCTCCGAGTTGATGGCCGAGTCGGTGATCAGCCTGCCCATGTACGCCGAAATGAGCGACGAACAGCAAGACGCCGTCGTCGCGGCCATCAAGGCGGCGCTGTAAAAAGAGGGTATTGGGTATTGGGTATTAGATATTGGGTATTGGGTATTTCATGAGTTCGCGTTGATTAATGACTAATCATTAAAAACATTCCAATATCCAATACCCAACCATGTCCCCACCCGAACTCTCCGTCCTGATCCCGGCCTATAACGAGGCGGAAAATGTGGCCGAATTGGTGGAACGCGCGGCCGCCGCTTTCGCCGCGCTCGGCGTGGCCGCAGAATTGGTGTTCGTGGACGACGGCAGCCGGGATGGCACCGCCAATCGGGTGAAGACGCTGCAAGCGCAGTATCCCTGGCTGCGGCTGGTGCAACATCGCCGCAATCAGGGGCTGACCGCGGCCCTGCGCAGCGGTTTCCGGGCTGCCCGCGGGGAATACATCCTTTTCCTCCCGGCGGATCTGGAATCACACCCCGATGAGGACATCCCCAAGCTCTACGCCAAGCTCTTGCAGGGCTACGACGTGGTATCGGGCTGGCGGCAGGGCCGCGGAGATGGCAAGGAAGCAGCCTCGGCCATCTACAACACCGTCTCTCGCCGCCTTTTCCCCATCGACGTGCACGACGCCAACTGGGTCAAGGGCTTTCGCCGCGAAGTGATCGAGCAATTGCCGCCGTTGCGCTCCGATTGGCATCGTTTCCTGGTGCACATCGCTGCCGACCGCGGCTTCCGCGTGGGCGAGACGCCGACGACCTGGTACCCGCGGCGGGCCGGCCGCTCGCATTTCGGCTTCAGTCGCATCCCCATCTCCCTGCTCGATGTCCTGGTCATCCGCTTTCTGCTCACCTTCCAGCAGGCGCCGATGCGCTTTTTCGGCGGGCTGGGGCTGAGCAGCCTGGCTGTCAGCGGCGCCACCTTCCTCTATCTGGCCTATCTCTGGTTCGGGCGGGCGATGCAGCAGCGTCCCATCTTCTGGCTGGCGTTGGGGCTGGCCCTGGCCGGGCTGCTCTTCTTCCTGGTCGGCTTCCTGGCCGAGTTGATCGTGGCGCAGGGCGACCGCCTGGCCGAGCTGGAAGAACGCCTGAGAGGCCACGAACAAGACATTCCCCCCTCCTAAACGCAAGATATAGGGTATTAGATATTAGATATTGGATATTCGCACATATAGTGTCGATTAATATCAAATATCTAATATCGTAAAAATTTATTTTATTCTGTCATTGCGAGTGACCCATCCTGCTGCAGCAGGATGGGTCACTCGCAATGAAATTACCTAATACCCAATACCCAACATGCCCCGGCTGCTGATCATCACCACCAATTTCCCCCGTCAGGAGGGCGACCCACAATCGCCCTGGCTGATCGAGTTGCTGGGGCGGTTGCAGGCGCGCGGGTTCGAGATCGATGTGCTGGCGCCCGCCTATGGCGGCGGCCCGGATCAGCAGTTTCACGGCATGCGCGTGCGGCGTTTTCGCTACGCGCCCGCGCCCTGGGAAACCCTGACACACGACGAAGGCGCGCCCAACAAAATCCGCAAAAACCCCGCTTTGCTGCTATTGCTCCCTTTTTACCTGCTTTCCGGCCTGATCGCGGCCTGGCGGCTGGGACGAAAGGGGCGCTACGACCTGATCCACGTGCATTGGCCCATCCCCCAGGGCTTGTTCGGGCTGGCGGCGCGGGCGGCCGGCGGCGGCAGGCTTGTCGCCACTTTTTACGGGGCCGATCTGGTCATGGCGGCGCGCTATCCCCTGGCCCGGCCCTTCCTGCGCCGCTTCACCGCCGGCTGCGCCGATGTGGCCGCCATCTCCACCTACACCGCCCGCAGTCTCAGCGCGCTCACGGGCCGCGCGGCCCGGCTCATCCCCTATGGCGTGACTGTGCCCCCGCCCGCGGCGCGCTGGCCGGCCCAGCCGGGTCTGCTCCTCGCCGTGGGCCGGCTGGTCGAACGCAAAGGCTATCCCTTCCTGATCGAAGCCCTGGCCCGGCTGCGCCACCGCCCCAACTTGCGCCTGATCCTCGTCGGCGAAGGCCACGAACGCGCGGCCATCGAAGCCCGCATCCGCACAAGCGGGCTGGAAGATCGGGTGACGCTGGCTGGCCGCGTCAGCGACGACGACTTGCAGCGGCTCTACCAATCCTGCCAGATGTTCATCCTGCCGGCCATCATCGACAGCGCCGGCGACACGGAGATGCTGGGCATGGTGCTGCTGGAGGCGATGCGCTATCGCAAGCCGGTGATCGCCTCGGCGGTCGGCGGCATCCCCGACATCGTCACAGATGGCGAGACCGGCCTGCTGGTAGCGCCGCAAGACCCAGAGGCCCTGGCCGCGGCCATCGCCCGCCTGCTCGACGACCCTGATCTGGCCCAACGCCTGGGCGACGCCGGCTACGAGCACGCCCGCGCCCGGTTCTCGTGGGAAGCGATCGAAGCAGAGACGCTGGCTTTGTATGGGATGGAGGGGGCCGCTGTTTTCCTGCCCGGCGCGGCGCGTGGTGTACAATAGCCGCCATGTTGTCACGCCTTCGCCAGCCCGCGCAAGTGTTCTTTTTGCTGTTGGCCTTCCTCTTCATCGCCCTCTTGTTGCGCAGCCAATGGGATGAACTCAGCGCCTATCCCTGGCAGTTGCGCCCCTCCTGGCTGATCTTGTCCGCCCTCCTGATCGGGGCCAGTTGGCTGATAGAGGTCGGCATCTGGCGGTGGACGTTGATCTTGATGGGCGGGCGCCTGTCCTTTGTCGTCGCCGCCCGCATCTGGTTCCTCAGCGCCATCGTCCGCTACATCCCCGGCAATGTCTGGCAGCCGCTGGGCATGATGGTGCTCTGCCAGCGCCGCGGCATCCGCGCCGAAGCCACGATCAGCAGCATCGCCCTCTTCCAGGCCGTGAATTTGCTCACCATTTTTGTCATTGCCGCGGTCTATTTCCCGTTGTCCGGCAATCTGGGCCTGCTGACCGAGTTGCTGCCGGGGCTAGACCTGTGGCTGGGGCTGGCGGGGCTGCCGATCCTCCTCTTTTTGCTGCGCCCGGCCTGGCTGATCGCCCTGCTGAATTGGATGCTGCGCCGCATTGGCCGCTCTCCGCTGCCCATGGAACTGCGCAGCCGCACCCTGCTGGCGCTGATGGTCGTCACCGTGGTCGATTGGCTGCTGTTCGGGGCGGGGTTCGGGGCGCTGATCATGGCCATCACGCAGTTCGGGGTCGCCGAACTGCCGCGGTTGTGGCCGCATCTGGCCAGCACCTATGCCGTGGCCTATGCCCTGGGCTATCTCAGCTTTGTCACTCCCAGCGGCCTGGCGGTGCGCGAGGGCGCGCTCTATCTCTTGTTGACGCCCCTCCTGGGCGGCGGCCTGACCACCGCCGCCTCTCTGGCCATGCGCGTGTGGTTGCTTTTGGGCGAATTGGCCGCAGCCGGGTTGAGTTTGCTGGTTGGCCGGGAGAATGTCCCGGTGGTGGAACAGCCGGCGCTGGTCGGGGGTATGGGGGATGGCTAGCAGGTTCGACCGCTACCGCCTGATCCTGGGTCTGTTGATAGTGGTCTACATTCTGCTCTTTGCCAGCCTGGCCTTCGACCTGCACACCGGCCTGCGCACGCACAAATCGGATCTGGGGCAGATGGCGCAGGCCCTGTGGAATACTTCGCGCGGGCGCTTCGTGGAGTCGATTCAGGATGATTTCCTTTCCAGCCGCCTCACCGATCATGTGGAACCGATCTTCCTGCTGATCGCTCCGGCGCTGTGGCTGTGGGAGGATGTGCGGGCGCTGCTGTTGGTGCAGGTGCTGGCGGTGGCGGTGGGCGCCTGGCCGCTGTTCGAGTTGGCGCGGCGCAAGCTCGGCCCGGGCCTGGCTTTGGCTCTGGCCCTGGCCTATTTGCTCGATCCGCACTTGCAGTCCGCCGTTCTCACCGAATTCCATGCCATCCCCTTTGCCGCGCCTCTGATCCTGTGGGCGTTTTGGGCAATCGCGGCGGAACGATGGTGGCAGTTCGCTATCGCCGCGCTGCTGGTGGCCGCCGTCAAAGAAGAGGCCGCGCTGCTGGCCGCGGGCCTGGGCGTGTGGGCGTTCTATCGAAGTGTCAGGAGGCAGGTGTCAGGTGTCAGGTGTCAAGTGTCAGGTGTCAAGTGTCAGGATCCACGCCCCACGCCCCACGCACCACGCACCACGCATCACGCACCACGCACCACGCACCACGCCTCACGCCTCGCGCATTCCCTCCCCCTCGCCGTCATCCTCATTTCCCTGCTCTGGTTCTATCTTGCCACCTTCGTGATCGTGCCCGCGCACGCTGCGCCGGTGCACGGCAGCGCCGAATCGGCCTATTTCCAGCGTTACGGCGCGCTCGGCAATTCTCCGCTCGACATCTTCCGCAGCATCCTCACCCGCCCCGGCCTGGTCTGGCAGATCGCCAGCGAACCGGCGCGGGTGCAGTATCTGATCGGGCTGCTGGCGCCTTTCGGGTTTCTGGGGCTGCTGGCGCCGGAAATAATCCTGCTGGCCCTGCCGGTGCTGCTGGCCAACCTGCTCAGCGCCTATCCCGCCCAGTACTATGGCGAATTTCACTACAGCGCCCCGCTCACGCCTTTTTTCGCGGTCGCTGCCGTCTACGGCCTGAGACGTATCAGGTGTCAGGTGTCAGGTGTCAGGTGTCAAGCTTCGCGCATCTTCCCCGCGGCGTTCACGCTTTTGCTGCTGATCGCTTCTGCCCTGTCCTATGCCCACGCCGGGCGCGGGCCGCTGGGCGGGCGCTACGATCCCACGCCCATCACTGCCCACCATCGCCTGCTGCCCCGCTTCGTCGCCCAGATTCCCGCAGACGCCGCGGTCAGCGCCACCGCCGCGGTGCACCCGCACCTCAGCCTGCGCCGCTTTGTCTACCAATTTCCCCTCGGCCTGGACGCGGCCACGCCCGCGGCATGGGCCTTGCTCGACGTCACCGCCGGCACCGACATGGCCCCCGGCGACCTCAAAAGCCAGGTGGATGCCATGCTGGCCGCGGATTGGGGCATTGTCGACGCTGCCGACGGCTTTTTGCTGCTGCGCCGCGGCGCCGCGGCCAAGACCCTCCCCCCCGCCTTCTACGATTTCACCCGCGCAGAGGGCGATCCCACCGCCGCGCCCCTGCGTCTGACCGGCGTCGAAGCCGTCGACTGGCCGCGCTGGCGGCAGACAAAAGTGATCACACATTGGCAGGTCGGGGCAGATTACACGCCCGGCGCGGTGCGGCCCTGGCTGGAGCTGCGCTCTCCCGGCGGCGAGACATTGTACACCTTCGCCGACAGCACGCCCACCGCCCTGATCTGGCTGCCGCCCGATCAATGGCAGCCGGGCGATCTGATCGCCATCGAGACCCTGGGCCTTTTCCTGCCCCGTGTCTGGGGCGCGGTGGCCGGCGTCGTGCACGGCCCGGATCCTGGCGAACCTGCCCATCGCCTGCCCGCGGATCTGGTCGCGCCCGGCCTGCCGGCCAGCCCCGATGGCACGCTGGCCCTGGCCG
>JABWBG010000055.1 GCA_013360575.1 Caldilineales bacterium
CGCGTGGGGCGAGACGTTCCAATGGTTCCCGCCCGTCTACTGGCTCGAAGCGCTCGACCCCGCCGAAGCGTTGGAACAACTCCGCCAGACTCCGCTCGAAGTCGCCGCGCTGATCGAAGGTCTGAGCGAAGAGACGATGACGCGTCCCGCCCCCGACGGCGGCTGGGCGATCCGCAATGTCGTCTCGCATTTGCGCGACGCGCAGGGCGTGCTTGATTTCCGCATTGACCTGTTCCTCAAAGAGAAAAATCCCGTGCTGGAGATGAAGCAAGTCTGGACGTGGGCAAAGAACGAGAGCGAACGCTCGCCCTCCACGCGCGAGATTTTCGAGACGTATCTTTCCATGCGCCGCGAAGTGATCGCCAAACTCGAAACCATCCCCCTCGCCGATTGGTGGCGCACGGGGCAACATGAAGAGTTTGGCATCGTATCCATCAAACAGCAAGCCAGTTACTTCGCGTCGCACGAGTTGACTCACCTGCCGCAGATCGAACGATTGGTGAAGAAAGCGTAACAGACGTTCTCTTACGTCCGCGCTTTGCGTCGCACGAATTGACTCACCTGCCGCAGATCCAGCAATGGGGCAGGCAGAAGAAAAGGCAAAACGAAAGGAGGCGCGTATCGGATTCGATAGTTTGGAAGAACTCACCGCATTTTTCGAAAAGTGGATGACCGGGTTGTCCACCCTTGACTCAAACCAACTTCAACCAAAGGAGATCGAACCATGAACGCCTCATCCCTCTATCGCATCGGCGGCATCGCCTCCATCGTCAGCGCCGTGCTGTATATCCTCGCGCTTGTCCTCAGCATCGCCGGTTTGCCTGGCATGGTCGCTCCGCCCTATATCGCCAGTTCGGCGCTATCCATCATCACCATCGGCATCTTGACCATGGCGCTCCTGCCCCGTAACCGGATCCTGCCCATCCTGGCGTTCCTTCTGGTTGGCGGCGCGACCGTCTGGCTCATGCTCCATGACCTGACCGACCTCAATGCAAGCTGGTGGCCGGTGACCATGACTTACGGCGTGGGGCTTCTGTTCTATGGCTGGCTTCAATATACTGGCGACGCCCGTACCCTCGGCATCCTGGCGCTGGCGGCTGGCGCGATGAGCGTGATTTTGGGCATTGCGATGCTGGCGAACATGTCGCTCACAGTCTTTGGCCTGCTCGACCTGGCGCTGGCCATTCCACTTGCCATCTGGATGATCCTGCTGGGCCGGAGTTGGCTGCGCTCCAAATAGCACGACGCATCCCGGTTCGGCGTAGCGACGGCGGCGCATGCAGGCGCGAAGAGTCAGGAATATCAAGGAGCAAAGCATGAAACCAAACAACTGGAAAACGACACCCGCCGGGACGTTGCCGACAGTTGGGGGTTGTATCTATCGAACGGCGGTCAGTTATTTCGCTTCGCACCAATTGACTCACCTGCCGCAGACCGAAAGACGGACAAGACTATAATTTCATCGAAGGATCATCCATGAAACTCATCAAACAATACCCGCTCGCCTCGTTCTTCGTTCTCGCCTACGCCATCACGTGGACCCTCCAACTGGCGGCGATCTTCCTCGCGCCCGCGCAGGGTATGTCGCTCAGCAACGAGACCAACTTCCAATACTTCCTCGACCTGCTGGGCGGACGATTGAACTCCGCGCAGGCGCTGGTCTACCTCCTGTTCACGCTCGGGGCGGGACCGTTGTTCGCCGCGCTCATCGTCACGCGCGTCGTCGAAGGTTCGGACGGCGTGAAAGATCTGTGGCGCAGGTCAACCCTATGGAAGGTCGAAGCGAAGTGGTATCTCGCCGCGTTCGGGATTCCGCTGGCGCTGGCGTTGGTCAGCCTCGGATTCGGTCTGCTCTCCACGGGCGGCAAAATGGATTACGCCGCGAAACTGCCCATCGGGTCGTTCCTCCCGTTCTTCCTTTACATGCTCGTCTTCACGGGCATCGCCGAGGAGCCGGGCTGGCGCGGGTTTGCCCTGCCGCGTCTGCAAAGCCGCTACACCGCCGAAAAAGCCAGTTGGATCTTGGGCCTCCTGTGGGGCGTATGGCATTTTCCGTTCATCATCTACTACAACCTCGCCGCGGGCATCGCGCCGATGATCGCCTCGTTGATCGGGCTGACGCTCGGCATCGTCGGCTGGACGATCGTCAACACGTGGTTGTACAACAACACCGAAAGCGTCTGGCTGATGATCCTATTGCACGGCTGGGGCAACGCGGTGCAGTCGTATCTCGTGCTGTCGTCCAACAACTACGCCGCGCAGACGTTATACGGCATCCTGCCGTGGGTCATCGCCATTTTCCTCGTGCGCAAATTCGGCAAGGAGAATCTGGCGCCGCAGCCCAGGCCGCGGGCATAACGTGCGCAAACCCCAAAGAACAAAGGAAACATCATGCCCAGTGATGCTTGTGCATACCCCGATCGCTCGTTAGCACCCAATGAGTCGCCGGTTGTCTTGGAGACCCATCCGTACGGATCGTGGAAG
Organism: Caldilineales bacterium; assembly: GCA_013360575.1. Lineage (GTDB taxonomy): Bacteria > Chloroflexota > Anaerolineae > J102 > J102 > JABWBG01. Next base: position 2,485 of record JABWBG010000055.1, read on the forward strand.
TAATCTGGGGATCGCAACCGGCTTTCGGTTTTCCCGTCATATCAAGCGGGGCATAAGCCTGGCGCGTTCGTCAGTTCACAAGGATTCGAACGCGCGACGCTGTTCTCTCGATTCGTTTTCTGGAGGAGGAATTCGATGACGACCTTGACTCACTATCCACTGGCGACTATTCCGGCGACCGAAGTGCGCACGTTGCACGCCGCGGCAGTCAATCAGGACTATCAGATCTCCGTCGCCTTGCCATTTCATTATCACACACGCCCGGAGCAGACCTATCCGGTGATCTACGTGTTGGACGCCAACCTGAACTTTGCGCTGGTGGTGGAAATGGTGCGGGCGATGAACATTCGCGTCCCTTTCTGCAACGAACTGCCCGATGCGATCATCGTGGGCATCGGCTATCCGGTGAGCGGTTCGCTGGCCGAAAGCCATGCGCAGGTCATGCACCTGCGCATGCGGGATTTTCTGCCGCTGCGTGATGAAGGCGCAGAGCGGTTCATTCAGGAGATGTTTCCGGTCGCCGATCGTGTCGCTTCAGGCGGCGCCGACCGGTTTTTGCAATTCATCCAGCGCGACCTGGTTCCCCTGATCGAAGCCAACTATCGAGCCGATACGGCCGGCAGAACCTTGCTCGGACACTCCTGGGGCGGCCTCTTTGCTTTGTATGCGCTGTTTCAGCAACCAGATTTGTTTCAGCGGTATGTGGCCATCAGCCCCGATCTGCCGCACGGCCAGGGCGCGATCCTCGACGACGAGCAACGCTTTGCGGCTCGACACGACAGTCTGGCGGTTCGCCTCTATCTGGCCTATGGCGAACCGGAACTGAACGACTATGAATGGCCGTTTCTGGAACGATTCTTGTCGGCCCTGGAAAGCCGGCGCTATGCCGGCTTTCAGTTGACCTATCAGACGTTCCCCAACTGCACGCACTGTGCGGTGGTTGCACCGGCCTTCCAGGCCGGCCTGGTCGCCGTGTTCGCCTGATGCTGGTCTGTCTGGAGACGCCATCACTCCACAACCGGCCCCAACCCCACAACTTACGAACATGAAATGGACAGGAGGCTTGACCCATGAGCGAACAACCTGCCCCAGCCCACAACCCCTGGATAGATGATGAAACCGCCCGTTTTCTGCGGCTGCGGATGAAAACCTTTTGGAACATGGACTATTTTCAGCGCGTCATCCTGCCGCTGTTGGATTTTCCGCCAAACGGCCACATCCTCGACGTGGGCTGCGGCAACGGCGGCCTCTCCTTGCTCCTGGCCGAACTCCGGCCCGACCTGCACATCACCGGCGTGGACTTCGAAGCCGATCCGGTGGCCGATGCGACCGCATTCGCCGCACGTCATGAGTTAGCGCAGTTGCACTTCGAGCAGGGCGACGCCCACCAACTGCGATTTGCGGAGGGCGCCTTCGATGGGGCGGTGTGCCAGACCGTCCTGACCCATGTCCGCGCCGCGCCCACTGTAGTCGGCGAAATGGCCCGCGTGCTGAAACCGGGCGGGGTCTTCTTCGCCGCCGAATACACCGAAAGCGGCGCCATCACCAGCTACGACACTATCCATGAGGACAAACGAGACGAAGCCTGGCATCGGGAGCATTACCGCATCAGCCAGCTCAACCGCAAGGGCAAACTGGCGTTGGGGCGCGGCGATGATACCGTCGGCGTGCGCGTACCGTTGCTGGCTACCCAGTCCGGGCTGGATGTGTACGACGTGCGTCTGAACGACCGCGCTATGCACGTCTTCCCGCCCTATCGCCATGAAAAACAGCAGAATTACCTGGAACTGTCGAAACTCTACCACGCGCCCGCTGCCGACGACCGCTGGTTCAACCTGACCCTCGAAATCATCCTGGCGGGCGGCGGCACGGAAGCGGATGCCCGCTGGTATTACGCCGCCACCGACAGCGCAGACATCCTGCAGGCTATCGAGGCAGGCGCGTTCACGGCGACGGGTGCGTTTGCGCTGTATCTGACGTTTGCGAGGAAACCGTAAGCAAAGGAGAATCTGATGGGAATGCCATCACAAGAACTGGCCGGACAGGTTGCCATCGTCACAGATTGAAACACGCAAGGAAAACAGAGGAGGCGAGTTGCATGAAAAAGCACACCCAAACATGGTTTGCGGTCATCCTTGTCTTTTTCTCGCTGCTGGCGCCGCCCGCAGCCGCGCCGCAGGCTGAATCGGCGGCGGCGGCAGGTGGACAGACTGCCCCGGCTGCCCAACCTCGCTACACCATCACCGACCTGGGTACGCTGGGCGGCGCGACCACCAAAGGCATGGGCATCAACGAAGATGGCCGGGTGGTCGGCGCTTCGCAAAGCGGTTCGTATCTGACCGCCTTTCTATGGGATGACGGGACCATGACCAACCTGGGCGACCTCAGCGGGCGGGGGAGCTGGGCCTACGACATCAACGACGCCGGGCAGGTGGTCGGGGGGTCGGTCGTCGATGCGCAATTCAATAACCACGCCTTCCGCTGGCAACAGGGTAGCGGGATGCAGGACCTGGGCACGCTGGGCGGGCCAAATAGCTATGCTTTCGAGATCAACGCCTCCGGGCAGGCGGTAGGGTATGCCTGTTGCACATCGGACACTTATCTTTCTCACGCTGTCCTGTGGGGCAGCGGCGGCGGGATCGTGGACCTGGGCGACCTGGACCCGGCGTGGCCCGCCATCAGCGCCGCTTATGGCATCAACGACGCCGGGCAAGTGGTCGGCGGCTCGTATGACGCCTCGGCCAATTTTCACGCCTTTTTATGGCAGGGCGGCGGAATGCAGGATTTGGGCACCCTGGGCGGCGATCTCAGCGAGGCGGAGGCGATCAACAATCACGGCCAGGTCGTCGGCTTTTCGCGGGTGGGCGGCACTGCATTTCACGCCTTCTTGTGGGATGGCGCCATGCACGACCTGGGCGGCAGCCAGAGCATCGCCTACGACATCAATGACGCCGGGCTGATCGTTGGCGAATCGGGAGGACAAGCCGTGCTTTGGCAGGATGGGCAGATGCAGGACCTCAATACCCTGATCCCGGCCAATTCCGGTTGGGTCTTGCACTCGGCCAGGAGCGTCAACGAGCGGGGACAGATCACCGGTTTTGGCGCTATCGGCGGCCAGACCCGCGCCTTCCTGCTCGCACCGAACGCCTATCACTGGATCAACCCCAACGGCGGCGCCTGGCACGTGGTCACGAACTGGGACCCGCAGGGCGACCCCGGCGCCGGCGATACGGTCATCTTCGCCCTCAGCGGGCAGTATGCCGTGGATGCCAGCGTCCTGGCCGCCGCCGCGCCGCTGACCACCTTCCCCATGGGTCGCATGATCATCTCGGGCACCAACACGGTGGATTTCCAGAATCTGGCCCTGAACCTGCTGGACGATTCGGTGGATGAACCGGCGCTGACCGTCAATGAGGGGGGAACGGTGAGAATCACTTCGGGCGCGGGTAATATGATTCACGCCATCGTCGGCGGCTCGCCGCCCGCCAATCCCTCCAATCCGCCCCTCGCCCGTTTGCAGGTGTTGGGCAACGGTACCAGTTTGAACGGCACGGGCCGCCTGACCATTGGCGATGAAGGCGCGGGCGAACTGTTTGTGACGGCCGGCGGGCATTTGACCAGCGCGGAAGCGCGCATCGGCGGTTTGCTGGCCACGGGAACCGGCACAGCCGATGTGGGCGGCGACGGGTCGTTGTGGGAGACCGGCAACATCGCCGTGGGCTACGGCATCAGCGGCACCCTGGATATCCAGTACGGCGGCCGCGTCAATTCGAACGACGCCTATGTGAGCTGGGGCGTGCTCAGCGAAGATTCGCAAGTGACCGTCAACAGCATCAGCGCCGTCACCGGTCAGCCGGCGCTGTGGGCGCTCCAGGGCAGCTTGTTCGTGGGACAGACCGACTTTGGCTCGGTCGAGGTGCTGGACGGCGGCAGCCTGTACGTCGGCCAGGATGTGCACCTTACCAACGGCGAGCTGCGGGTAGACGGCCGTCACCCCACTGGCGGCCCCTCCGAGATGGACGTGCTGGGCGATGTCTTCGTCGGCGGGCCGGGCAGCGCCAACCTGCTGGCCCTGTGGAACGCCGCCCGCGGCGGCATCGAAGGCAACCTGATCATCAGGCAAGATGGCGAAGGGGCGGCGATCCTGTGGGGGGCGGCGAACACCGCACACCCGACCCAACTGGATGTGGTAGACCCGGCGGCCGGCCTGTGCGTCATCGGCCAGGCATACGACGGCGGCGTCTCGCTGGACGACGGCGGCTTGTTCCGCTGCCGGAACATCCAACTCGGCCAGGCCGGTCTGAGCGGCGACGGCTCGATCACGGTGGATGGCGGCATGGTGCGCGCCCTGGATGTGCTGACGGTCGGGGCAGTGGGCGGCGGCACGGGGCTGGTGGAGATGAAGAACAACGCGCTGGTGGCGACCAACGGCACGTACATCACGCCCAACGGGGTGATCACCGGCACGGGCACGCTGGCGGTGAATTTTCTCGGCCTGCAAAACGACGGCGTGCTGGTCCCCGGCATCCAGGTGAACACGCCGCTGGCCGCCCTTGCGGCGTCGCAACCCCAGGCTCCCACGCCGACGGCGTCGGCTACGCCGACGCTGGCGATTTCCGGCACGTTGACCATCGGCCCGGCCGGCCGGCTGGAAATCCCCGTGACCGGCAACGGCCCGGGGCAGTACGGCAGTCTGGCCGTGACCGGCGCGGCCAACCTGGACGGCGTGCTGGCGCTCGACTTCAGGGGCGGCTATGTCCCTCGCCGGGGAGATACCTTCACCTTCCTGACGGCGGCGGGCGCCGTCGCCGGCGCGTTCGACAGCGTGGAGATCAGCGGCCTGCCGCCGGGTTTCGAATACGAACTTGCCATCGAGAACGGGCAGGTGATGTTCGAGATCCTGGAAGACGGCGCGCCTCCTGGCAAAGTCTACCTGCCGCTGATGGCGCGCTGATAACGGTGAGAGCATGTGGCGCATAGCAGACCGCGATTGCCTGCTCAACGGGACAAATCGTCCGCGCGATCCAAGACGATTTTCAGGCGAGGCGCAAACTCTCCCACACCGTGTACAATGGCATCGCCGTACCTTCGGCGCACAAGCGTTCGACTTGCTCATGTCCCAGGGCTGCGCGCGCCCTGTCGAGCATCGCTTCGCCTTCGCGTCCGGCCCGCTCGTCCGCTTGCACGCCGATGGCGGCATACATCGCTTGGGCGACGGCCAGCAGCCGCACGCCCTGGGCGTGTTGACCGCACTCGATCATCACCTCGCCCAATTCTCGCACCGCATGGCCGATGCTGCGCTGATGCCCGATTTGCTTGAAGGCGGCGAGCGCCTGGCGCAACAGCTTCTCCGCCTGTTCCCACTCGGCTTGCGCCCGCGCAATCTCCGCCAGATTCTGTAGATTGTGCCCGATGGCATTCAAATCGCCCAGGCCGCGGTTCACCGCCAGGGCTTCCGTCAGCGCCTCTCTGGCGCGCGTGGTCTCGTGCGCGCGCAACAGCGCCAGGCCCAGGTTGCCCAACGTGCCGGCAAGCGAATCGGGCTTGGCAAGGCGCCGATAGATTTCGAGGGCGCGTTGAAACTGCTGCGCGGCGGCGGCATAGTCGCGTTGCATCCCATATTGGATGCCCAGATGCTGCAGCGCAAAAGCGAGGCCGTCTTCATCGCCCAACTGCTCATAGATCGCAATTGCCTCTTGCAGCAAGGCCATCGCCCGCGCATGATCGCCGAGCCAGTGGGCGGTCAAGCTCGTCTGCGCCAACACCTGGCCGCGCAACGCCGATGGTTCGGTCGCGCGCGCCAATGCCCCCAGGCTGAGCCGATGCGCCTGTCCGTAATACCCACGCGTTTCCCAGTAGTGATTCAACGCCACTGCAAAACGGAGGCCCAGGACCGGGTCGGTTGCGGATTCGATGGCCCACTGCATCGCCGCACGCATGTTGGCGTAGTCCGCATCGATTTCCGCCAGCGTCGCGATCTGGCGCTCGCTCCCGCGCCTGACGTAGGGCGACAGTGTTTCGATCCGCTGCAAAAAATAGTCCGCATGACGTGCGCGCACAGCATCCCGCAGCCCCGTATGCTGCAATTGTTCGAGCGCATATTCGCGGATGGTTTCGAGCATGGCAAAGCGGTCCACCGCATCGCCGCTGACTTCGACCCGGAGCAGACTCTTGTCCACCAAACTGCGCAGCAGCGAGTGCGTGCGTTCGGCGTCGCGCTGGCCCCAGATGGCGGCAACGGCTTGAACCGTGCAGCTCTCGACGAAAACTGCCAGATGTTGGAACAAGTCGCGCTCCTCGGCGGTGAGCAGATCGTGGCTCCAGGCAATGGCCCCGCGCAACGTCTGCTGGCGAGGCGTGAGATCGAGCGGGCCGCCGGTCAAGCCTTCCAGGCGCGACCGCAATTGCGCCAGCAGGAGCGGCGGCGCGTGCCAGCGGATGCGCGCTGCCGCCATTTCGATGGCCAGGGGCAGGCCATCCAGCCAGGCGCAGATTTCGGCGACCGGGCGTGCGTTCGCTTCCGTCAGTTCGAAGCGGGGCTGCACAGCCTGGGCGCGTTCGACGAACAACTCGACGGCGGAGTAACCTTCGAGCGCGGTCAGCGGCGGCAGATGGTGAATGTCGGGAAGCTGGAGCGGCGGCGTCGGAAATTCATGCTCGCCGTACACGTGCAAAACGGCGCGGCTCGTGACCACCGCCTTGACCCCGGCCGCAGCGCCGAGCAATTGGGTGACGAGCGGCGCTGCGGCAACGACCTGCTCGAAATTGTCCAGCACCAGCAACAGTTATTTGTTGCACAGGAATTCACGTAGAACGGCGAGCAAATCCCTACCGGACGATTCGCTGATTTCCAGTGCGCGAGCGATGGCCGAAACGACGAGCGCGGGATCGCTGATCGGCGCCAGCGGCGCAAAGCAGACGCCATCGCGGAAACTCGATTCCAGGCGTTCCGCCGCCGCTAAGGCCAGCCGGGTTTTGCCGGCGCCGGGCGGCCCGGTGAGCGTGATCAGGCGGACGTGCGGTTTGCGCAGCAACAGGCACATGGCCTGGACCTCGCGTTCGCGCCCCACCAACCCGGTGAGCGGCGCCGGCAGGTGAAAGCGCTTGGCGGGCGGCGCCAGCGGGGAGGGTGCTTCGAAGGCATCGGCGGATGCGGTGGCGTGGGGTGTGCGCGCAAAGGCGATGAACGCCGCCTGTGCGTGGGCGGGCACGTCGAGCGCGCAGGCGATCCCTTCCGCCAGTTGGCGCGAAGGGGCCAGGTCGCCGGCCTCCATCCGTTTGATCGCGCTGAGCGAACAATGGATCCGCTGCGCCAGCTGGCCCTGCGTCAGATCGAGCGATTTTCGGCGACGTTTGAGCCATTCGCCGAAAAGGAGCGAGGTATCCATTCGTGATCCGGAATGATAGCGCACCCCGTCGAAAACGAAAAGGGGTGGGCGGAGCCTTTTGTGTACCAAAAGATATACCTTTTGGACATTACCTTGCCGCGTCCAATCTGGTTCAATCCATTCGGATGATCAGGGCCATACCCGATCAATAGGCTCGTCAGGCAAGGAGGCTTCCCATGAGAACCGTTCGTACCGTCTGCAAGACCCCTTATCGTATCGCGCTCTCTCTGGCGCTGCTGTGGCTGCTGGCGGCCGCGCCGGTCAGCGCCCAGGTGGGATACAGCGCCACCATCACCAAGACGTCGCAATACACGGCGCCGCTCTGCCCCGGCAGCGAAATCACCTACCAGGTGGTCTTGACCAACACGTCGGCTTCCACGACGCCGTCCCTCCCCGCCACGATCATCGACCCGCTGCCGGCCAATGTCACCTACGTGGCCGGCTCAGCCACAGGCGGCGCCATCTACAACGCCGGCCTCAAGCGCATCGAGTGGTCGGGCAATCTGTCGCCCCTGGCCCCGAACAACCAGGCGACCATCACCTTCCGGGTGAGGGTGAACGCCGGCGTGGCGAACGGCGCCGCGATCAACAACACCGCCACCGGCACATTGGTCAGAGTCCCGCCTGTGCAGGTGCAGGCAGCCGCCAACGACACGGTGATCTGTGCCACGGCCACGCCCACGCGCACGCCGACGCGCACGCCCACCGCCACGACCAGGCCGACGCGCACGCCGACGCGCACCCCCACCCCCACGTCCAGCAGGCCCACGCGCACCCCCACGCCCACCGCCACGCCCAGACCGACGTCCACGCCCAGACCGACATCCACGCGCACGCCGACCGCTACGCCAACCAAGACACCTGCCCCCATTGACTTGATCGCCGATAAGCTGGAAATAGTTCAGACCGTTCAGGACTTGAACAACAGCGTGCGCCTGGTGGCGAACAAGCGCACCTTTGTCCGCTTGCACGTTCACTCCACCGGCAACGCCGCCATAACGACTGCATCACTGTGGGTGGTGCCGTACGGCGGTGGTCTGCCCTTTACCCTGAAGCCGATCAATGCCCCCGTAGGGTTAATTGTTGTGCGCCCCTCGCCCGATCGTGCGATGCTCAACCACGCCTTCCTTTTCGAGCTGCCAAATGGCGCCAAGGAGGGGGGAGTCTTCCTGACCGGCACCGTGAACCCTGCCCCCCACAACGTCGTTGAGACCAAATACGACAACAACGTCATCTCTCAGAGCATCTCCTTCGAGCCGGTGCCCCCGGTCACTGTGAAGATCGTCCGCTATGGCTACTACTGGCAAGGCACGACTTACTACCCGCCGGTCTCGGATGTCTTTCAGATGGCAAGCTGGCTCCAACGGGCTTTTCCGTTGAGCAAACTCAATCTCTCGTGGGCCAAGCTTGAGGGCGGCATGGCCATAATGGACCCTGTATTGGGCTTGCTCAGCCCTACATGCCTTAAGGTCAACCAAATCTTGGATTTTCAGTACAGATTCCTTCAGGCTCCAAATGGCGCCCACTACTATGGCATGGTGGACGATGCCGGCGTCTGGATGCGAGGCTGCAGCGTGGTTCCCTCCTTTGTCGCTTCCGGGCCGACCGGCCTATCCAGCAACTTTTCCCCCTGGTACACCGAGCCCAGGTATGGCGACTGGTACGGCGCCCACGAGATGAGCCATTCCTACGGCCGCCGACATGTTGCCTGTAGCGGGAATGAGCTAAATCCGGACCTAGTTTACCCCCACCCCAATGGACGCATCAGCCCCGCTCTTTTCGGAAACAGCGCCATCTACGGCTTTGACAGCAAGACCAAAGCCATCTACGACCCCTCCTGGACCGATGTCATGACCTATTGCCCCAACGAGTGGATCAGCGATTACACGTACGAAGCCCTCATGGACTACTTCCAGAGCAATCCGGTCAGCGCCGCCGCCGACCGCAGTGTCCTCAACCCAACCGACCGCCTGCTGGTGATCGGCTCGATCATCTCCGCCACGGGGCAGATCTCGGTCAGCCTGCAACCGCTCCTGGTTTTCCCCGACAGCGGCGACCTCGATCCGCGCATCCCCGGACCCTACGCCATCGTGCTGCGCAGCAGCGCCGGGACGGAGCTGGCGCGCTATCCCTTCACCCCCGACCCAGTTGAGGGCGGCCCGCGCAGCGGCGAGGAGGATCGCAACGTCGACGCGCTCGCGATCAGCGAGTTGGCGCCCTATGTGGCCGGCAGCAACCGCGTGGACATCGAAGGGCCGGGGGGCGCGCTGCTCAAGAGCGTGACTGCCGGAGCGAACCCGCCCACCGTGACCTTGCTCGCACCGAATGGCGGCGAGCTGCTGACCGGCGACCCGATCACCGTCACCTGGACAGCCAGCGACTCGGACAACGACCCGCTCACCTTCTTCATCCAGTACAGCGCCGACAACGGCGCCACCTGGAGGTTGGTGGGCCAGAACATCACCGCCACCAACGCCGCCCTGCCGGCAGAGAATCTCCCCGGCGGCGTCCAGGCACGCCTCCGGGTCTGGGTCAGCGATGGCATCCACACCGCCAGCGACACATCCGACGCGCCCTTCACTGTGCCCAACCGCATCCCAACCGCCGAGATCACCACTCCCAGCGGCCCGATCACCATCGTCCTCAGTCAGACCCTGAGCCTGGAAGGCCTGGCCTACGACATTGACACCGGCACCATGGACGACAGCCAGCTTTCCTGGACCTCAGATCGGGACGGGCTGTTAGGTAACGGGGCAGAGGTGGCTATCTCCACCCTGAGCACCGGCACACACACGATTACCTTCCGGGCCGACGACGGCCAGGGCGGAGTTGCTACGGACAGCATCCAAGTCACAGTCGTGGCCGATCCTTCGGAGATCATCATACCGAACGGGTTGTCGGTGACCCCGGCGAAGATTCTGTTCGACCCGGCCAAGGGGATGACCAGCGTCAGGTTGGCGATTGATAACCAGAATCTCCTCAACCCGATTGACTGGCAGGTGCCAACGATGCCGGCCTGGGTGGAACTGAGCGCGATCAACGGCCAGACGTCGGACGAGATCACCGTACACTTCAACGACAGCGGCCTGCCTCCCGGCGAATATACCGGCCTCATCAGCTTCACCAGCGCTGCCGCGCCCGGCGAGCGGGTGACGGTGCAGGTGCAGGCCAGGGTGTCGCAGCGCCATTACCTGCCGCTGCTCTTGCGGTAGCGTCCATTCCCTGTCCGGTTGCCAGCCGGGGCTTCTGGAAAACGAAACAGTCTTCTCAATCAGGCCAGGCGCCAGGCTGCTCGAAGTAGCCTGGCGCCTGGTGATTCGGCGAACCTGGACGCCCTTGCACGTGTCGCACATCGAGTCTGTCCTCACGCTCTCCGCGCCCAAAGGTCTGGAAGTGGACACTCCGCCCATCACCCATCATCCGGCATGACATAGACCGTCCTCCCGTCCGCCACGACCTGACGACCTGACGACCTGTTTGCGCCTTGTGCATAGATCGTGCTACGTTTACACTGTTCCGCTGCCTTTCTTTCTGATCACAAGGACGCAACATGGCTCCGCAGCCGCCTGACCGACCGCTAGCACCGTATCGCTCGAACCGGGTCAACCGCCTGATCGCCAGCATGCAACCTCTCTTCTGCGCGGCGTGATCGTGTCTGAATGAATCGGAGTTGGGAGAGTTAGCGCGTCTCGCAAATCGGTTGCGGGATGGATTGAAGCAGTAAAGGATTTCCAGTAATATTTCACGTAACAATTCACCTTATTCTGTCATTGCGAGGGGCGATAGCCCCGAAGCAATCCCCAACGTTGCTTTAACCCCCCAAAAATTGACGAGCCACCTGGGAGATTGCTTCGCTGCACTCGCAATGACACATCAGGTGAACTGTTACTATTTCACCTTATTCTGTCATTACCAGGATTTATAGCCACGAAGCAATCCCAAACGCTGATTTAATATCCATAAAACCGAAAAACCATCTTGGAGATTGCTTCGCTTGCGACCTGCGGTCGCCCTGGCAATGACACATCAGGCGAACTGTTATCAGGAAAATATCATACAATGTCGATTAATAGAAAAAAACCACATAAATTGTTGCGTTTGGCATTACGATTGCCGATTTTATTCTATCGCTTTCATCTTGGTTGGTTATTAGGCGAACGTTTTCTATTGCTGACGCATACAGGAAGAAAAAGCGGCATAAAACGCCAGAGTGTGATAGAAGTTATACGACATGACAAAATAAGCAATATCTACATTGTCGCTTCTGGATTTGGTCATAAGTCAGATTGGCTCTTGAATATCACACAAAACTCCGCTGTCTTCATCACCGTGAAGCGGCGCACCCTTTCAGCCCGCGCCCGCGTGCTTTCAGAAGAGGATGCGGCCAGAGAATTGCGCGATTATGCCAAACGTCACCCGATCGCTTTTCGATGGCTATCCAGGATCCTGACAGGTAAATCGATGACAGCAACAGAACAGACCTGTTATGAATTTGCAAAATCTGTTCCTATCGTGGCTTTTCAGCAAACTGAACACTGAACACTGAACACCGAACACCGAACACCGAACACTGAACACTGAACACTTGGCCGAACGTGGGCGTGGGGGTACAATGCCGGGCATGGACATGAACGCGCCGATCTTGGAGGTGAACGCGGCAGCCCGCCTGGCCGCGACATGGCAGGCGGCAGGCCAGGTCGTTGTCTTCACCAACGGGCATTTCGATCTGCTGCACGCCGGGCATTTGCACTATCTGCAGGCCGCGCGGGCGCTGGGCGACCGTCTGCTGGTGGCGGTGAACAGCGACGCCAGCACGCGGGCGCGCAAGGGGCCGCTGCGCCCCATCCTGCCGCAGGAGGAGCGGGCCGCGCTGCTGGCAGCATTGCGCTGCGTCGACGCCCTCATCCTGTTCGATGGCGAGGACTGCCGGGCCGAAGTGGCCGCCATCCGCCCCGATGTGTATGTGAAGGGCGCGGACTGGAATCGCCCCGACGGCCCCCGCCCGCCCGAAGCCGCGGTGGTGGAGACGCTCGGCGGCCGGGTGGCGTTTGTCGATCTGGCGCCCGGCCGCTCCACCTCGGCCATCATCGCCGCCATCGTGCAGCGCTACGCGCCCCAGGCCTCCCCCACGCATGGCTGATCCTGGCCCGGCGGAGATGGAACCGCAGCCCTCGGTGGCGCGCAACGCCGCCCTCCTCAGCCTGGGCAACATCCTCAGCCGGACGCTGGGGCTGGTGCGCGAGATCGTCATCCCCCACTATTTCGGGGCCACGGGGCTGGTGTCTGCCTTTCGCACCGCCGAGTTCGTGGTGAAGATGCTGTATGACCTGCTGGTGGGGGGCATGCTGTCCGCGGCGCTGGTGCCGGTGCTGAGCGATTACCACCGGCCTGAGCGCAGGATCGAATTTGCCCAGGCCGCGGGCGCGCTGTTCACCGTGCTGGCGGGCGTGGCCGCGCTGGCGGTGCTGGGCGTGGAGGTGTGGGCGCCGCAGTTGGTGGCCCTGCTGGGCCAGGATCTGCCGGGGGAATACCAGGCCGCGGCGGTGCGGCTGATGCGGCTGACCGCGCCGGCGGTGTGGATGTTCAGCGCGTCGGGCGCGCTGGCTGCCATCCTCTTTGCCCGCCAACGTTTTGCCCTCGTGGCCCTGGGCGATGGCCTGTACAATCTGGGCGTGATCCTGGCCGTGCCCCTGCTGCACCGGCGGCTGGGTATCGAGTCTCTGGCCGTGGGCGTGCTGCTGGGCAGCCTGATCCAACTGGGCCTGCGCCTGCCCGAACTGCGGGGGCTGGGCCTGCGCCTGACCGCCACCCTGCGCCATCCGGCTCTGCGCCGCATCTGGCTGCTATATTTGCCGATTTTGCTCTCGCTGGCAGCGGGCATCGTGCAGGGGGGCATCGATACGCGGCTGGCCAACAGCACAGGAGAGCGCAGCCTGGCCTACATGCGCCAGGCCACGACCCTTTATCAATTGCCGCACGGGCTGGTGGCGGTGGCGATCTCGCTGGCCGCGCTGCCCACCCTCTCCCGCTGGGCCGCGGCCGGAGAGTGGGCCGCGTACCGGCGCACGCTGGGCGCGGGATT